>JAPKEZ010000025.1 GCA_028821845.1 Planctomycetota bacterium | reverse complement strand
GAGGTTTATACGACGAAGGTGGACGGGGTTGGCTGCAGCCGCTTGAAGGTGATGATTATGCTGCTGCACGTGCGGCGATGACTTTGGGAGAATGGACTGACTTTAGAATTTTGGCCGTGGGCGATCATATTCAAAGCTGGATTAACAGCGTACCAGTTTGCGATGCTTACGACGATGCACTAAGCTCGGGCATTATTGCTTTCCAAGTACATAACGGCGGGGCGACAGATATTAAATGGCGCGATATAAAAATTCGCGAGATTGCATCCACGAAAAAGAAGTTAAGTAGTGCGCCGCGTACTTGGATAGGTTCTAGTAAGTGGGCGAATCGCTTGCAAGATTGGCGGGTCATCGGAGAGCGCATTGAATGCGTTGAGGACGCTAAGAACTACCCCTTGCGCACCTTGATGTCATTGGACCAAAGTTTGAGCGCTAAAGTTGGCAAGCATAGTTTTAGCGTTATGGTTGATTGCACCAACGATTCTGCTATCTATTCAGGCTTCGGCGGCGTCATTTTTGGCGCTGGTGGCGATGATGTCGATTATCGTCTTTCTGCGCAAGTGCACCATCGTCCGGCGAATGACGGTGGGTTGCTTGCAACGCTAAACCTAAATGGCGATATTGCGCTGTATGACAATTCGCGGAGTAATGTGAAGACGGGGAGTTGGTCTATAGGCGGAGCATTGAAAGAGGGCGAGTTGCAGCAGCTGGCTCTTGGCCAAACCAGGCATCTTTCGGGGTTGAATGAAGAATTACGTTTGCAAGTAGATATCGATGTCAATGAAGTCGATGCCAGCGTCACTTTGACATCGTATCAAGGGCGTAGTGATACAGTGGTTTCGACATGCACAGCAACTGGTGTTGCTCATCAAAACATCGACGGTTTGTTCGGACTAGTCTCACATCTTGGCGCTAATGGTGGCGGTTATGCTTTTAGTGAATTTAGCAACAGCGGTAATCTAGCAGAAAATTTCGGCAATCATAACTTTGGTCCGGTAATAGGCGTACAGTACACCCAAACGCAAAATCGCGTGCGCTTGAATGCACAGTTGGTACCGCTAGAAAACTACAAGAATTTGACTGCAGAGTTGTTGATAAAGCGCAATGGTGTCTGGAAGACAGCAAGTGTTTCAACTTTGAAACCTAAGTCATGGAATGTGCTGTTCAGCCTAAGTCGTGATCTAAATCGAAGCGAAGAATTCAAAATCGTGTTGCACGCCGAAGAATTCAACGACTACGCATATCACGGCATCTTTACATCCGAACCCGAAGGCGAGTTCGCATTAGCTTCACTGAATTGTCTCAAACATTATGTTGGCGACTTGCAATGGAATTCCAATGCAATTTGGTTTCCGCATCAAGAAATTGTTGACAACGTAAAATTGCAAAATGTCGACATGCTCTACTTTGCTGGAGACCAACTCTATGAAGGCGATATTGACCCAGTTGATTCGCGCAGTATCGAAAAATTAACTTTTGATTACTTGTACAGATGGTACCGTTTTTACTGGTCACTCGGCGAACTCACGCGGTATTTGCCAAGCCTGAGCATCCCTGATGACCACGACATCTACCAAGGAAACGTCTGGGGCGCCGGCGGACGTCAAGCTAAGGCTGATAAAGCGCGCGGTCTGACAGCGCAAGATTCAGGAGGATATGTGTACCCGATTGAATTTGTAAATGTAGTACATGAAACTCAAACAGCGCATTTGCCACGCGGTGTTGACCAACGTAAATGTGACTCGGGTATGAGCGTGTACTTTACTGATTTCAAATACGCTAACGTCGATTTTGCGGTCGTCGCTGATCGCCAATTTAAAGATTCGGCAAGTGATGTGGTACCGGCCGGAGAATTTAAGAACGGTTGGGCGCAGGCGCAGGGATTCGATGCTTTAGAAGCTGATGTGCCAGGCGCGAATTTATTGGGCGAGCGGCAAGAGAGGTTTTTGGCACAATGGTCGCAGTTAAAGAATGATAAATATCAAAAAGTAGTATTGTCACAAACGCCGTTTTGTAATTTGGCGACCTTGCCCGAAAAAGCAAAGAGCGGTAGTGTGTTGCCCTCATTGCCCATTCCTGAAAAAGGCGAATATCCACAAGGTTATAAGTTCGCAGCTGACACTGATTCAGGCGGATGGCCGCAGTCGGCGCGCAATCGTGCAGTAAAGATGATTGGCGATGCCGATGCTATCCATCTTGCTGGTGATCAACACTTGGGTAGCCTGTTGCGCTACACCGATAGTGGGGCTTATGTGTTTACTTCTCCGGCGATGGCGAATACTTGGCCGCGTCGTTGGTGGCCGCCGCTCTGGGGTAAAAACGCTGTGCCTGGGGCGCCGCACTATACCGGAGATTTTATAGATGGCTTTGGAAATCCGATAACAGTAATCGCGGTGGCTAATCCGATTAACACAGGTCTTGAACCTGCGTCACTTTACGACCGCATGCCTGGTTATGGAGTCATTCGTTTCGGCGATGATGTCATCTTCGAATGCTGGCCACGCTGGGTGAATCCTAACGGCAAGGACGCACAACAATTTGAGGGCTGGCCTTTTACTTTAACCAAGTAAGGCAGCTGCACCGCAAACGCCGGCTTCATTACCTAAGCTAGCTTGGATAACCGTAAAATCATCGGCACTACGACCGAAGCAGCGTGAATCAATGACTTTGTTGATGTGGGGCTGCCACATTTCTAAACACGGGGCACCGCCACCACCAAACACAAATACGCGGATATCAAGTAATAAGGCTATCTGCGAAATGACTTCTCCGAGTGCCGTGCCACTTTCTTTTAGTAGTTGAATAGAATCGTTATCACCACCTTTGGCTGCTTCGATGATATCGGGTAATGGTTTACCGTGCGCGCGTTTTTCGATATTACTAGCACTTGCGATTGCTTCAACGCAACCTATTGCGCCGCAATTACATGCTAATGAATGCCCTGTTCCTATATGACCGATTTCTCCGGCCATCCCGCCAGGCCCATGATAAATGTTGCCATCGACAATTAAACCGCCGCCAATTCCGGTGCCAATCGTTATAAAGGCAAACGAAGGGTGATTGACGCCAGCGCCAGCCACAGATTCGCCAAGTGCAGCGACATTCGCATCGTTGTCGAGCTTGTATTTGTAATGGTCACCAAGTGAATCAGCCAATACCTTGACCACATCTATTTTTTCTAGCCACTTAATGTTTGGGCAGTCCTGAACGCAGTTGCCATCAACTACTCCTGGTACGCCAACCCCAGCACCTATAAAACTGTTATCTATAAAAGAAGTGATATCTGAATGCATTAACAACTCGCGAAAGGCATCGAGGCTGTCAATTTGAGCGTAGCGCTTGCACTCAATCAATGAGCCGTCAATAAAGTAGCCAATCTTGACTGCAGTTCCGCCAACATCTATTCCGATTTTTTTCATTGAATCGCCGCCTCGCGGTAAAGAGCCATCGCTTTCGGCATTAACGCACGTAATCGTTGAATACGCGTGTCGGAATTTGGGTGAGTAGATAACCACTCGGGCGGTTCTTCGCCGCTATCAGCCATGCGCTCCCATAAACCAATGGCAGCTTCAGGGTTGTAGCCAGCATTCGCGGCAAGCATTAATCCGATTTCGTCCGCCTCGCTTTCGTGGTCGCGAGAAAAAGGTAAAACCACGCCAAGTTGCACACCAAGGCCTAGTCCCGCCATAATCATGGTGCGGTCTTCGTAATCCATGTCACGCATTGAAACAGATGCGCCTATCATGCCGATTTGCAGCAAGACGCCTTGGCTCATACGCTCGGCACCATGATGAGCTAGGGCATGCGCTACTTCATGCCCCATGACCATAGCAAGGCTGTCAGTGTCGCCGGTTATAGGAAGTAATCCAGTGTAAACAGCGGTTTTGCCGCCAGGCAGTGCCCAAGCGTTTATCATTGCCTGGTCGTCGATCAGTTTGAATTCCCAGCGAAACTTGTTGGCATCTGATTGGGGTAAATATTCTTTTGCTGATTGGGCAATGCGTTGCCCAATTTCTTGAATCATTTCCGCATCAGGGCCTTGCTTGATTACTCGTTCGCCTTTTAGTATTTCTCGATAGGACTGAGCACCAAGACTCATTTCTTGAGAGGAGCTCATGAAGTTAAGCTGTGAGCGACCTGTGCCAGGCACGGTGGAGCAGGCAACGGCACAAAGTAAAGAGAAGAGGAGTAGAGCTTTCTTCATTACTCACATCTTAAATGCGAGTAGCCCTTATCTTTATCAAAACTAGCTTCAAATGAGATTCTCGGCCATTCTTCTTCGTGCGGGAAGAATTCAGGTGGGTAGTTAAGGGGGATATTCGTGGTATGTACGGCACCCCTTACCCGGCTAATACCACGAATAGCCTTACGCCCGTAATCGAAAACCAAATCCCTGAATTGGCTGGAGTCAAACTTTTTGAACGATTGATGGGTAAATGATTGACCAGGTGCAACGAACCAGCGATCGAAATCTGCAGCGTCTGGCTTAGACTTTCTACGCCCGTAACAACCACCAATCCCACCGCCGCAGCCAAATGCTATAAGTGGGGAGCCAATCGCCATCCATGATTGGTCGCGGCTTTGGTCGATAGTGTAACTTAGAGGGTATCTCGAGAAACGACTCTTGACTTTTTGGGGCCAGTACAAGCCACCACCGCTAATGTTTGTAGTAGTGATAGTTTCAACAACGGCGCCAGCTTCGTAGCGCAACACGCTGTCGAATCTCATACCTTCAATCACTTCGCTATTGCGGCCTAGTTCTACATGCTTAGCAAGGGCGGTATCTGGCTTGTCAAGGCCGGGCATGTTAACCCAAAAAGGACTTTCTAATTTCAAATCAAAGCGCCCGTCACTGTGAAAGGTGCCGTAGAGATCAGCAAATTCATAGCGTTGCTTTTCTGTACTTAAGTTTGGTAAAGGTACTATCGACCACCAGCGCAATGAATAAATATCTTTACCGTCAGCCCCTTCGAAGTATTCGGCATCAATTGAATTGCGTATAACACGTTGTTCTCCTGGCACCATTAAGCAAGCCTGCAAATGTTCTTGTTCTACATTTTCATTCAAAACTGCACGCGCGGGAAATTCGACAGCATGCAGATCACGGTCAACTAGTTTCGCGTGGTAGTTCTTTACGCCGCATAGTTTTTCAGAACCCGTCCACCAAATAGCATGGTTTAAAGCATTGGTGGCTGTGTAAGTTTGGTGAAAAGTACCCTTGTGAAAAGTGACTTCGACTTTCAACTCAAGACCGGCAAGATTAAAGGTATCGCTGCCGACGAAAGCTTCATCGAGGGTATTCGCCAAAATAGATCGTTCCCTGATGTCTTGGCGTACTGGTTCTATTACTCGTGTTAATTGAGTCGCAGCACTATTCGCAGTATAAACAGGTGAGTAAGCGAGTACCTCTGGAGCTGCTGCTGTGTTCACCGGAGTCTGCATCACTGCGATTAACGAACAGCTTGCAGCAGCACTGACTTTAAGGATTAACTTCATCTATACAAGTGCAACGGCACTTATGTAGATGTGGTTCAATTTATTCCTAGAAACGCAAGACGATGTTTTTAAACTCGATAGCAGCGCCTTCCGATTGCAAAGCAATTGCCCCGGGGATGCGTTCGCACCAGCTCGCCGTGTTTTGAATGTCGCCATTGATTTCCAAAGTTAGGTCGCCACCCACCAACAATATTCGGTAGTGGTTCCATTCACCTAGTCGCTTTTCATTGTTGGGTAACATGTTTTCGGTGCGGCGCCCTGAGGTGCGATCACTGTCGACAAACATACCGAACTTATCGATATTCCAGATGTCGCCCGCGTTACCAGACATAAGTTGCGCCTCAATTGAACGAGGCCAAACTTTATGTGGTTGCTGCACGCGGAGTAATGCCCCTGAATTGCCGGGTCCGAGTTGCGGGTTGCCGCGCCAATCAAACTCCAATTCGAAATCAGTGTATTGCTGTTTGGTGTAAAGATAACCAATCGGTTGGCCAGCGCACTTAAGGACGCCATCTTCAATGTGCCAAACGTCGTTGAAGTCAGTGCCGTCGGGCAACTGGAATTCAAAATCGTTCAAGCCGTTATCGAGGAGGTTGATTTCGTTCTCAAATGCCTGATCCCTTTTGCTTTCAAGTAAGAAGGCGATGATATCAGCGACATCTTGCTCGCTGAGATTCAGCGCTACGGCACTCGGCATTAATGAACTCTTAACCTCTTCAATACTGACGATATCCTTATTGTCGATGGCGTGCCGTTTGCCCGCACTATCTTTTATCAGGTACACCTGGCCTTCGGATAAAATAGATCCAAGTAGTTGGCTGCCGTCTATGAGCTTAATAACCCAGTTCTCGTAGCCTAAAGCTATTGCGTCTTGTGGATCATAAATGGCGGTAGCCAAAGACCCGGCATCATGCTTGCCGTCAATGGTTGAAAGATCTGGGCCGATGCTCCCGCCAAACTTATCAAAAGTGTGACACGCGCTGCAACTAGCACGTCCGCGGAATAGTTCCTGTCCATTAGCAGCTGAGCCCACATGCTCACCTAAACCATTGTTGACCACAGAATTGCTGTTGGCGTAAAGCGCGCGTACGGCTAAATCAGGATGATCGCTTAATTTGCCTTTTAGGTAATCATCAATTTCAATGCTCTCTATAATAAAAAGACATCCTTCTTGGCTTTCTAGCAAGTAGTTTTGCGCCTCACGATTCCCTTGTGCGGCAAGAGTTCGTTGCTGCGTTATGAATTCTTGGTCGCGAATTTCTTCAATGTATATTTTGAACTTCATTGAAGTCCCAGAATTTACCGAAGCCGCGCCGCCGTCATCGGCAGCCATTTGGCATTTGAATCCAATCGCGTTTTCTGGAATAGCGTAAGCAATCAATGAATTGGCATGGGTGCCGATGCCATTCGTAACGGTTATCTTGTTAACCATGATTGGCGCGCCATCACAGTTCTTATTAAGTCGAACTTCTCCCCAATCCGCTTCGGCAGAGAGCCATTCTAGGTCGGTTAAGTTGACCGTGGTATTGTCGTCTAGGATGAAGTGAGGCTGTATCCATGCTGCCCAGTCATTCGCGTTGCCGTTTGAATTATCGTTAGCCTCGAGCCACAATATTTTCCCCAATCGAGTCGATGACTTGGCTTCAAAGCTGTACGGAAGATTGCTCTGAGAGGTAAACAATTGAGTCTCACATATCAATCGCGCACTTCCTACATCACCTGTAGCACCACCACTGATGCCATATTCTGACCAATGATTCGTCGCTCGATGCTCTAACCACCAGTTTGCATATTCTTTTGTGTCTTGTGGACCACCCACTGCCAGCTTCATCATTTCGTCGGCAGCATCTTCGTCATCCATGAATGCCAAGCCGTCAATCGCCAATGTGCGCAAGTCTAAAGTGTGTTCGCTATCGGCAGCGTATGACGCTAAGGTCTCAAGCGCCTCGCGTGGATGTAGTCGCCAAGCAATACGTAAGAAGTTTTCGCGGTCAAAATCTAATAACCGCTTCAATCTATCAAACATGCTGGCCTCAACTCCTGTTGCTCCGATGCCAATCGATTCAAGGTACATGCGATCGTCAGCAGGCATGGTGCCCGCTATTTTTATTAGTAAATCAACGCGCAGCTTCACGTTTTCTACGTTGCGCAACAATCTGGCGCAAGTAGCGCGGACGAATGGCGATTCGTCATTTGCGAACTTTTCGATGAGCTGGTAATCTAAATCTTGACGCATAGCTTGGCGCAAAGCAGCAACACGTTCCATTACTGGGGCATCGGCAGAAGTCGTTTCTTGGCTAGCCGTTTGCGGTGGGGCATTAATCTTAAGAATGCGTCCGTATGCTTCACGGTCGCCCGCCGCGTGCCCACCAACACCTGGGTCGTACCAGTCGGCAATATAAATTTCTCCGTGCGGTCCAACAGCTACATCACTGGGACGAAACCAACTGCCGCGTTCGCCATCACGCTTAGCTTCGATTAAGGTGTCTTGCTTTAAGACTAACTCTGAGCCTTCAATCACTGGTCGATGCGCATAAACAATGCTGCGCCCAGCGTCGGCGTTTAGCAGGTAACCTGTAAGTTCATTGAATGAATCACTCTCGTACATCGTAACCCCAGTAGGCCCGCCGGCTCCGGTGATGGTGCCGTGCGGCATTACACCAGGATCACGTTGATGCCAGTGCGCAGACTGAATCCCCTCTCCTGGACGACGATCAGCCCTCCAAAAACGTTTGCCATCAGCAGAGAAGTATCCGTAGTTTCCACCTTCGACAACGGTGACTGTGCGACACGAGCGATTGCCGTCATCGTCATTGTCGGCGGTAAACATATTGCCGTATTTGTCGATCGCTACTTCATAGTTGTTACGGAAGTTATGCGCCAAAACTTTAACGCCACTGCCATCGATGTTCATGCGTCCGATTAAACCACCGGTGTAGGCCTGGCCATCGTCGCTGACTAATCCAGCAATGTTGCCAGCGTGTTCCGGGCCACCGCCGTTATAGGCGGAGCCGCTGCGAATGGAGACCCCATCGGTCCCTTTAACAACATGCGGACCGGCATTGCCGGCAGCCCATAGTAAACCACCCTGACCATCTTCTATAAAGGAGTGTAAACCGTGGTCATGATTGAAGCCGCCGAATCCGGTAAGTAGCACTCTTGACTCGTCGGCTACGAAGTCTCCATCGGTGTCGCGGTATTCAATTAAATGAGGTGAGCATGAAACTAAGACTCGATCGTCTAATACTAAGATGCCTAGTGGCGCGACCAAATCTTGACTCTGAGCAAACACAATACTTTTGTCAGCAATGCCATCGCCGTCGGTGTCGCGCAGCACAATAACTCGATCACCGGCATCATGGTGACGCCCGGGATTGCGACCGCTCCATTGGCGGTAATTAACCGCTTCGGTTACCCAAACATTGCCGTGGTCATCGACGTCAATGGCGGTTGGATTGTAAAACAATGGCGACTCGGCATATAGTTCTACCGGGGCCGAATTAAAGGTGTCGAATTGTTCGTTGAGATTCTGTGCGTAACAGAGTGCGAAGATTAGGAAACTAGCCATGTAACATCAGAGTGTGTCTGCAAGAAGGATGCAGGGCATTTATCACTGATGTCACTATAGCGTGCATTATTAATGGCTTCGTGCTTTTCTTTGCCGCTAGCCACAACAATTATTTGCTTGCAATCTAAAATCGTGGCAATACCCACGCTAATCGCTTTCGACGGAATTTCTGCGCCACTTAATTGCGAATTACGAACTCTGGTAGAGACGTCAAGCTCGACAACTCGCGTGCGCGAATTAATACTCGCTCCAGGTTCGTTAAAAGCAATGTGTCCATTTACGCCAATGCCTAAAATACACAAATCGATACCGCCAGCGTCGTAAATTAACTCGTCATAACCCAAAGTGGGGAAGTGTACATTAGTCGAGCAAATATTCACATGCTCAAACAACTGCGCATTCATAAATTCACGAAACTGATTGCCCTCTATGTATTCATCTAGATTAAAAGTATTGGCCAAACTGAAATCTAAGCCAGCCTCGCGCAACAGTGCATAGACGGGCTCCATTGTTGAGCCGGTAGCCAACATTAAATTGGCTGCGGGCTTATCACGCAGCGTCTGAGCAATGAGCTCGACGGCTTGTTGTTCAATCGACAAGAATTAATCGCCAGCGTAGCCAAGTTCACGGAGGTCAGCGCCGGGGCCTTCGGTGCGGATTTTTTCGATAGCGGCAGCTGGCTTAGTTAGGTCATCCTGCATTTCAGGGAAAGCCTCCATCGCAAAACTGATGATGCTATCGCCTGTTTCGATAGTTGCGCTAATCACACATAGATCAACCATGCGCTTTAGCTCGCCTTGAGTTAGTTTATCGGCGTGAGAAGACGAAAGTGCTTCAAAATTCGTAAACGCCATGTCATCGTCAGCGCTAGCACAGCCTAGTTCAAAAAGACCCATTAACGCATCAGCCTGGCTGTCGCCATCACCATTATCGCGAGCGTATTCGTATCCGGCTTTGGCCAAATCAGTGTCGCCATCGACCTTTGCCGAGTCGGCTTGGTCAATCGCAGCGTCAACATCAGCGAAAACTGGCGCAGAATCGCCAGAACATGCTCCTAAAAAGGCGCTAATTAAAAGTAGTATAGAAAGTCGCATTTAGCTTAAGGGTTAGAGGCAGAACTGCCTATTGGCAATAATCTTACAACAATTTCATGCAATCACAATTAAAACCTAAAAACACTTCAAACTACCCAGATAAGGGTCGATATTTGGTGCTATGGGGCAAAAAAGCGAGATAGGTGCACCTATTGCACTCCAATCGTGTAACCTATCGCACTCTTGTCATCCACTACTCCCATGCAAAAAGAATCCAAAGCTACTGTGAAAATACCTCGTCCTCTGTATCGCAGAGTACAGCAGGTAATAGCCAACTCTGGGTTTTCTTCGCCAACTGAGTTCATTGTTTACGTTTTGCGTGATCTTATGAGCGAAGTAGAGTCCAAGGATGACCAAGAATTTTCACCCGACGAGCTCGCGGCCATTCGCCAGAAGCTTAAAAACCTCGGGTATCTCTAAAACCATTCCTAACTCAACCCAAAAAATAATCAGATGATTGCTCCACACGGCGGAACACTTGTAAATTGCGTAGTCGAAGGCGACGCACGTACAGCTCTACTTGCTAAGGCAGAAGGCCTAGCAAAAATTACTCTTAACTCACGCGAAGCTAGCGACCTAGAAATGATCGCTACTGGTGCCATGAGCCCGCTGAATGGCTTCATGGGTGCCGACGATTACAACGGTGTATGCGATAACATGCATCTGGCTAATGGTGTTGCGTGGCCACTTCCGGTGGTGTTGTCACCGAAAGATGACGAATCTGCTACGGCCGGAGACGAAGTTGCATTGGTTGGCGAAGATGGCACTGTTTACGGTGTGATGACCGTGAGTGATGCATACCAGCCAGACAAGGCTGCTGAGTTAACTAAGTGTTACCAGGGCGATGCTGAGCATCCGGCATCTGATTACTTGAACTCAATCGGCGATACATACGTCGGGGGTTCCATCGAAGTTGCAAACCTGCCAACTTACGAAAAGCATAACGAATTCCGCTTAACACCTGCTATGACTCGCGTGGCATTCGCCGAGAAAGGGTGGGATAAGATCGTTGCTTTCCAAACACGTAACCCAATCCACCGCGCTCATGAATACCTGACAAAGGTTGCAATCGAGCAAGTTGACGGATTGCTCATTCACCCATTGGTTGGCGATACTAAGGCAGACGACATCCCTAGTGATGTGCGGATGGCTTGTTACCACGCACTCATGGCAAAGTACTACCCTCTCGATCGCACCATGCTTGCTGTTTACCCGCAGGCGATGCGTTATGGCGGACCACGCGAGGCTATTTTGCACGCGGTATGTCGTCAAAACTATGGCTGTACTCACATCATCATTGGCCGCGACCACGCTGGTGTTGGTTCTTACTACGGTACATTCGATGCGCAAGACATCTTCAAGCAGTTTGCTGAAGGTGAAATCCTCATCGAAACACTTCTCTTCGAGCATGCATTCTACTGCAAGCTAACCGGCGGCATGGCTTCAACTAAGTCATCACCTGCTAGCAACGAAGATAAGATTTTCTTGAGTGGAACAAAAGTACGTGAGATGTTGTCAGAAGGCATACGTCCGCCTGCTGAATTCACTCGTCCAGAAGTAGCAGATATCTTGATTGAGTCGTACGCTACTCCAACGACCGCTTAATACTAAACATCTATGCTTGGTCTCTTTAAGAACAAACGCACAAACAATCATTTGTTTGTCATTACTCTCGACTCATGTCGCTACGATTCATTCATGGCGGCCGAACCTGAGAATATTGCGAAACTTTGCGGAGGCCTGCATAACGTTGAAAAGCGCTACTCATACGCCGGCTGGACTGCGCCGTCGCACTACAACTTACTTACAGGTTTGGTGCCGCATACCAGTCCAACCGAAGTCTATGCTTCTGAATACTACAAAGAAGATTTGTATAAATTCAAAGATCGTCTAGGCGTAGACGAAGCTGGTTTCGAGGCGATGATCCCACACTTATGGTTGCCTTCATACATGAAGTCAATGGGTTACGAGAATCACGCTTTGGTTTCGTTGCCGGTTCTAAACCCAGCAACGGGTATTAACCGCGATTTCGACACTTTCAAGTTGATGCCTAAGCATAATGATATGTTGGCTATGCTCGACGATATCGAAAACCACAAAACACGCGAATCTAAAGGTATTAAGGGGAATACTCCGCAGTTCTACTTGATGAACGTCGGTGAAACCCACTACCCTTATGGTTTGCCTGATGAAGATAAAAACGATCTGCCGCACATTTCTGGTGTTAACGGTATTTTCCGCAAGCTAGACAATCAAATTGATGATAGTACCGGTGATTTGGTCTCTGACAACGAGTCAGGAGATTGGATGGACATGGAAATGATCGATAAGTGCCGTCAACGTCAAATTGATACCGTTAAATACCTCGACAAAGTGGTGTTCCCGCGATTCTACGACATGCTTCCTAAAGACACCTGGGTCATCGTTACTGCTGACCACGGCGAGCTGTTTGGCGAAGCAGGTTATTTTGGACACGGTCCAATCATGCACGAAAAGTGCTTCGAAGTGCCCTTCTTAGAAGGAAAGCTTAAGTAATAAAAAATCCCAACTCTTAATTAAAACAATGTCCAACAAAAAAGGATTTACTCTCTGGTTTACCGGCCTTTCTGGCTCGGGTAAGTCAACTCTGTCTCGCATGATCGAAGGTGAATTGCGTCAGCGCGGTGCGTCGGTCGAAGTTCTCGATGGTGACGAAGTGCGCGAAAACCTGTCAAAGGGTTTAGGCTTCTCAAAAGAAGATCGAGATACCAACGTGCGCCGCATCGGTTATGTTGCCAAGCTTCTTTCACGTAACGGAGCTGCTGTAATCACAGCTGCTATTTCTCCGTATGCTGAAGTGCGTGATCAATGTCGCTTGATGTCACGTAGCTTCGTAGAGGTTTACGCCGAATGCTCTATCGATGAATTGACCCGTCGCGATGTGAAGGGTCTTTACGCAAAGGCTATTTCGGGAGAGATTAAGAATTTCACCGGTATTTCTGACCCTTATGAGGCTCCAGAAAATGCTGAAATTACTGTCAACTCCGAGACTCAAACTGCTGAAGAATCATTAGCGATAATCATGGGTTACCTTGAAGAAAACGGACACATCGCAGGTGTAGCCGCTAGCGCATAATCGTTAGTAAAAAATCAAGAAAGGGGCCACTAGCCCCTTTCTTCTTGTATACAGATAAATCATAATTACACGAGATGAAGAGCAAGAAACTCCTTCTGTGTTTCGCGGTAGCCATGGCATGGCTAGTAGGTCCCGAACCAGCGCACGCATACATCGGCCCTGGTGCTGGTTTTGCCTTTCTGTCCGGCGGCCTAGTGTTGGTCGGATCTCTGTTTTTGGCGATTGGTATTTTGGCAATCTATCCGCTAAAAATGATTTACCGTTTTGTAACCGGCAAAGGTCGTATTAAAGGCGACACCAAGCGTTTAGTAATCATCGGCTTTGACGGCATGGACCCACGTCTGGCCCAACGTTTTATGGATGAGGGCCGTATGCCAAACATGAAGGCTCTTGCAGATGAAGGTACCTTCAGTCCGCTGCAAACTTCTTACCCATCTATGTCACCGGTAGCATGGTCGTCCTTCGCTACAGGTGTTGATTCTTCGCGGCACAATATTTTCGATTTCATTACACGCGACCCGTGTACCTATCTGCCTATTCTTTCTTCTACCGAAATTACCACCGGCGAGAAGGCGTTGATTAAAATTGGCAAGAAAGAATTCTTTAAGCGCCCGACTTCTAGCATGCGCTTGTTGCGCAAGGGAACACCATGGTGGAAGACGCTTGGTGAGAAGGGCATCTTTTCCAACATTATTCGAGTACCGATAACATTCCCGCCGGAAGAATTTAATGGGGTGTGTCTAAGCGGTATGTGTGTCCCTGACTTGAAGGGCACCCAAGGTAGTTTCACTTTTTGGACTACAGACCCTGTGCTTTCTGGGCCTGATGCTGGTGGCGATGTTTTAATGGTTGGTCGTTCTGGCGATACTATGCGTTGTCCTATTACAGGGCCGCAAGATCCTTCGGCTAATGAAATCAGTCCAATGCGTATTCCGATGCGTGTCGATGTACTGACTGAAGACGAAAAAATTCGTTTGACTATCGGGACCAAAGGCAATGAACAAGTCATAGAGCTTGGCGTTAAAGATTACTCTGAATGGATAACTCTCGAGTTTAAATCTAAGAAGGGTAAGGCCAAAGTTACTGGTATTGCGCGTTTCTATTGCATGGGCACCAGCCCAGAGTTTGGTTTGTACATGACACCGATTAACATCGACCCGTCAAACCCAGCTATGCCAATTGCGCATCCTACGGTTTACTCAATCTACCTTGCTAAAAAGCATGGTCCGTTTGCAACACTCGGCTTGGCCGAAGACACTTGGGCGCTCAATGAGCGAATTATAGATGAAGAAGCCTTTTGGAAGCAGGCACTTAACATTTGGCAAGAACGTCGTTCGCAATTGTTCGATGCTCTTGATAAAACTCCTAAGGGTTCTGTTGTATGTGTTTTTGACGGTACCGACCGCGTTTCGCATATGTTCCACCGTTACCTTGACCCCAGCCATCCGGCCAATGAGGGTAAAGATACCGAGTGGGGCAAAGATAAGGTCGCCGAAATTTACGGCATCGCAGATGACCTCGTTGCCGAGGTGCGCAAGAAGTTAAATCCTAAGCGCGATCGCTTAATGATTATTTCTGACCACGGCTTCTGCCAGTTTAAGCGGGGCATTAACCTTAATGCTTGGTTGCGCGACAACGATTATTTGGTTCTCAAAGAGTCTGCTCCGGTAGACGCAGAAAGCGGCAAGCGTATTTCGCGTGACTGGTTGCAAGACGTTGACTGGCACAAGACGAAAGCATTTTCGCTTGGCCTGACTGGCATGTTCATTAATCGTGCCGCGCGCGAACGCGATGGTATCGTTGCAGAGGGAGAAGAATTCAAAGCGGTTAAGGCTGAAATTGTCGATAAGCTCTCGCGATTGGTTGACCCTAAGACTAACGAATTGATTTTCCGCGAAGTGTTTGATGCCGAGAAGATTTTCACCGGTCCGTATGTGTTCCAAGCTCCTGATTTATTCATGGGCTACAAGCGCGGTTACCGCAACTCCTGGGATTGCGCCACCGGCGCATGCCCTGTCGAGGTGTTCTCTGACAATACTAAATCGTGGTCTGGCGACCACTGTATCGACCCACGTGAAGTTCCTGGCGTGCTGTTCTCTGACACTCCGATTAACACCGACACTCCGAACTTAATGGATTTAGGCCCTACAGCTTTGAAATTATTCGGAACAGATGTTCCCGCTAACATGCAAGGTAAGCCCCTGTTTTAATGAAGACTTCCTCAATCCTTTTTGTTGCCGCGTGTGCTTTGTTCAGCGCCTGTTCTGATGCAGAACTTTCTTCTGAAAAACGTGTTGTGGTGTTCGGCGTAGATGGCTTGGACCCTGAGATGTTGCAAGAGCGCATCGATTCCGGGATGATGCCCAACTTCGCTAAGGCTATTGCAGGCGGATCTAAGTTACAGTCCTTGCAAACATCATGGCCACCGCAATCACCGGTTGCCTGGTCGAACTTCATCAGTGGCGTTAATCCTGGTAAGCATGGTTTGTATGATTTCATTCACGTTAATCGCGACGATTACGGGATTAAATCCTCAATGGTTGAAACAGATGAAGTCGGGATGGAGGTGACTCTGTTCGGATACAACGTGCCACTTTCTGGTGGCGATTCGCGTTCGACTCGCAAGTTCCCAGCATTCTGGGAGGTCATGTCCGAGCAAGGTGTTCCGGTTTATGTACATCGTATGCCTGCTTCTTATCCTTTGACGGAATCAAAGGCTGTGGTGTTCCCTGACATGGGTACACCTGACTTGGTTGGGGCTCTTTCGGGTGTGGCATATTTGTTCACCGAAGACGAAGAGCAAACCGCACGTGTCTCTGATTCTTATCGCGTTGAGCGTATTAAGATGAAGCGCCGTAATGAAAATCTATGGAAGGCGTCGTCGCGTATTTACGGGCCGGCCGACACCATGATTAATGTCGATGACTTTTTAGAAGAACAGCACGCCGCAGAAGCTGCTGGCGACTTCGCTTCTGCTAATAAAGTGGCGAAAAAAATCGAGCGCGAGCAAGAAGTGTTTACTGCGATTGATCTGATGGTCGACAACACAGGGGACTCTCCAGTGCTTGCGGTTGACGTTGATGGTGCTTACGCCATTGCCGGATTAGGCGAGTGGTCGAATTGGGTGCCTATCGAGTTTGTAATGCTCGGTGGTTTGGTTCCTGTTCCGGGTTACACTCGTTTTAGATTCATTTCTGCTGAGCCTTTCGAGGTTTATGCGGTGCCTGTGCAGTTCGATCCTTGGGCTCCGGTTTCACCGATATCGACTCCTGACGAAGCTGCTGGTGAATTGGCTGATGCGATTGGCCCTTACTTCACGCAAGGCTTTGCCGATGCTTACAAGGCCTACAAGGGTCATGTACTCGATACTTCTGGTTTCATTAACGAATCAGACATGGTGCTTGAAGAACGCACTAAAATGATGCACTACGGTCTTGATCAAATAGATGAGACCGGTGGTTTATTATTCTTATATGCCGGCTCACTCGACATGCGTTGTCATATGTTGTGGCATACCAGCGACGCGGAGCACCCACATCAAGAAGGCCCCGGAGAATACGATGGGGTGCCTTACTACAAGCAGATTGACCGCGTTTACTCGCAGATTGACACCATGTTTGGCGAGTTGATGGCGCGCGTTGACGAGCTCGAGCACAAGCACGGCGAGGGAATTGAGGTGATAGTAATGTCTGACCACGGCTTTGCTCCGTTCCGCCGTAAGATGCACATTAACGATTGGTTGGTGCAGGAAGGTTATTTAGTTATGGCCGATGGCAAAACCAAGACAGGCGCACACGGTTTGGCCGGTGACGATATTGATTGGTCAAAGTCAAAGGCTTATGCCGTGGGCTTTAATGGCATCATTATTAACCGACAAGGCCGCGAATCGCAGGGTATTGTTAGCGATAGCGAGGCCGTCGCATTGATGGCTGAGATGACGTCCAAACTAATGGCGATGACCGACCAAGGTAATAGAGTGTTTACAACAATTAAACGTGCTGACGAAGTATTCAGTGGCGAGCAGTTGGCGCAGGCTCCAGATTTGCAGTTAGGCTTTAACATTGGCTATGGCGCATCCGACGAATGCGCAACTGGCGCAGTTACGGGTAAGGGTGTTATAGTTGACAACGATTCGCGTTGGTCTGGCTCACACTTGATGGACCCAGAATTAGTACGCGGCACCATCGTCTGGACGCCAGACGGTCGTGACCTTGTGAAAGATCCGGCCCTTGAAGATATCACCGCAACCCTCTATGATTTGTTTGCGGTCGAAGCTCCTGAAAATCTAGACGGAGTCCCGTTGTTCTAAACTCATAATAGAGAGAAAAAAAATGTTTGGTGGTAATAAAGTAAAAATAAATAAAGATGTTCTTGAGCGCTGTAAGAAATGTGCAGAAATAGCTGGCTACGGTTCAGTCGAAGAGTTCATCGAGCACGTAATAGAGAAAGAGCTGAAAGGCATCGAAGATTCCGGCACCTCGGATGATGCGATTACAGAAAGCCTTAAGGGCCTAGGTTACATTAGCTAACATGATTGCCCGAATACGAGTAATCGGTATTTGTGCAGCTTTAGTGGCTATT
Source organism: Planctomycetota bacterium (assembly GCA_028821845.1). Classification (GTDB taxonomy): domain Bacteria; phylum Planctomycetota; class UBA1135; order UBA1135; family UBA1135; genus JAPKEZ01. The sequence continues at coordinate 1,079 of JAPKEZ010000025.1, read as the reverse complement.
GGCGTATTTGCGCCGATGGTTCTAAATGCCTTGTTTGACGCTTTTGATATGGCGTTGGGATGGGCTGGCTCACTTGTAGTGGTCTCGGTTATTTCGGGCTTAGTTGGCATTCTGTTTTTGATGGCGTTCCCACATATCTCTTCGCAGTCTGGTATTGTTGCGGTTAAAGACAGAATAAAATTTAACTTATTGGCTATTCGTCTGTTTCCAGACGAACTGTCAAATGTGCTGACTTCTACGGCCAAAACATTGTCCTGGAACTTCGCTTACATCGGTTTGAATTTGTTGCCGATGGTGGTGCTTGCGGCGCCATTCATGATTGTGTGGTTTCAGTTAAACAGTTTGTATGCTTTTCAGCCCATAGAGGCCGAGCAGCAGCAAACAGTGGTAATCGAATTACATCAGGCGGTGTCTCCCCAAGATGTTGCTCTTCAACTTGGCGAGGGCCTTAGACTCGATCAGCGCGTTAATCTCGATGACAGTGCTGGGCCAAGGGTGTTGCTAATGCTTACTCCTAAAGCGGAAGGCTCGCTGCCGATTAGTTTAAGTTACGATGGCGATAGCTTTACTAAGAATCTAGAGGTCGGTACTAGCCCGCGTCGCTTAGCGCGCATGCGAACATCGCAACCTTTGACTGAGTTTGCCGCAGCGCATGATCCGATTGTTTATTTCGGCGACCCGGTATTGCCGGCGGACTCTTTTTTACAGTCAATTACAATCGACTACCCGGCAGCTTCGCTTGGCTTTATGGGTGGTGGCGAAATCGACATCATGATTTGGTTTGTGGTAGTGTCGATGGCAGTCGGCTTTGCCCTTAAGGGTGCCTTTGGCGTAGAAATATAATCTAGGTCGCGTATAGCCAACAATCTTATAGAATTGTTGGCTATACGACTTATTAGTACCAAGACCTTTTACAGTACAACTTCCGCAAGAGAATTGCTTAATATACCGTTATTAAGAGCTTGGGTATAAAACGTCCGTCCAGAAGCGTTAGCCGGCACAGTTAATGTAAGCGATGCATCACCGTTTGCATCTGAAGTAATTACTGGAAGCCTGCTAATTGGTGGAGTCATATCAAC
>JAPKEZ010000130.1 GCA_028821845.1 Planctomycetota bacterium | reverse complement strand
TGTGTGATTTTGCTTTACTTCGCCTTCGAACGGGTCTTCGGCTGTCATTGTTATTGAGGCAGAGAAGTGCGTGATGTCTTGCATGCTCATGTTCAATGAGATTGTCGCTGTCGCCTCCGGCTGTTCGGCAACAATCTCAAAAGTGGACTTCCAATGAGAGCCCAAAAGAGCCATAGTGGCCTTTTCTATTAGCTCTGAGTTTCCAGCTGAGGGCTGCTCCACTTGGGGCGGTGGAGGTGACGTCTCGAGTTCTTGTGCTGTGAGTGGGGCGGCGCAAAGTAGCGCTGCAGTAATTAGGAAAGGGGTGTTTTTCATTTCACCAATATCATACGCATTCTAAATAATTGTGTTAGAATTATTCTTAAAAATAAGCCTCAACGGCGACTATTGTCCAATAAATAGCGCCTACAGCGCCAAAAGTGACTTTCATTAGCCGTCCGAACAAGACTCCGGTGGCAGCGGCTAGCCCAATATGGGCTAAGTTCTTTGAGTCGGCATTACGCTCAGTGAAAAGCGCCTCAAATAGAACCGCCCCAAGAAATGCCCCCAGGCAGGCGCCAGCCACAGTGCCTACTATCGGAATGGGCACCAAAAATGTAAGGAAGAATCCGCCGAGCAATGCCCCAAGAAATGAACCTACCATTCCCGCTTTACTCGCCCCGGCGCTTTGAGCCATCTTGCCACCAAGCAAAGCCTCAAATAACTCGGCAATAGTCGCAGCGCTTAATAAAAGAATGAGAGGCGTATAGCTGGCCTCTTCGCCATAAATAGCCAGCAAGGCACTCGCTGCCATTAACCAGTTGCCTGGCAGGCCAAAAGGGATCATTAAAAAACAAATCCACACCCAAACAATACTGAAAATGGCTAGCGCGATGTCCATTCTCTTATTCTACCATCGCAAAGATCGGCGATTGACCAAACAATTGCGCCATGCATTAATCTGATATACTATTTGCGCGATGCGTAAATTTTACTTCGTCATTTGTTCTATAGCTTTAGCTTCAGCTGTGGTTGGTGCCTTACGCGCTGTCATTGCCATGGTAGACGGAAACTGGATGGCAACTGGCGACACCGAATTATTGTGGCTACAGTGGGCTGATGATGTCGGGCTAAAGAGAATGATGCTCAGTGTCCCGCTGGCGATTTTTGTTTCGTGGGTCGCTAGAGACGTTGTTTTAATCAAAAGCTTTCATAACTGGCGCGCTGCGGCTACGTGTTGCATGTTAGCTTTTTTACCACACCTTATGGTTGGCGCAACCGTGCCATCGAGCTCGCATCAACCCACCATTGTTTTAATCACTCTCGACTCGGTACGCCTAGACTACCTTGGCTGGGGAGGTAGCGATTTGCCAACGTCACCAAAACTCGACGCGTTAGCCGCCAAAGGCGTGCGCTTCACTCAGAATATTTCACAATCGTCGTGGACGAAACCGTCGACCGCAACTTTGCTAACTGGGTTGGTGCCAGGCAAGCATCATGCGAACTCGCGCTACGGGCCCCTGCCAAATTCGCAACGCACCTTAGCTGAAGCATTATTGTTGTCGGGGTATCGCACAAACTGTTTCTCGTCTAACCCAAACATTACCCCGACTTTTGGTTTCAAACAGGGCTTTAGCGAAATGCAGCACGACGTGTTCGCTAATGCCGACGTATTGATTAAGAATGGCAAGCGCTGGTTAGAGGCCGGTGGCGAGCAGGCCTCTTTTTTATACCTGCACTTAAACGACGCGCACTATCCTTACCAGCCAAGTGCCGACTATGCGGGAATCTTTAACAACACTGATATTGAAGCAACCCTCGATGGGCCAGCCGAAATAGAGTTTCGTACAAGCGAAGGGGCCTCTTTTAGTGAGCTGCAAGTTGAGAGTTTGCGCTTGTCTTACGCCGAAGAAATTCGTTACCTTGACGACGTTGTTGGCGACTTCGTCAACGATTTACTGCAAACCCGCGACGACGTGATTATTATTGTCACCGCCGATCATGGTGAAGAGTTTCTAGAACACGGCGACCTCGGTCACGGCCACACTGTTTACGATGAACTAATTCGCATTCCGTTACAATTTAATGTTAGTGACAGCCTGATGCAGCAACAACAATGGCTCCCAGGACTTCACAACCAACAAGTGCGCCAAATGGATGTATTGCCAACTGTGTTAGAAATGTGCGGAGCTGAATGGCCGTCCACGGCTGTCGCCCTTGATGGTCAATCACTGCTACCGTTCTTCGACAATGCCTCAGTGCAAAGCGACCGCAATGCGGTTTCTGAAACGGACAGCCAAGGGAGCGCCCTCTCCGGACTTACCGGCCCACTGCGTGGATACCGCTTGCCTCATACAAAGTTAATCGTTAGTGACCCGTGGTCATTGCTGCCTGCTAACCGAGTTTGGTTGTTTGACTTGCAAGCCGACCCGCGAGAAATGACAAACATTGCCCAGCTGAAACTTGATTTAACTAGCAAGCTATTCGACGACTATAAAGGAAGTGGTTGGTTGCTGCCAAGCTTCAGCAACTCTTCTGTTGCTACGACTGTTTCCGAAGAAGAAAAGCTCGCGCTTGCCGAATTGGGCTACGCCGAAGACCTTGAAGGTTTTGCCGATGATTTGCAAGGCAGCTATTTCGGCCCACGGGCTGTGCCATGGATCGAAATCGAACTCAGTGTCGACTAAATTAGCTTCGTCTTACCAGGTATTGGCACAGAAGCATCAACGCCTGGTCCCCCAACCCATTGAGCTGGGGTTAATTCAAGCTGAGAATTAAGCGCCTGATCCCAGGTCACAACCTTGCCTGTATATGCCGACATACGCGTCATGATTGCCGCCAAAGTTGAGTGCGCCATATCAACGCCTTGATTCATCGCGCTACCATTACGAATGGACTCGAACAGATCGTCGTGCTCGGTCTGATACATATCGTTACTCGGGCCATCATATTTCCATGCATTATCTCCTTTGATCACAAATTTGTTCGCCCAACCATCAACGTAAGCAATGCCGGTTGAACCAATAATGCGGTCAAGGTTTTCCATGTGACAACCTGTCATCTGGCGACACTGCAAAGTGGCCTGAGTCCCGTCTGCCCAATCATATACTGCCGAAAAGTGATCGAAGATGTTTCCGTATTTTGCCTCGGTACGCGTTTCGCGTCCACCGCTAGCCATCACACTCGAAGGCGTTTCATCACTCTTGGCCCATAAGATTTTATCGACCGAGTGAATGGCTTGTTCGACAACATGATCGCCGCCGAGTTGTGCGTAGTAAACCCAGTTGCGTAGCTGGTAATCCAACTCCGACCAACCCTCTTGGCGTTCTTTAGACCATAGTTGACCTGCCATGTAGGTAGCATGTACGCCGACAACCTTGCCGATTTCGCCTTGATGAATGCGTTGATAAAGAGCACGGTGTCCAAATGCAGAGCGCCAACAAAAACCACTGGCCAATGACAAACCTTTTGCTTGTGCCATTGTTGCGGTTTCAATAACCGAACGAACGCCGGCGCCGTCTACTGCGACGGGTTTTTCGCAAAACACGTGACACCCGGCTTCAACTGCCGCGCGCAAATGCTGCGGACGGAAAACTGGTGGTGTAGCCAGTAAAATGACATCAACCTGCGCGATTACTTTTTCGAATGCGTCAAAACCAACGAACTGACGAGTGCTGTCTGCCTGTAGGCGGTCACCAAACCTTTCAAGCCCAGAGCGTGATTGCTGCAAGCGGTCGGCAGTGAGATCGCCCATTGCATAAAGAACTACATCGGGGTCTGCATTAAGCGCTTGTATTGCTGCGCCTGTGCCGCGGCCACCACAGCCGATGAGGCCGACGCGTAATTCTTTGGCGCTATTGGCAACAGCTTTTGAGCCTAATAAAGAGGTGGCGGCAATCCCTGCTGAGGCGCCCTTAAGGAATGTTCTTCGATTCATGTAATTAGTTATAGAGATGCGGTTTGTGGCCTGCTGTCAGTTACGATACGAAATCCTACGTAACCTGCGTCTGACATCCACCAAGAACTTTTTGGCCACTGCGGATCACGGGCCTGCCATGATATTTGGTAAATAGACGAGAGCTCAGACTCTAATTGCGAGGCCTTGTCCAAAAAACTGCCGCCCATGGTCATTCCTTGTGGTGCTGATGGGTCTGTAACCCACTCTTCTACATTGCCAATCATGTCAAAGAGGCCATTCTCATTAGCTGCGTATTGTCCGACTAAGTGCGGAGAGCCCTCAGAATTATCAGCAAGCCAGGACATTCCCGCAGATATTTTTTGTTTGCCCAAGGCCGCACGCCATTCATTGGCAGTAGCTAATCTGAAGTTATGGTTTTGTTTTGCGCTCAGCC
>JAPKEZ010000129.1 GCA_028821845.1 Planctomycetota bacterium | reverse complement strand
GGAGTCGGTTAGCAATAAAGGTAAAAGTGTTCGCCTCCGGGCCGACAAGCGAACGCACCAAGAATTGATCTGCCAACAAATTAACTTGCATTGCCGCCAAACCAATCAATGCCGGAATGAACATGACAAAAGTACTTTTTTGTGACTTAAGCTTCGCCTTCCATTTAAGCTGAAACTTCCACCCAATGTTTTTTAGCCCTCGCAATTGCACCGCCCATTGCAGAGCACCGCCGACCAGTAAACAAGCGCAAAGTATATGTAATTGACGACCTTGATCGCTGGCCCATAAGCTACCAACAATAATACCGGCAATCCAGCACACGTTCAGCAATACTGGCGCAAGTGCCGGCCAGAAAAAATTCTTATGCAGGTTTTGCGGAGCCGACGCCAAAGCACACATACAAATCGGCACCATATACGGCAGTAGTATCAAATAGAACAAATTCGTTTGCAAAGCATTCTCGTCAATCAGTTTGCCACGGTAAATAAATAGCGCTACCCAAGCAATGGTCAACAAGCTGAGCAAAGCACTGAGTACTGTGGCCTGAAAACCGGCGAACAGCTCACGGGCAGCATCGATGCCGTCTTCTTCTTCGGCCCGCGCCAGAGCAGGCTGGATGGCAGCGGCAACCGCGCCTTCACCTAATAGCCGCCGGAACATATTTGGCACTACCCAAGCGATATTAAAAGCGCCAAGCAAGGGCGTGAAGCCGAAAAAGGCCAGCATTGCCATGTCGCGCACCATACCTAATACTCGCGATGACATAATCAGCGCCGCGTTCACTAGGGCGCCGCGCACCGCATGTTTGCTTTCCATTGCTAGGATTATATATAATCAAGACCTTAGAATCTGCAAATGTCTTGTTCCACAATAATGCATGCTGAGCCAATTACTGTAACCGAAAACGTTACCGTTGGCGAAACAGTAAAACTCCTGGCTGAAAAACGCTTTCGTAGCATCCCTGTCGTTAATGGCGATGGCAAAATGCTTGGTCAATTCGGCGTTAGCAATATACTAAAACTTGCTATTCCGGCATCGGCGTCACCAGAAGGTGGCATGAGCAGCGCTAACTTCATGAACGACAGTATTGAAGACTTGCAACGCCGCCTAGCAGATGATTGGAACAAGTCAGTTGGCGACTACTGCGACAACGATACTCAAACTCTTGCCCCTGAAGATTCTCTAACACGCACTATTATGTGCATCGCTAGTGGCAATCAAGACAACATTCCTGTTGTTGACCCCGATTCGGATAATTTGGTTGGCATCATTAGCTACTGGGACGTCCTTGACCATTTGCTTGCAGAGATTAAATAGATGCTTACGTTAATTTCTTTACTGGCGCAGCACGGTGCACCAGCAGCTGAGGCTCACGTTATTGGTGGCGCCAACCCATTAGCAGTCGCAGGTATTATTTTTGTAATTACCTATGCGATTATTATGTCTGAAAAATTTAATCGTGCGGTAGTCGCCCTACTTGGCGGTGGCTTAATGATCTTATCTGGCGTGCTCAGCCAACACGCCGCAGTACAAGCGATTGACTGGAACACTATCGGCCTGCTGACCGGAATGATGATTATCGTAGCCGTTATGCAGCGCAGCGGGGTTTTCCAGTACTTAGCTATTTGGTCAGCCAAAAAAGTGAATGCAAGGCCTTGGGGCATTCTGGTAATGCTATCGATCGTCACCGCAATTCTATCGGCGCTACTCGACAACGTAACAACCGTGTTACTTATCGTTCCAGTGACCTTGTTGATTACTGAAGAATTAGAAATTGCACCCTACCCGTTTTTGTTCTCAGAAATTATATTCTCAAACATTGGCGGTGCAGCAACTTTAATTGGCGACCCTCCAAACATTTTGATTGGTTCGATGGTCGAGTCAGTAACCTTCAATGACTTCTTGGTGCACATCGCACCAATCGTGCCGTTGGTGTTCATCGCAACGCTTCTTCCTATTTACATTCTATGGGGACGAAGGTTATATGCCAGTGACGAAGCCCGTCAACGTGTTTTAGATTTCAAAGAATCCGAGGCTATTGCGGATTCAAAGCTACTCATAAAATCATTGGTTGTGCTTATCCTAGTATTTGTCGGCTTTGTACTAGGGCATCCTCTGGGCATCGAGCCTGCAACCGTGGCAATGACTGGTGCAGCGCTACTCTTGTTGCTCGACAACCTTGGCAAAAACGCAGAAGAGAAAAGCGAGAACGTCCATCACACTTCCGGCGAAGTTGAGTGGGTAACTATATTCTTCTTCATTGGCCTGTTTGTAATCATCGGAGGCCTCGAACATGCTGGCGCTCTCGAGATACTCGCTGCTAGAGTTGTGGGGCTCACCGAAGGCATTTCAGACCCAGCTGAGGTAACTGAAGCATTAGCCTTAGGTGTGCTCTGGATATCAGCGATCGCCTCGGCTATCGTCGACAACATCCCATTCGTCGCGACAATGATTCCGACCCTCAAGGCAGCATTCGCTCAGCTGGCAGAAAACGGCGTTAACCTCGATCTCGCACAACAACAAACTGTTTGGTGGGCACTATCACTAGGCGCATGTTTCGGTGGCAATGGTAGCTTGATTGGTGCTAGCGCCAACCTAATAGTCGCAGGATTCGCCGAGCGCGCAGGTCATCCGATTAAATTCGTAACCTTCTTGAAGACGGCCTTTCCGTTAATGATAATGTCGATTATTATTGCTACTGCGTATCTGTGGCTGCGTTATCTGTAGGAACTTCTTCGACATTCATACGCTGATCGAAAAACTCTTTCATTTCTTGGGCCTTTTCATCGCCTAAAAATTCTCGGGTTTTGTCTATCTGGTAGACACCCATCTCTTGTGACATATCGATTGCTTTATCGATAGATGACAATGACATAAAAATGATAAGGCCTAAGTAAGCAATGCCAAAGCAGACCCACTTAACCGCTGATGATTTCTTCGGCTGCTCTATTGTTGAAGTATCGGTCATTAATTTAACCCAACAACTGGCGCACAATCTCTGAAACGCGCTTGCCATCTGCGCGACCAGCAATTTGCACTTGCGCGATTTTCATCACGCCTCCCATGTCAGCCATGGATGATGCTCCGGTTTCAGCTATTGCAGCTTTCACAATAGATTCGAGCTCGGCATCGTCAAGCTGCTTTGGCAAGAACTCTGAAAGAATATCTAACTCGGCCTGTTCGATGTCGGCAAGATCTTGGCGACCGCCAGCAACATATTGTTCGATAGATTCACGGCGACTCTTAGCTGCTGACTGAACAATCTTTATCATCTCTTCATCAGTCAATAATTCAGCTGGAGAGTTGACCTCTTCGGTGAGCCCCTCTTTACCGCGCTTATCAATACCGGCATTCTTAAAGTCGTTAACTAGAGAACGTAGGGTCTGCAAGCGTAACTTTTCTTTGTCACGCATTGCTTGTTTAATTTCATCGGTGATTGTTTTTAACATGTATTTACTCCGTCGCAGTTTCGTCAGCAGAATCTTCGTTTTGCTCATGAGGGATTGCCGCAAGTCCAATTAACTTGTCGCCGTCCTTGAGATTCACCAAGCGCACGCCCTGCGTGGCACGCCCTTGGACTGAGATGTCTTCAGCCTTGGTACGAACCAACATACCTGATGCCGTCGAGAACAACACATCGGAACAGCGCGATGCGTTGCGTGCATTCACTACCGGGCCGTTACGGTCATTCGTCTTAATGCCAACCACGCCTTGAGAGCCACGCTTAGTCAAGCGGAACTCGCCAATTCGCGTACGCTTACCATAACCGTTTTCACAAGCAATGAGCAAGTACTCGTCTTCGTTACCCGCAACCAGGTCAACGACCTTGTCACCAGCCTTAAGCTTAGCGCCTTTGACACCAGCGGCATTACGCCCCATCGGACGTGCATCGCCTTCATCGAAGCGTACAACTTGTCCGCCAGCAGTAACAATCATCACGTGATCGCCAGCGCTTACCAAACGAGTGCCAATCAAGCGGTCGCCGTCGTTTAGTTTAGTGGCAATCAAGCCGCTATTACGCGGACGCGAGTATGCGGAGAGCTCAGTCTTCTTAACCTTACCTTGGCGCTTTATAGTACATCCTAATATTTTAGGCAACCGGTTATCTTCTGGAGCATATGTATCACCATCTGCATATTCACCACCACCTTGTCCACCAGATGACGCCATACCAACCGAAGCCATTGTATTATCTGCTAGATACTGAGCTATTGCCTCGTCGAATAAGCGCATTTTAAGTATTTAGTTGATTTATGCACAATTGTACTATAATAAGTATATGGACGTTGGTGATATTATCAATCAATACCTCGATGAGGCAAGAATCGATACAAATTTAGATCGACTCGAGGTTACTTCTACC
>JAPKEZ010000128.1 GCA_028821845.1 Planctomycetota bacterium | reverse complement strand
CATGGCCAAACCTACCTTTGTACTGTGCGTCTTATCTCTAATCGCGGGCTGCATGATTACTCCACCCCAGACTTATTCCTACGAATGGCAAACGAGTTCTATGTCTCTACCGCCTGGTGTTGTCTTAGGCAACACCCACGGTTGTGTCGATGTGGCGAATAATGGGGACATCTATCTTTGTACCGACAGCAAACCAGCTATTTTTGTGTTTGACGAAAAAGGTGTTTTTAAGAAAAACATTGGTGGAGACTTGTCAGGTGGCTTGCACGGCTTAGAGATTGTTCAGGAAGGAGAGACCGAGTATTTATTTGTGGCGCACACTGCCCAACACCAAGTCCAGAAATTGTCACTTGATGGCGACGTATTGTTAAGTGTCTCTTGGCCGCAAGAGTCAGGTAAATACAACTCTGCTGATGAATACGCTCCAACCTCTGTGGCCGTTTTGCCAGATGGCCAATTCATGGTCGCCGATGGCTACGGGAAATCATGGGTGCATATTTACGACGCCGAAGGTAATTGGCAATCATGCTTTGGTGGATGGGGAACGGAAGCAGGCAAATTCAAAACTCCGCATGGTATTAGCTATGACAAATACCTCGATAAGGTAATTGTCGCCGACCGCGAAAATCGCCGTCTGCAATTATTCAATACAGATGGTACGTTCAGCAGTGTTATTGCAACTGTGTTAAACCGTCCTTGCCACGTCGATGTTAATGAATACGGGTGGCTTGTCGCCGAGCTAGAAGGGCGAGTGACAATTCTCAATCGCACTGGAGAAGTGTTAAAGAATTTAGGCGAGCAGCCTGATCCAGCCTTGCGCGCGACTAATCGTGTAGATTACGATAAGTGGAGCGACGGCATTTTCTTGTCGCCACACTGTGCTGCATGGGGCAAAAATGGTGACATTTGGGTAAGCGATTGGAATTTTCGCGGGCGCCTAAGCCACCTCACAATCGCGCGCTAATTAGATTAGACTATGCGCGCCCATGCCGCTAATCACCCTGCAAGATGTAAGTAAAGCTTACGACGACAACCGCCCGTTATTTACGGGGGTTGATTTAACTGTTACTTCGCAGGACCGCATTGGTTTGATTGGTCCTAACGGAGCTGGCAAGTCGACGTTGCTAAAGATGATGGCTGGGGTCGATACTTTAGACAGTGGCACTCGCGTGTTACGCAACGGTTTGCGCATTGGGTATCTCGAGCAAGAGCCGGTTTTTGACAACGACATCACTATTGAAGATGCCGTCCGTGATGGCTTGAGTGAGCACCACGCCGTTCAAGCAAGATTGTTTGCCGCTTATGAAAAACTGGCTGATGGAGTTGAGGTGTCCGATAAAATAGAGCGCCTTGAGCATCAGCTTGAACGACTCGGCGGCCATGATGTTGAGCATAAAATTGCGGCGTCAATCCATGGTGTGGGTTTGAAAGACGCATCGTTGACATGTGGAAATTTATCCGGCGGTGAGGCGCGGCGCGTGGCATTGGCTAAATTGTTAGTCTCCTCGCCTGACCTGATGTTGTTAGACGAGCCGACGAACCACCTCGATGCTTTTGTGATTGCTTGGCTTGAAAAACAGCTGGCGCAGATGAAGGTTCCATTGGTGTTGGTCACGCACGATCGTTTTTTGCTAGATCGCATAGTGAACAAAATTGTCGAAGTAGACCGTGGCTCTATTTACACCTATCCAGGCAACTACAACGAGTACTTGATGTTACGCATAGAGCGCATTGCTTCTGAGGAGAAGTCAGAGAACACTCGCCTGGCCTTGTTGAAACGTGAGACCGCGTGGATGCGTGCGGGTGTTCTTGGACGCGGTACTAAGGCTAATGCGCGAATCAAACGGTTCGACGCTTTGGCCGGTTCTAAGCCATTGGAGGGCGATGTGAGGCTTGAAATGGAAATCCCGCGCGGACCGCGCCTAGGATCTAAAGTTATTGAAATAGAAAGCTTAAGTTTCGCTTACCCCGAAAAGAAGATTTTAAATGGCCTCGATCTTAAAATTGAAAATGGTATGCGTTTAGGTATTGTCGGCCCTAACGGTGTTGGTAAAACGACGTTGATTAAGTTATTACTCGGCCAACTCGAGCCAGATGGGGGAAGCGTCACAATTGGAGAGACCGTAAAGTTTGGTACGCTTGAACAAAAGCGTGAAGACCTTGATGATGAAGCAACCGTCATGGAAGAGATTGCCGGCACCGGGAAATATGTGGTTGTCGGCGAGAGCAAAGTTCACATCGCCGGTTTCTTAAATTCGTTCTTGTTCCCAGGTGCAAAGAAATTAGTCAAGGTAGGCTCGTTATCTGGCGGCGAACGCGGACGAGTCCTGCTCGCCAAGTTGTTGCTGCAAGATTGTAATGTGTTGGTTCTCGACGAGCCTACTAACGATCTAGACCTCAACACGTTGCGCGCGCTTGAAGAAGCCTTGTGCGCTTTTTATGGTTGTGTGTTATTGGTCAGCCACGACCGCTGGTTCTTAGACCGCGTCGCCACCCACGTTCTATATCTTGACGATCGCGGCGGTGCGTTCTTGCACACGGGTGACGTCAGTTCACTGCTTGAACGATGGTCTCCAGATGAAGGGGTTGTTGATCAGGTAGCCGAAAAAATGCCGGTAATGGCAAACCCTGAAGCGAAGGAGTCGACGTCGAAGCGTAAATTGAATAATAAAGAGCGTATCGAATTTGACGGCTTGCTCGACGAGGTCACAATCGTTGAAAACGAAATCTCGACCATTGATTCGAAGCTGTCAGACCCTGAGATATATGCTACTGGCGACAACCAGCTTGCAGTACTACAGAAACGGCGCGCCGAGCTAGAAGAGCTTATTGTCTCTAAAACCAATCGTTGGGAAGAATTGTCAGAGTTTTCCGACTAGTTGATGGTGTATCATGGGTCTAGTAATGAGAGTTTCTTACCTAGTCATCGTTGCGGTCATTTCTTCACTATTGCTGTGTCTAACTAGTTGTAGTGAAAGCAAACTAGCGCCTATGGCGTCGGAGACCCCTTTAACTCCAATGGTGAAAATTGCTGAGGGCGCCTTTGTCGATTTATTAGTGGAGGAGCATCCTGTCACAAACGCACAGTTTCGCAACTTCGTGATTTCGAGTCCATCGTGGGCTCGTTCCCAGGCAGCGGCTGTTCTCGTTGGCGAAAACTATTTGCAGCATTGGCTTGGTGATTTCGAATATCCTGAAGGAAGTGCTAACTCTCCAGTAACCAATGTCTCTTGGTTTGCAGCACGTGAATATGCGCGATGGGCTGGGCGTCGGTTGGCTACGCAAGATGAATGGGAATCCCTTGCCCTCGCTAGCGAGACAGTCGCCGATGGCAGCCAAGAGAAACGCTATCAGCAAACCATTCTCGACTGGTACCAACGGCAAATTCCTGAGATACCAACAGCAGTTCGATTAGGTAAGCCCAATTATTATCAACTGTTCGATATGCATGGGCTGATTTGGGAATGGGTTGATGACTTCAATAAGCCTTCGCCTTTGATGGCTGAATATGGACGAACTAGTGACGTCACTAAGCTGTTTTGTGGCGATGTCGAAATAGGAGATTCTGATCCTAATGATGTAGCTTCTTTTCGACTGTCTTTCCGTAATAGCTTTATAGCCAACCAAACCTACCCGAATATCGGGTTTAGATGTGTGGCCGATGAATACGTTGCTGATTGCTGCCAACCACTAGAGCCATCTTCCGCTACTGCTGCTTTGCCTAACGAATCAATTTATTTAACGGATGGACTTTGGCGCGACCAAAGTGGTGGCGCGCGCGCCCTGAGTGACTTTGTGGGGCAAGTGGTGGTTGCGGTGATGATATTCACCCATTGCGAACATGCTTGCCCGCGCACCATTCGCGCCCTTAAAGAGATAGAAAAAGAAATACCTAGCGAACAATTGGGGAAAGTGCGTTGGTTACTCATTTCCATGGATAGTGAGCGTGACACCCCAGAAGTTTTACAAGCCTACGCTGAAACAAATAATCTCGATACATCACGCTGGACTTTACTCCACGGCGACGACTTCGCCGTTCGCGGTATTGCTGCTGCTTTGGGGGTACGTTATAAAAAAGGCACCAAGGGCAATTTCGCACATTCGAACATTATTACAACTTTAGATTATGCAGGAAGAATAGCACACCAGCTAGTTGGTCTAGGAACAGAATCGTCTCCGACGGTGGCTGCGATTAAAGCCGAGTGCTCTAAGTAAGAAACTTTTTTCTGCCCGTTACTACATGTAGCGTTAAGTCGGAGAGATTCTGCATACAGAAATAATATTGTGGTAAAGGGATTGGTAAACGGATTTCCCAATTACTACAATCCGCTAATGATAGATATAGCAAAAGGTAAAGGGTTATTTTGGCTCGGTTCAACACTAGCCATAGGGCTAATTTTTTCCACCAGCATTGCTAGTAATGTCGTGCGCGATATAAAAGTTAGAGAT
>JAPKEZ010000127.1 GCA_028821845.1 Planctomycetota bacterium | reverse complement strand
AGCTTTGGTTTTGGTCTTGGTGCAGGTTTTGTTGTTGGCGCACATTGCGCATTGGCTGCTAACAGGTAGCAGTTTAGCGCCACTCGAACCATCCGAAGCAAGTAGGTTTGCTCGCGAAAAAGTCATTAATCCTGGGCTTATAGTTCTCGGGGTCGCTATCGCTAGCACCTTACTATTCGGTCGCTTTTTTTGTGGGTGGGCATGCCATTTTTTGGCTGTGCAAGATGCTTGCGCTTGGATATTACGCCGTCTCAAAGTTCGTGTGCGTCCACTTCGTTCGCGCGCTTTGCGAATCGTGCCAATCATGGCATTCGTTTGGATGTTCTTGGTCCCATTGTATTCAAGAATAAGTTCTGGAGGTGTGCAGCATGCATCGAGCGAATGGGTGACAGAAGCATTCTGGGAAACATTCCCTGGCCCGGCAATTTCAATTATCACTTTTTTGATTGCAGGATGCTATGTAGTATATTTACTTGGTAATAAAGCGTTCTGCACTTACGCTTGTCCTTATGGAGCTATTCTTGGCGCGAGTGATTCTTTTTCAGTAGGTCGTATTGTTGTTGATCCAAATCTGTGCAACTCCTGCATGGCTTGCACAAAGGCATGCAGCTCTAACGTAATCGTCCATCAAGAAATTAAAGAGTTTGGTGCGGTAGTCGATAACAAGTGCATGAAAACCTTAGATTGTGTTGCGAGTTGCCCTAATCAGGCACTTAGTTTTCAATTGTCTACTCCAGCGGTACTGCGCAGCTCTAGCAATTCTAATCCGCAGCAACTACACCCACTGTCTCTAACTGAAGAATTAGTCCTAGCATTGGGTTTTTGCTTCGGGTTTTTCGCCACTCACGACTTGTTCGGGGCAGTACCGTTTTTGTTAGCTTTAGGATTTGGTTTGGTGGCTGCTCACTGCGCTCTAGCTCTAAAAAAGAGAAGCCTCTCTTTTAAGAAATCAAAGGCAAAATACACGGCACATTTGCTAGCCATAGTCTTCTTCGCTCATTCAGGATTAGTTCAATCCCAGTCATTGATGCGCGATCATTATTTCGACCAAACTTTTGATATGCGTATGGCATATTTACGCGGTAAGCTGGAGTTGCCATTAAAGCCAGAGTCCTCGCAGAACTTTTTGCTAGCCGACGGCTACGCTAGCCGTACCACGGTTTTGTCATACGCTGGCTTTGAGCGCAACGATTACGTGCATGCGTGGCGACACCTTGCAGAAGGCAACAATAAACTCTTCGAAGACCATATGCTGTCCGTGTTGGACTACCGCCCAGGCTTTGGTGAAGTGATTTTCCAATTAGGAATTCATTATGGAATACAGGGGGACAATCAACAGGCCATCGAATTGATGCAGCAAATAACTGCCGACGACGCTAAATACGTCGATGCTCAAGAATATATAGAAAAAATAGGCAGTCACCTCCAACAACACTAACATTAATCGGTGCGCGTCGATAAAATTTGCCCCTAATGTCCGATACAACTGCCACAGTTAAATACCGCAAAGATTACGCTCCGACTGATTTTCGCATCGATCAAGTCCACCTCGATTTCTTCCTCGAAGACGAATACGCTTTAGTTACGGCCGAACTTAACTTTAGTCGCAGAACAGATTCAAGAGCCACTAAGCTTCTCCTAGATGGAGAAGACCTCGAGCTGAAGGAGATATATATCGATGGCGTAGCCTTGTCAGCAGAACAGTATCTGCTCAGTGACGAAGGTTTGCAGCTGCTAGATGTCGCCGAAAGTTTTGTCTTGAAGACGGTGGTTAAAATTCAACCACAATTAAACACGAGCCTGTCAGGCCTGTACAAATCGGGCTCAATGTTCTGTACCCAATGCGAGTCCTTGGGCTTCCGCCGTATTACTTATTACTTAGATCGTCCAGACGTGATGACGACCTTCAGGGTTGGCATGAGCGCTGACAAAGGGAAATTTCCAGTGCTACTAAGCAATGGAAATTTGATTGATAGCGGCGATACCGCAGATGGCCGCCATTACTCAGAATGGCACGACCCGCACCCCAAGCCGTCGTACTTGTTTGCGTTGGTGGCCGGTGATCTCGGCGTGTTGCGCGATACATTCACCACTTGTAGCGGCAAGCTTGTTGACCTATACGTCTACAGCGAGCATGAAAACTCTGACAAGTTGGCGTATGCTATGCAATCATTAATAGAGTCGATGAAATGGGATGAAGAAGTTTATGGCTTCGAATACGACTTAGAAATTTATAACATTGTTGCTGTCGGCGACTTCAATATGGGCGCGATGGAAAACAAATCGCTTAACGTGTTTAACACGGCGTATGTTTTGTCGTCACCAGAGACAGCTACCGATAGCGATTATGAAGGGATCGAGGGCGTCATCGGCCACGAGTATTTCCATAACTACACTGGCAACCGAATCACTTGCCGCGATTGGTTTCAGTTAACGCTCAAGGAAGGACTGACAGTCTTCCGCGATCAGCAATTTAGCGCCGATATGGGCGATGCTGCACTGAAACGCATTGACGATGTTAACGTGCTACGCTCGGTGCAATTTAGAGAAGATATGGGGCCAATGGCGCATCCTATACGCCCTGATTCTTATGTGGCGATGGACAATTTCTACACCTCAACTGTCTATAACAAAGGCGCCGAGGTAATCCGCATGATGCACACTTTGGTCGGTGCCGATGGCTTCCGCAGCGGTAGTGACTTGTACTTCGAGCGCTACGATGGTCAGGCAGTAAGCTGTGACGATTTCCGTTTGTCCATTGCCGATGCTAACAATCGCGACTTCTCGCAGTTCGAGCTGTGGTACTCGCAAGCAGGCACTCCGAAAATTAGTTTGTCAACCTCTTACGATGCCGATGCGCAACGTTTCGTTTTAAGTTGCGAGCAAAGCTGTAAACCAACTCCGGGGCAAGATGAAAAACTTCCGTTTCACATACCTCTGCTAACGGCACTGTTCGACAAAAATGGCAATGAATTAGCTGCCGAGCGTGTTCTTGAATTATGTGAGCAACGCCAAGATTTCGTTTTTGAGAACATTACGGCTGAGCCAATAGTGTCCGCCTTGCGTAAATTCTCGGCGCCAGTCACGCTTGACTTCGAACAAAGCGATAGTGACTTACAGGTGCTAATGTCGTATGACAGTGATACTTTCAATCGCTGGGAAGCGGGGCAGCGTTTCGCAACTCGCGCCATTTTTGATTTGATGACTAGCTTGGCAGAGGGCAAAAGCGTTGACCCAAACCCTAGGTTCATTGATTCGATGGTCGAAATTGCCAATGATAATGAATTGTCGCCAGGAATGAAGTCGTACTTATTATGTTTGCCTGGCCATGCCGCCTTAAGTGGGCAACTTGATGTGATAGACCCAGAATTGCTGCAGAGTGCGCGCAAGGTTCTGCGCACTGCCGTGGCCGATCGATTGCAAGATAAGTTTCGCGAGCTTTATGACTCCATGTCGAGTGACGAAGCGTACGAGCCCAGCCAACAACAAATCGGCCGCCGCCGTTTACGCAATGTCTGCTTGAGCTACTTGAGTGTGGCCAGTACCGGTAACGGTGTAGAAATGTGCGCCACCCAATTTGCTGATGCAAGCAATATGACCGATTCAATATCGGCGTTGGCGTGCCTCGCAAATCTTGATGTGCCACAGCGCCAAGCTGCGTTGTCTGATTTCTTCGAGAAGTGGCAAGATGAAGACTTGGTCGTCGACAAGTGGTTGTCGGTGCAGGCTTCAAGCTCTGCTCCTGACACTTTCGCGCGTGTGGCTGCTCTCAAAGAGCATCCAGCCTTCGATATTCGCAATCCTAATAAAGTGCGCTCACTGATTCGGACCTTCGCGGCTAATCCAGTGCACTTTCACTCCGCCGATGGCGAGGGTTACCGCTTTGTAGCAGACTGTGTTCTTGAGCTCGACAAATTAAACCCGCAAATTGCCGCCCGTATCGCCTCAGCATTCGCTCAATGGCACCGTTACGAGCCTTCGCGCTCATTACAGATGAAGCAGCAATTGCAACGCATTTCAGAGCAAGACAAACTGTCGCCTGATACTTCCGAAATTGTTAAGCTGAGCTTGCAGGCCTAAGTTGCTAAAATAAAGAGATGAATATTCTGCTAGTCGGTTCAGGGGGTCGCGAACATGCCCTCGCATTCAAAATAGCCAAGTCGCCTTTGCTAAGTCATTTGTTTATTGCGCCAGGCAATCCTGGTACGGATGCTTATGGCACTAACGCGAATATAAGTGTTGATGACACTCAAGGTATCCTTGATTTTTGCGAGCGTAATGAAATTGATCTTGTCGTCATCGGCCCAGAAGGTCCGTTGGTGAATGGCTTGGCTGACAGATTGCGTGAGGCGCAAGTGTTGGTCTTTGGTCCAAGTGCGCAAGCCAGCGAGCTAGAAGGTTCAAAGGTTTGGTGCAAAGAGTTGTTAGAACGCAATCGCATTCCGACAGGCTCTTCTAGAACTTTCCGTGATTTCAATCAGGCACTGTCATATATCGATGGTTCAG
>JAPKEZ010000024.1 GCA_028821845.1 Planctomycetota bacterium | reverse complement strand
GAATTATAAATTGCTACGTCCATGCCAAGTCCGCGTTGCTGAATTTCGCCGCTCCACACCGGTGAAATAGGAGAACCAAGAGCAAAGCATGACAGTAAATCTGTACCACCGGTTATCGAAGAAAGCATTAAATCTGATTTAATGTTTTCATAAACCCAATCAAAAGATTCGGCAATCAGTGGAGAGCCTGTCGATAAGATGCAGCGCAACGAGCTAAGATCATTATCACGACGCGGATTTATTTGGGCATTCCTACACGCATCAATAAACTTCGCCGAAGTGCCGAAGACGTTAATCTGTTCGCTATCAATAAGATTAAACATCGTCGAAGCATCGGGGTAAAAAGGATTACCATCGTAAAGAACTACTGTAGCGCCAACTGCTAGCGCCGAACTTAGCCAATTCCACATCATCCAACCAGTGGTGGTGAAATAGAATATCTTTTCATCCGGGCGCAAATCGCAGTGCAGTGAATGCTCTTTGCGATGCTGCAACAAGGTGCCACCTTGACCATGAATAATACATTTCGGTTTGCCAGTAGTGCCCGACGAGAACATGATGTATAAGGGATGATTAAAGTCGAGCGCCACAAAGTCTAGTTCGCCACCAACGCCCGCCATCATGAAATCGTTAAACAGAGCATGTGGCGTCACTGACCCTTCTTCGACATAGCTTGCTGCGGCAAGCGCGTCAGCGTAAGGCACAACCACAACGTGTTTAACACTAGGAATTCCATCGACTATTTGGCGCAATTTGTCACTCACATCAATGACTTTTGATTTGTAAATATAAGCCACACATCCGAGTAACACCTTGGGTTCTATTTGTCCAAAGCGATCTATGACACCAGCAACTCCGAAGTCTGGCGAGCATGATGACCAGACTGCGCCCAAGCTTGATGTCGCCAACATGGCAATAATTGCTTCGGGCACGTTTGGCAGATATGCTGCCACGCGGTCGCCCTTGCCAACTCCTGCGTGCATGAGCGATGTGCGCAGACAGCGAACTTTATCAGCCAACTTGGCAAAAGTTATTACTCGGCGGCTGCCATCTTCAGCTACAAAGACTATGGCGTCAGCATTGTCGCGACGGCGCAATATATTCTCGGCGAAGTTTAATTTGGCTTTCGGGAACCACTGTGCACCTGGCATCTCATCCTGCCCGAGGACGACATCGCCCATCTCGCCGATGATCTCAAACTGTTGCCAAATCTCTTTCCAAAATTGTTGGCGGTTATCAACCGACCATTGCCACAGTTGCTGGTACTCAACATCGGCAGCCGCGGCAAAAACTCCTGCTCGTTCAGCAAACTGGGCCATCTGCGACTGTTCAATCGCTGATTTGCTCGGTTGCCAAAGAGGTTGGATCATTTAATCAATAACTCTATGCTTGCGTCCTACTTTAATGAACGCCATTACAGCTTTTTTAATTTGCTCAGGCGTATGCCCTGCAGAAATTTGCACACGAATACGCGCCTGGCCTCGCGGCACAACTGGGAAGCTAAATCCAATCACGTAAATGCCTTCACTTAGCATGTCGGCAGCGATATCAGATGCCAACTTCGCATCGCCAAGCATGATTGGCACAATTGGATGCACGCCTTCTTTAATATCAAAGCCGGCCTCAGAAATTAGCTGCCGGAAGAGCTTTGTGTTTTCTTCGAGGCGATCGCGCAACTCGGTGGTATTGCTAAGTCGCTCAAAGACAGCAAGCGATGCCGCAACGATGGGTGGAGCCAAAGAATTAGAAAACAAATACGGGCGAGATCGATTACGCAAGGCATCTACAACAGTTTTAGAAGAACAGGTGTAACCACCAGAAGCACCGCCTAAAGCTTTACCCAAAGTTGAAGTGATAATATCAACACGCCCCATCACACCACAATGCTCGTGAGTACCCTTGCCGTTAGCGCCCATGAAACCTGTAGAATGCGAATCGTCGACGTGCACTAAAGCGCCATACTTGTCAGCCAGGTCGCACAAGTCTTGAAGATTGGCCAAGTAGCCATCCATCGAAAAGACACCGTCGGTAGAAATGAGGATGCGCCGTGCATTTGCGGCCTGCGCTTCTTGTAGGCAACGCTCGAGATCGGCCATGTCGCTGTTGTTATAGCGGAAGCGCTGCGCCTTGCACAAGCGCACACCGTCGATAATTGAAGCGTGGTTTAATGAATCAGATATTATCGCGTCTTCGGCTGTTAACAAAACCTCGAATAGTCCGCCATTGGCATCGAAGCAACTTGAATAAAGGATAGTATCTTCAAAACCCAAAAACTCTGAAATTTTAGTTTCCAGTTGTTTGTGAATGTCTTGTGTCCCACAAATAAAACGTACCGATGACATGCCAAAGCCACGCTCTTGCAGGCAATCGCTTGCTGCCTTTATCACCTCGTTGTCGTCTGACAAACCAAGGTAGTTGTTGGCGCAAAAGTTTAGAACTTGCTCGCCGCTATCGACCTTGATGCGGGAATCTTGTGGCGTGACAATTACGCGCTCGCTCTTCCATAGGCCGGCGTCTTTAATCTCTTGAAGTTCGGCGGAGATTCCGTCGAGAAATGACTGCTTAGAGTTACCCATGTTATTGTTGCGGATCTAAAACCACTTTTAATGCTTGTCCAGAATCAAGTAATTCTATGCCGTGCGAGAATTCGTTCAGCGGTAAGCGATGAGTAACGACATGCTCGATATCTAAGCCCCGCTCGAGCAAAGACAGCATTTCTGTCCAGGTGCCAAACATGCGGCGACCGAGAATACCCTTCCAAGTGATTCCCTTGAAAATAAAATCACGCGCAAAGTTTTTAACTTCTAGATTACTGCCTGAAGGTATACCAAGTTGCATCATTTCTCCTCCAGGATATAACAAATCGAGGCCGACTTTAATGGCTGCGGCTGCACCTGACATTTCGAGCACTACATCGACTCCGCCGTTAGTCTGCTGGCGGACTTCTTCAAGCATTGAACTGCCTTCAACAGATGGGTTATGCACAAAAATGGGTACTTTTGAATCAAGAGACTCTACCCAGTCACGCGCGCGCTGTAAATTACCTTGCTGCACTTCGCAAATAGTTAGCGACGCCGCACCTTCGAACTCCACAACACTGGCAGCCATCGCGCCTATTGCGCCATAGCCACTCAGCAAAACATGTCGACCAGCAATAGACGATGCCGATTCAACGGTGTGCACAGCATTACCCAAGGCGTCGAGTAAGGCACCAATATGTGGTGGCACAAACCTTTCATCGAGGCGCACCACGTTAGAGGCCGGCACTACCACGTATTCGGCGAAGCATCCGTTGCGGTGTAATCCAGCGATAACCGTATTTTCGCAGATGTGTTGATTGCCTGCGACGCATGCACGGCACTCACTACAAGTGATATGCATTTCTGCAGAAACGTACTCGTCTATCTGCCAGGTATCTACACCATCGCCAAGAGCCTCAATGTGTCCGCAAAATTCGTGACCGATAATTGTAGGAGGCGATACCATCGATGAAATCGAGTCGTCCCAATGGTAAATATGACGATCGGTACCACAAATTGCGGTGTTTAACACCTTAATGCGCACCTCACCAGGTGCAGGCTGGGGAATAGGTTGGTCGGTGCTAAAACCAACAGCGCCAGCTTCTGGACGTAGCATTTGAATGGCTTTCATGTGACGATATTCTAGCAATGCGCTCGTAATTTTGACGATTAACGTGACGATAACAGCGGCGCACGGTTGGCACCGACACTAAGGGCGATGCCGATTGCTGCCCCGCTTATCATCATTGATGAACCACCAAACGAAATCATCGGCAACGGCAGGCCTGTGGTTGGCCACACGCCGAGAGTTACTCCTATATTAATCACCATATGACTCAAAAAATGAACGCCAATTCCTGCCAGAACAAGTCGCGTGAAGCGGCATCGATGGCGAGAGGAATAGTAAATCAACAACAAGCCGAAACTTAAGTACAGCAGCAAGAACGAAGTGGCCCCAACAAAACCAGACTCTTCAGCAATTACCGGAAACACAAAATCATTATGGCGCTCGGGAAGCCGCCCAAGTCGGTTTTCTGGGCCTTGCCCCCAACCGTAACCTTGCATGCCGCCACTGCCGACTGCCAACTTTGAATGCCACAAGTGATAGCCTTCTGCAGCTAGCTCTTCAGGGCTTAACTCGTTTTGATGCCACCAAGTCATCACGCGCTCTTTTTGATAATCTTGAATTACTAGCCATGCGGCTGGCGCCAGGAACAAAGGCAAGAGCACCAATAAACGATACTTTCCCCAGGGCATGCCTGCCATCCAAACGAATGTCATGAATAGCGGGACAAACACCAACGATGTACCGAGGTCTGGTTCAATCAGTACTAAGAATGCTGGCACGAAACACATTATCGCCGGTTTAATTATCGCGCTTATTGTTTGTGGACGCGGGTGATCGGCAAACCATTTAGACAAAGCTAAAATCATTGCTAGCTTCATGAACTCTGAAGGTTGTATTTTGAAACCGGCGAACATATCAATCCAGCGCCGCGAGTGATTTGTTTCACGGCCTATAAACATGACTAATATCAACAGCAACACGCATAGCGCATAAATCAAATATGTGTGACGCCGCCAGGCACGTGAACTTACAACAAAACCTGTAACCGCAAACAGCACACATGCCGCCAAACGAATCAAGTGCCCGCTTGGCATTTGCAAGTCATATGAAACGCTCCATTGCAGCTGGATGCCCCAATACAAGATACCCATTGCCAAAGGAATGATAGGCCAGCAGCTGCGGCGCAATCGTTGCACCAATGGTCGACGAAAAAACTTATCGAGCATGAGCTTGCACAACGAGTTCTGGGGCCAACTGCGGCATTGCCTGCTGCAAGAATTCTTTAAGAACAAAACTGGCGATTTGGCCACCGTGCAAGCCGGTGTTTTCGCACATAATAGCAAAGGCGTATTGCGGATTGTTAGCAGGGAAGTAACCCGTGAACCACGCGTGGGTCGGCTGCGGGCTGCCCCCCAACGACACCTGAGATGTTCCGGTCTTGCCCACTATTTGCCATTTTACTGGGAACTGCGTCTTATATGCTGTGCCACCAAGTTCGTAATTTACTGCGCTCAAAGCCTCAGCGATTTGTTCGCGATAACTGTCAGACAATACTGGCACATCCCGGACTTCTACCGCAAGCGATGCCCCACTGCCTTCCAACACTATGCTAGCACTCGGCAAAGTCGACGTCGCCAGCCATCCGTATAGTCGCGCCATTTGTAAGGGGCTTGCCTGTACTCCGACCTGTCCAATCACAGTGCGCATCAATCGCATTTGATTGTTACTTAGGGTCTCAAAGTCTACTAAGTAGTTGGCGCCCTTCTCTAATGCTGGCACCTCAAAGCCTGTCGCCGAGCCAAAGCCCAGAGACTTAGCGAGCTGATAAATAGGTGTCGGCCCGAGATCGCGAGCCAATTTATAAAAGTAAATATTGCACGACTTCTTCAGCGCGTCGCGCATAGTTATGTCTTGGTGTCCGTAGCGCGAGTCACAATTCAAGACTGATGTACTGCCGTTCGCCTGAAAAACGCCCTCGCATCTATAAGACTTGTTCCAGAGTGAATAATCTTTCATCAATGCAGCCGCCGCAGCTAAAGGCTTAAACGTCGAGCCCGGATACGGAGTTTCTTGCGGCCAGTAATTACCGGCCAATGCGCGGTGGCGTAACGGCGATGCATTTTTTAGTCCCACCAACTCTTGGTAATCGCGGCGATACTGCTGGCGCCCAAGCAAAGGCGTTGTTGCCAACATAGGTACCTGATCTTTTTTCAGATCTATAAGCGCAAAGCCAACTTTGGGTGTCGAGGGATCAAATTTGGCAGGCAAGTCGGTGCTGGGAAAGTGCTGGCGCATGCGCTGCCGAGTATTAGCATAAACTTTGGCAATCGACTTTTCGGCAACTTCAATCAAGTCGATGTCTAGAGACAAGACTACATCGTGGCCATTCAATGGCGCTGAGTAACGTAACTCTAAGGGCACCTTGCCATCTTCACCACCTTCAAGCACCTGCGAGTAACCACGCACGCCGCGCAACACCTGTTCGAAGGCATCCTCGACCCCACTAATGCCACTAGTTTCATCAGGACGCAATGTAGAGCTCCATAATTTGTGACGCAATTTACGATACTCGGCCTCATCTTCGGCATTGCGATAAAACATCTTGCGCAGCTGACGAAAGCGGTCGTTCAATTTACGATACTCGACAAGATTGCTTTCTTGTGGCAAGCGCACCGTGCCAACTATTTGCGGGATAATCGCCACTGGGTAATTGCGTCGCGTTACTTTTTGCAAATATAATCCTGGATAATCGTCTCCCTGCTGTGCCAGCAAATCTACGAGGTGGTAGTCAATATCTTTAGATAAACTGATAACCCTAAAGCGATGCACGCGATATTCTTGATCGCGCAAAATACCTGCTGTGTCTTGCGGAGCCGCCAATTCAACTTGCTTCCATAACACACCCAATAACTCGATCTGTTGCGATAGTTCTTGTCGGCGAAGCTGCTCACTTGGCGCATTGTCATCGATTGGAATTAGCATGGCCGCCAAATATTCGGCGCGACCATCGAGTTGCCATTGCTGGTGTAGTAAATGCGCAGTACTTAGCCGTGACTCAGAATCACGCAGTTTGCCACGCAGCTCACTTGAACTATACTGCAATGAACGCGCCGCAGCATCTTGCAAAGATCGTTGCAACACCATCAACTGCAATCTCTGGCGACGTTGTTCGATTTTAGTTAATAGAGCCTGATGCCAATGGCTACCAAGCATTTTCTCGATAGCAGTTATGCGTATCTCAAAAAACTTAAGCTGCTCTGAAAAGTATGCGGCAGCTCCTGGGAACTTCTGACCAAGAGTGAATTCGCCGGAGTCTAGCCAACTTAAATATTCGTCACGCTGCTCCGTCGATTTTAGATCAAACATACCCTGCAAATAGTAATTTAAATCGTTGCGGTCGCGGCCGCTCAAATTTGCCATTCTATCGCCGCTTAACTGCAGCAACTGATTAGCCCAATATTGTGCGTCAACCATACACTGCTCAATACCAGGAGCCGCTACGTCAAGCAGTTTCAGGGCCGCATGTATTTGCCCTGCCGGATGCATCCGCCGAAAATCGCGATAGCGAAAATATAAATCGTAAGCGAAGTCATCTTCCGCAAATACCTCTCCATTGGCGGAGGTAATACGTCCGCGCTTAAAAGGAATTGTGTCTTGGTCTAATCGTGAGCTGCGCGCCTCCCGCTGCCATTCATCGCCTTCTACA
Organism: Planctomycetota bacterium; assembly: GCA_028821845.1. Lineage (GTDB taxonomy): Bacteria > Planctomycetota > UBA1135 > UBA1135 > UBA1135 > JAPKEZ01. The sequence continues at coordinate 13,114 of JAPKEZ010000024.1, read as the reverse complement.
ATTTGTAATTGGAATAAGCGCACAATCATCAACCCTGCCAGCAACAAAAATCCGACTACTAAATGCCAAATCCGTTTATTGTTCAACTCTTGCTCCCGAACATTGAATTAGAGGAGCGGCGCTTTACCAGAGCAACAATAAAGCCTGTCAACAGCACACGCCAAGCACAGGTCGTGTATGAGAGTTCAACTTGATGTTGCGACGCGATGCTAATATCGATAAGAGCCATTGGCACTGCGGACAAAACAGCGCAACTAAATCGATAAACAAATAGCGAATCCGACAGAAAACGCGTAAGAGTTTCGCGCACCATTAACGCGGATAATAAAGAAGCGCAGCTAGCAATTGGCGAGGCGAGAGCCACCGACGAACGTAATAAGGCAAAGCATAGGGCAAGAATAATGGGCTTGCGTGCTACATGCGGCATTGGGGTTGGAACAGCGAGCAGCAACAGCAACAGCCAGGCATCAGGCAAGTAATCACCGAAGGATAGTTGGCGCATCCATGGAAAAACTATTGTGATAACCAGGGCCAAAGCCAAATACACTGACATTCTTACCTTCATTGATGCACAACCCCTTTCGATTGCGGAGCCAGCCACACATCGAGGTTTGCAGACGGCACGAACCGTTGTGCATCCGAGTTTCCGAGTAGCATTCCGCGTGGCACTCCCGCCCCCCCTCTAGTGTAGATGACTTGGTTTGCGCTAGCATCGTGCAGTCGCACCCGACCTTCATATAGAGCAACAGATTTATCAACCCACCTCGACGGCTGCTGTAAATGAGCCCATCCCCAATTGCCGCGCCACGCTATGACTTGTCCGCATACTCGTGAGTGATCGCTTAACACTGCCGGGGAAAAGTTGGCTGTAGACGCCACGGCCAATAATCTATTACCGAAGACTGCGTCACCAAGCATAATACGTTGCGCTGCCTGATGATGGACTATTGGTTCGGCAACGATACTATCGCCAATCGCGCTCGCCGCTACATAAACACGCCCCTCGGCCGAAGCCGGAATCTCGTGCGCAACTACAAACATATAATCTCCGCGAGCAGCACTACCTACACTTACGGCCTTACCGAGCTTCAATCCAGACTTCGCTAAATGCGCTACGTCAAGCGGACGCGGACGCCACCACAATGTCGCCTGCGCTTCAACTACTTGTTCATCTTCGATCCAATCAATAATAGCTGACCCTGACAGTCCACGCCCGAAGCACACTGCGCGAGTTGTTTCCGTCCTTGATGACAATTTAATTCCGGTGCGTTGCCCGGCTCGATTAAACAAGTCGACATATGCGATGTCGTCTTCGACTTCAGAAATTCTGCCAAGGTAGTTATCGGCGAAAGCCACAATTTGCCCTTCACTCAAATGGAAGTTGCGCCCAGCAGCTAATTTCATTTGACCACTATCTTCATCGATATCAAGCACCGGCACCTCAAGCCAAGCCACTCCAGGAACATCAAGCGGATGGCCGAACTGGCGTTCAGCAGAAATCAATGGCGAGTTATACGTGCCTGTAATCTCATCGCCTCCCGGCAATTGCTGAAACAGTGACGACCATCCTCCGGCCAATCGAGTAATAGGCAGCATTACTGGGCCGAAAACTGCATGCACGACATCGTCAACAAACGATAACGGGAAACAAGACTGCACGCACAGCGACAATACTGCAAGAATCATTAACAGCTTCTTCCGATTGCGCTCAGCACCCGGAAGCAAGAAAAACACTACTGCTGATCCTCTCCTTCAGACAAGAAAGGCGCATAAAGATCGAGGTCTTCGAGGAACTTAGCTGTACCACGCACCACAGCAGTTAGTGGGTCGTCGTCGATACTACATGGCAGACCAGTGCCTTGAGAGATATAACTATCAAGACCAGGAAGCAGCGCTCCACCACCAACTACGACAATACCCTGTTCGAGCAAATCAGAGCCAATTTCTGGTGGAGCCAGTTCTAGGCAATCGAGTATGGCGCGCATGATGCCCTGCAATGCTGGCTCAAGTGCACTGCGAATATCTTCTGAATTCATCACCGCTTTGCGCGGCATCAAATTCAATGTATCACGGCCTGCGACCTCTAAGGTTTTTTCTTCTCCGACGGGCGTCGCTGATCCAATAGTTTTCTTCAAGGTTTCAGCCGTTTGCGGGCCAATTTGCAAGTTGTGGTTTTTACGCACATAATCAATAATCGCATCATCGAGATCATCGCCAGCAAGCTTTACAGATTTAATAGCTACGGGGCCACTCAAAGACAATACTGCAACTTCGGTAGTACCACCGCCGATATCGACGATCATAGAACCTTGTGCTTTGGTCACTGGCATACCAACGCCAAGAGCGGCAGCCATAGGCTCATCAACCAAATATACTTTGCGCGCCCCTGCACGCTCGGCTGAATTAATAACCGCACGGCGTTCAACTGTTGTAATACCAGACGGTACTGAAATAACCACACGCGGATTCATTAATGACGTGCCGTTCTGCGCCTTACGCAAAAAATAGCGCAACATCTTTTCAGTGATTTCGAAGTCGGCTATTACACCACCTTTTAGAGGACGCAACGCTTCAATGTTTGTTGGGGTGCGGCCCAGCATGCGATACGCTTCGTCCCCGACACCGTTGCCGCCCAGAATAACTTCGTTAGTACCTTTATAGACTGCCACAACTGACGGTTCACTTATTATGGTGTCGCCGTCGAGCGTAATCACCAAAGTGTTAGCTGTACCTAAGTCGATGCCTAGGTCGTTACGCGAGAATCTGCTTTTGAGCCAATTAAACATTTTTTTTACCGGGGAACGGTCAAATGACCAAAGTCAGTATAAAGGCAACCCAACCGTTGTTAAAGCCAAAAAAGAACAGGCTGTATCACAATTGTGATACAGCCTGTAAAACCAGGATTCTACTAGCCTATATATTGGTCAGAGAAAAGACTACCCAAGCCAAACTGTTGCCCGGCTGCGAGGTCAACTAGGACCACAGCGACAATTAGCATTAAACCTGTAACAACGCAGAGAACTACTTCCACTGGTGGACCTGGCTTGATTACCTTATCTTTCTTGACCTTAGGCGCTTTTTTCTTCTTAGCTTTTACGCCTTTACCCTTACGCTTACTTTTTGCGCCATCGCTGGCGTTTCCTGCTGCTCCTCTTCGACGTGATACCATTATTCTACCTATTTACAGACGGGTTACCACGCGATCGCCAGCGGCGATTGGTGCATTATACATAGCTACTGTTGCAGCTGACTTAGACTCGTTCACTGTTAGTACGGAAATACGACCCTTGTAAACCGAGCCATTAAACACATCGTAAGTGTAACCAGGCTGAACACTGTCATTTTTACCTAAGTCGATGACAACATATGTTGAGCCACCTGCCTCCGAGACGCTAGTTACAGTGCCTTCCATTGCCGGCTGTGCACCAATAGTCGTAACGTCGATGCTGTATAAAGACACAGCTGTTGCCAACTGCGCTGCCGTCTGGTTTGCGCGCTCAGTTTCTCGAGCTAGCTTGAGGCGCAAGTCAGATGCTTCGCCAGTAGACAAGTTCGCTTCTTCAACAGCATCTTTTGCCGTTGAGACTGCAGCGTCACGAGCATCAAGAGCTGAATCGCGCTCGGTGCGAACGGACTCAAATTGACGGCGCAGGCCGCCTAATTCTGAATTCAAATCGCTGTTGGTTTGATTGAGGTCATTTAGCTTGCCTTCAATAGACTGCAACTGACCTTCAAGGTTGTCGTTCTTTTGCTTGTGAGTAAGGCCACGACCTTTTTCAGCGTCAAGGTTAGCGCCTAACTGACCATTTTGGTGGTTAAGGTTGTTGCGCTCTTCTTGAGACTGACGCAGATTTGATGTCATTTCTGATATCTTCGCATCTTTCTCTTCTTTCATTACATCCATCTCGGAGGCTTTAGCCTCGAGTTGAACGCGATAGCTATCGCTTTTATTAATGAGAGATGCGGCAGAACCGACAAACAACCCCGCTAGCGCAAGGTTGAGGACTATAAAAAACTTTCCGATGGTGCTCATCTAATCGTTGGTGCTTAAATTCAAAGGGATTGCGCAGAATTGCGCGACTAACAGTTTAGGTCCGCCGCGGCGAATGGTTAGTGGATTTGATGAAAAAATTTACTTATTCGCAAGAGAAAGGTCAAGCCTTCTTTGACATAAAATATTTTCTACTAACATGATTAGGCAAATCAAGGCCCAAAGTGGAGCCAGTCGCCATCCGTATTCCTGGTAGTTGGTGACAGAATATGCCGGTACTATAGGTAGTTTCGCTAGCCAGAATGCTTTTTCGAGAATTTCTGGGCCCATATCTATGCTTCCGGACGGAGATATCACACAGCTTTGGCCCGTATTGGTAGCACGCAGCAGGTACCTGCCGGTTTCTGCAGATCTAAGCTTTGACGCTGAAAGCATTTGCGTCATTTCTAACCCATCGGATCCGAGCCAATCTTCGTTAGAAAGGATGGCGAAAGCTGACGCTCCAGAGTCTGACTGAGAGCGAAATGGTTGCTCAAAGACGTTTTCCCAGCATACTGCACCGCCTATCGCCGGTAAATTCTTGCGCGCTTGCAGTGGCCCAGACCCATCTGGAATTACGAAGTCCGGCCGCAAGCCGAAGTATTTTTGGGACAAATCGCAAATATATTCGCTGCCGGGAAAATTGTTTTGAAAAGGAAGTGTTTCGCCAAATGGCACTAGCTTGCGCTTAGAGAAATGTTGCAGAAGTTCGCCATCCTTACTGAAGAGTATAAAGTCGGTAGAGCGATCGTTATATTCACCTTCCTCCGCGGTGTGATAAAAGTGTGAGCCAGTAAGGAAGTAACTGCCCTCAGGAGCGGAAGCCATCAGAGAAGCCACTGTTTCTCTTTGCAGACCCGACATTAATCCCAAATCAATCACTTCGTCGTCTTCGCCAGACCATGGCCGTCTAATCTCGCCGACGACTCCTTCATCAACTGCTGGCAATGGCCACATAGTTTCTGCCCACAGCATCAAGTCAAACTGCGGATGAGCACGCATGCCTGCAACACTCAAATCATATTGGATTTTAAAAAACTCTTCAGCGTACAGTTTGTCGTTCTTTTGATGAACGCCAATGCTTGGCTGAATAACCAAACAGTTAAGTGACGATAACGGTGTAGGCGCCTGACTGGTAGTTGCCACAGCCCCAGTCAGCACCAGGACACTTAAAAGCAGAGCTGTCGAGGCTGAGCGGCGCCACCAACTATAAATTGCAGCAGCAAGGCAAACTGCAATGATTACTAAACCTGACTCGCCGACTGAACTGGCAAGTGGCAAGAACGCTGAGTCGGCAAGAGGGAATCCATATGATGCCCAAGGCACTCCGCCGACTGCAAGGTAGAACCATTTCATACGCACGAATTCGCAGGCAGGCAAAGCGAAGCAAGCTGTCGTTGCAGCCGAATATTTACTGCGCAGCTTACGGAACACCCATGCTTCAACAATAAAAGTAGCGCCCATTATTATCGCGGCGCCAGGGACTGCTAATGGGTTTACGTTATGCAAAAAACCGAAAGCAAATAGCCAGAATAGAACGCCGCATAGATACTCGTAACGCCACTTTAGTCGCATGTCTAGCATTTCAATACGCAGGACGATTGCAGGTATTACCATCCATGGTAAAACGAAGTCGAACCATCCTGGTAGCGAGAAAGCGCGCAACAATGCGACGCCAGCGACAACAGCTAATATCTTAAGCATCAAACAGGGATGATCTCAATTTGATCATCGACAGCTATTATAGAGTTTGGTGGCACCAATGCGAGTACTTGCGTTGAAGTAAGGCTACGCCAATCTGCTGACCCAGAACTAATTGATGCCACAACTTTTGAGCTATCGTCGAAGCGTGCCACAATGAAATCGGAACGTGATTTAGACTTGAATTCGGAACCTGATACCGCAAGCCGCGGAGTGACGCGTCGCCCAAAACAGCCCAAAAAGGCGTCGACAATAGGACGCGCAAACAAAATGCTGCCAACAAAAGACGACACGGGATTACCAGGCAGACCGAGTACTAAAGTTTGCTGGTGGTATCCTGCCCATATTGGTTTTCCTGGACGCATCGAGACTTTGTGAAACAGTTGCTTTATTTCTAGCTGCGAGAACACCTGTGGCAAGTAATCTTTGTCGCCCATACTTACGCCACCAATGGTAATGAGTATATCTGCTTGCGGTAATAGGCTTCCTATTGCGGCGCTGAGAGAGCTGATATCGTCAAGTACATGTATACTCTCAATAACACATGCGCCGAATTGTTGCAGCTGCACCTCAAGCATCAGACGATTAGAGTCTCTAGTTTGGTGATCTAGAACATCGCCGGCGTAAGGCACGACTTCGTTGCCAGTGCTAACAATAGACACCCGAGGACTCCGATACACCTCTACTGTCGAGACGCCGCAACTAGCCAAAGTAGCCATTTCACCCGCACCAATTATCTGGTTAGCTTTCACTGCAACTTCTCCGCTACTAGCGATATCACCAATTTGCCTGATATGCGGTTTGTGCGGCAACTCGGTAATTGTCAATTGCATACCATCAACTCGGCAATTCTCAACCATAACCACTGCATCGGCATTAGTTGGTACTGACGCACCTGTCATAACCTTAATAGCCTGCCCCGGGTTTAGACTAAGCTTGCCAACGTCGCCGGCATAATTCACCGCCACTATCTCGCGCAAGGCAACACCATCGCAATTAAGAACAGCGAAGCCGTCCATGGCTGAGCGGGCTAGAGGCGGTTCGTCGCGATCAAGAACGACATCTATAGCCAACACACGGTGGACGGCCTCTGCAAGCGGAATGTGCTCAGTTTTATGCTGAATATTTCGGCAATGATTGTCTAATACCTGAAGCGCCTCGTCGTAAGAGAGATGCGTTGAGTTTGGTTGACAACAAGAATCCATTTCATGGGTGGCATAATCGCCCGTTGCATTCATAATATCAGCGCCAATTAATAGACATGCACCTCTCTCTCCCTAAAACTTTTTTACTGTTGCTTGCTGTTGCAGCATGCTCGCGCCCCGCCACTACTGAAGAAAGTGATGGCTCAACGTCGACGGATGCGTATGGCAAAGAAATAGTCACTACTGAAAAAGCCAAGTTAGTACGTGCGATCGAAGTTACTAGTGGCACAGCCAGCAACGTGCTTGAAGCTACGGCCAATGTAGAATCCCTTGACATTGTAGATGTGATGCCTGAAAAGACAGAGCCCGTTGTAGAACTCTTTGTCGAAGAAGGAGATGATGTCAAGGCTGGACAGCTATTGGCTAAGTTACGCAACTCACAGTCACAACTTTCCGTAAGCGAAGCCTTGGTTAAAGTTTCGGAGGCGCAAATTTCTTTAGTGCAAGCCCAGCGCGAGTATGAGCGAGATAGTCGGCTAGTCAACGCCAAGGGTGGTGCTTCAGTCTTAAGTCAAAGAGATCTAGAGACTCGTATGCAAACTTTTGAAACTTCGAAGACTACTTTGCAAGCTGCCGAGTTCGCTCTCGACACTGCCGAGTTAGGTCTCAAGCAATGCGACATAGTTTCACCGATTAACGGTACCGTGACTATTCGCGATATTTCAATTGGCGATATGGCTAGCCCAAGTGCACGCGCTTTTCAGGTAATCGACTTGTCAGCTCCACGCGTAATGATGAATCGACCACAGCGCGAATTACGTTCACTCCGTGTTGGCCAGAAGCTAAGCGCTACTTCGGAAGCATTGCCTGGTGTTACCATCAACGGCGAAATCGAACGTATCTCTCCGGCGATAAACTTAGAAACAGGCACTGTAAAGGTGACTGCTAAGTTGAATCCGTCATCGCAACTTCCTAATGGTATTTTGGTACGTATCGATTTAATTCTTGATAGCCACGCCAATGCGACCATGCTTGATAAACGCGCTTTGGTGAATGAAGGTGACCATAGCTACGCCTTCGTCATTCGTGACGAGCATGCTTTCAAGGTTGAGGTGTTTCAGGGGTTCACCAACGAACTTAGTGTAGAAATTGACGATCGCACCGCTATTGAGAAAGGCGAGTTGGTTGTAATAGTTGGCGCCGACCGCTTGAAAGATGGCGACTTGGTCTCTGTTGTGGCAGAATAATGTCAAACTCTTCATCTACTAAAGGTGGCTTGCTTGCCATGGGCGTACTACGTCCTGTTGGCGTAGGCATGATTGTGGCAGCAGCAATTGTTTTTGGTGTCATCTCTTTGAGCAAGTTGCCTGTCGACTTGTTGCCGCCAATCAATTATCCGTCGATTACTGTACGCACCACTTACCCAGGAGCTGCTCCGAATGATATTGAAGAGCGCGTTACCGACCGACTTGAAGACGCGCTGTCGACAGTCGGTAACTTAGTGAATATTCATTCTTCCTCGCGCGCCGAAGTCTCTGAAATCTACATGGAGTTCGCTTGGGACACCCAGCTGCCTATGGTAGTGCAAGATGTGCGCGAACGCCTCGACCGAGTGTTTTTGCCAGCAAGTGCCGATAAACCACTCATTCTGCGCTACGATCCTAGCCTCGACCCTGTATTGCGCCTGGCATTATCAGGTGGTGGCAACTTAGTCCGCCTACGCGACATCGCCGAATCAGAAATTGAGCGTCAGCTCGAAGGAATTAGTGGTGTGGCAGCCGTCCGCGTAAAGGGTGGCCTTGAAGATGAGGTGCAAGTGCTGGTTAATCCGCAGCTGCTAGCTAGTTACAAGATAACTGCCGAGATGATTCAGCAGCGTTTGCAACAAGAGAACTTGAATGTACCGGGTGGCAAACTTGAGGAAGGTTCGATTGAATATGTCGTACGTACCTTGAATCAGTTTCAGAGTCTAAAAGATATTGAAGACTTACCCATCGTTACGCGTGGCACCACCGTCATCAAATTGGCTGATGTTGCGCGTGTTGTTCGTGGCAGCAAAGACCGCGATATGATTTTGCGAGCAGGTGGAGAAGAAGCTGTTGAAGTTGCGATTTACCGCGAGGCGGGATCAAATATTTCTGCCGTGGCAAAGACCGTGCGTGAAAGGTTGTTTGGGACCAAAAAGAGTGGTAAAAAGCTGCCCGGTATTGTCGAAGATCTCGATGACGATTTATCACTGGCGGTTCTTAGCGACCAATCGGTGTTCATCGAATCGGCTATTAGTGAAGTGAAATCTGCTGCCATGTTTGGCGGCATTTTCGCAATCTTGGTGTGCTTTTTATTCTTGCGACGCTTCGCGAGTACCTTTGTTATTGGTTTAGCTGTACCGATTTCTATTGTGGCTACATTCGGTGCAATGTACAGCGCTGGTGTGTCGCTAAACATCATGTCACTAGGTGGTCTAGCTCTTGGCATTGGCATGTTGGTTGATAATGCCATTGTTGTACTTGAGTCTATTACACGTTGTCGCGAAGAAGGCGACAGCCCACACGACGCGGCGATTCGTGGCGTGCGCGAAGTAGGTAGCGCCGTTGTCGCTTCTACCCTAACCACCATCGCAGTATTTGCACCGATTATTTTCGTTGAAGGCATCGCCGGGCAAACCTTTGGCGACCAGGCGCTAACCGTGGTGGCTTCGCTATTGATCTCACTGGCCATTGCTTTGTTTCTCATCCCGGGTTTGGCGGCGCGCATTAATGTATCGGAAAGCGACGATGTCAACTGGCGTGAACGCTTCACCAAGATGGTGGACAACTTAATGCCCTTTATTCGTAGCGGCAGGATTCACAGTAATCTTGGGTTTCCCAGCAACAAACTGTTCATTGTTCTCGCAATTTTCACTGGAGCATTCTCGGCTTATGTTCTGGGCATTTACGTGCCGGGTCTCGACGACGAATGGATTAAACCTGGCGCCGATGCTGTCACCAAACTAGATTTCAATCCGGTGCCGGTCGACATGCAAAAACGAATTGCAATTTCGCGATTCGTTGGCTTAGTGTTGTTCATGCCTTTTGCTTGGGTAGGCGTTCTACCCATCACGACTTTAATGGCACGTTTAGTTTTTGATATCTTCGGCGGAGCAATGTTTTTGATAAAGGTCCTCTGCGCCGCGCTGCTTGAACTGGTGCGCTTGATTTTATACATACCAGCAAAAGTATTTAATGCCGTCTTCTCTTTATGTGAAAGAGTTTATCCGTCCGTATTAAGGCGCGCTATTAAGCGCCCGTCTCTAATCTTGATGTTTGCCTTGTTCATATCGATTTACAGTTTTTCAATTACGCGACACATGGGGCGCGAGTTGCTGCCTGACGTCATGCAAGGAGAACTACATGCCGAGTTGTTTTACCCAGCTGGCAATACTCTCAACGAAACAGATCGTATTAGTGGCAATCTAGAGTTAAATATCAGGGCTCTTGAAGGCGTACTCGAGACCTCCGTTTCAGCAGGTACCGACCGCGAAACCGTAGCCAAAGAAGAATCGGGCCCGCACACTGCCCAGCTCAGCGTGCGCCTTGACCCTGACAGCGACGATGCGCATGCTTTAGAGAGAGCGGTGACATCACAAGTGCGCAACATCCTTAACAACGAACCTGCACTGGCACGCTACAACCTACGACGTCCAACAGTCTTGGCTCTGAATGCCCCGCTCGAGATAGAAGTGGTTGGGCAAAATCTTGTAGACGTAAAATCCACCACATTCGAATTGCAAAAGTTGCTGGCTGATGTGCCGGGTCTAGATGATTTACGATCTTCACTGCGCCGCGGAAACCCTGAATTGCGTATCAGCCTCGACCGCGACAAGTTAGCGCGTCACAGCTTGACGGCAACGCAGGTTTCTAAAAGTTTGCGGATGGCGGTCGAAGGTGAGACCGCATCGACCTTCCCTGGTCGTGACAAGCGCGTTGACATTCGCATTCGCGCCGACGAAATGTCCCTTAACCGAATTGAGCATCTAAAGAATCTGCCAGTGAATCCAGAGGCCACTCATCCACTACCCCTGAGCGCGGTGGCGACCTTTAGCCTCGCGGACGGACCGTCCGACATTCGCCATATTCGATCGCGACGCGCAGCAATCTTAAGTGCTTCAACAAGTGGTGCAAGCTTAGGCACAGTGCGCGATGCTGTAGAGGCGCGCATTTCACAGATGTCGCCGCCGCCGGGCATCCACATTAATATTGCTGGACAGACTCAAGAGATGGAAGAGGCAATCAGTTCATTGTCTTTCGCCTTGGCATTAGCCATTTTCTTGGTTTACGCGGTGATGGCTGCGCAGTTTGAATCGCTATTGCAGCCCTTGCTCATTTTGTGCACGGTACCGATGGCAGCCGCTGGAGCGATTTGGGTAATGGCCGCGACCAACACCCCAATCTCAGTTATTGCATTGCTCGGCGCGGTGATACTTGCCGGAATTGTAGTGAATAATGCTATCGTCCTAGTAGACCGCATTAACCAAAACCAAAAACGTGGGTACGATCTCAACCGCTCTATTCTCGAAGCCGGTTCAGCACGACTACGTCCTATTTTAATGACTACCTTTACTACTGTTTTGGGCATGCTGCCAATGACAGGATGGATTCCGATATTGGGTGGCGCCGATGGCTCAGAATTGCGCACACCCATGGCCCTAGTTGTGATGTCCGGTCTAATTTGCGCAACAATTTTAACTTTGGTGGTCATTCCTTGCGGTTACGCCATCATGGCCAAATGGGGCAAGCAAAATGCCTAAGCAACCACGGGGTAAATTACAGAGGTTCTTCTTTAGATTAGTACATCGCCCTACTGCGGTGTTAATGATTAGTATTTCGTTGCTTGGCATGAGCTTTATTGCAACGCAACGTGTGCAGCTCGATTTAGTACCGGATGGCATGGGATCATCAGAGATCGAGGTTGATGCCTGGTGGGAAAACGCCAATCCAACCGAGATTGAACAGAAAATTATTAAGCCGCTCGAGAAAGAGCTGCGGGCGATTCCCAACATCGACTCTATTTATTCCGTAGCCAGAGAAGGCTCGGCAGAGATTAACATTAGCTTTCCTGGAAATGTAGATATAGACGAAGTCTACGCCGAAATTTCTGACCACGTCGAGCGTGCACGCCCGTTGCTGCCAACCGAGGTAGACCGTATTCTTATTAACCGCAGCGGTATGAGCTCCATACCCATTATGTTTGCGGGCGTTCAATTTCCTGACATGGAACGCGGTGTTGCGCAGGACTTAATTTCCAACGTATTACTTCCCCGCATCGAAGCTGTTGATGGCGTGGCAAGCGCAACATCTTGGGGGCTCGAGCCGCTATCGATTCGCATCTGGCTAGACGAAGAAAGCGTTTTCGCCAACAATATTGATGTCGGTGGCTTGGTGAGCCGCCTGCAGGGTGACAATGTTTCATCTCCAGTAGGAGATCTCGATGCCTCTAACGGACGCACCATTATCCGAGTCGACTCTAGATTCAAGTCGGTTGAAGAAATAGAAAACTTTCCGGTGCGAGATGGTTTTCGCATTAAAGACATTGGACGAGTCGAGGAAGTACGTAGCGCACCAGAGTTTATGTTTCGTTTTGGAGGAGAGTATGCCACTTCTTGCAACATCTCCAAAGAAAGTTCGGCCAACACCTTCGATGTTTGCAATCGCCTAACCGATCTATTCGACAACGTGTTGCCCAACGACCCCGTCCTTGGTCGCTTTAATTTCACTGTTTACTTCAACCAAGGAGACATGATTCGCGATAGCGTCTTTTCACTGATTAAAGACTCGCTGCTTGGTGGATTAATCGCATGCCTGGTACTGTTCTTCTTTTTACGCAGCCTACCATACACGCTACTGATTACCCTTTCGATTCCGTTCGCGGTACTCATCGCTCTAGCGTACATCTACTTTAGCGGCGGCACCTTAAACTTAATGTCAATGATGGGCATTACGATTTCAATTGGCATGCTCGTTGACAACTCGGTGGTGATTGTTGAGAGTATTTTCAAGAAACGCGAAGCCGGAAAAAGCCTGATTGACTCGATATGCGAGGGTCCATCCGAAGTGGTATTAGCTATTGTTACTGCCACCTTAACTACCGTTGTCGTTTTCTTACCGTTGATCTTCTTGACGGACAACCGTCAGCAAAAAGTTATCGCCGAAGCGATTGGCATGCCCCTTATTGTGGCCTTGCTGGCTGCGCTATTACTGTC
>JAPKEZ010000126.1 GCA_028821845.1 Planctomycetota bacterium | reverse complement strand
GTCGCTTGTAGCCCACGACTCTGTTGCCGAAGCCGCCGTAATCGGCATGAGTCATGACCTCAAGGGCCAGACGCCTGTTGGCTTCGTAATCCTTCGTGGCACGCACCAACCCTCTGACGACTTAGCGCAAGAGCTTCGTACATTCGTCGCCACAGAAATAGGAGCGCTAGCTCGCCCCGAAAACATCTACTTCACCCCCGAGCTGCCCAAAACCAGATCCGGAAAAATCATGAGGCGGCTTCTTCGCGACGTAGCCGAAGGCAAAGATATCGGTGACTTGACGACACTAGCCGACCCAACTGTTCTTGAAGAACTAACGAAAGAATACAAGAGAATAAATAGTTAGTTCGCTACAATGCTACAGACCGTGTTTGGGTAAGTGAGGTTAAAGTCCTCCGCGGGTTCGCCACTGTGATGCGTAAGCTAAGCCAGAAAACCAAACACATACATCTTAACTCTGTCGATCTGGGCGATTTCCCCAGAGGAGAAAAATGAATAAACGTTTACTGAGCTGCTTAAGTGCAGTGATTATTATCTGTGTTAGCGCGAGCGCACAAACCTTTAAATACGAAATTGATTTGTCTGGGCTAGGAGATCCTAGCGCTATCAGTAAGCCATTCGGAGCGTCATACAACGAAGCAAATGGCTTGCTCTACGTTGCGATCGCCGGCAGTTTTGCCGCCAACAATAATGTCGTTGCGGTCATTAACCCTGCAACTGATTTGGTCGTGGCAACTATTCCCGTTGGTTCGTTCCCCGAAGACATCGCTTTCGATTCAACAACTGGCGACGGTGCGGTGACTAACTCTACTTCGGGATCAGTTACTTTCTTTGATAACTCAAATAACGTAATCTCTACATTGCAACTACCTGACCCTTTTGGCATTGGTAGCTGCTATCCATTCGGCATTACTTACCATAGTGGCCATTACTTTGTCGGCACAGTAGATGGCAGCGGCGAAGTTTATGCAATTGATGCGACAACGCACACCTTGGAACCAAGTTACGGATTCTCAACCAACTATAAATCAATTGGGCGCATGAGCGTAAAGTCTTCTAATTTACTAGTTGCCACTACCGAGTACAATTCGACATGGAGTGGTGCGACAGGCGGAGTCTACACTCATGAAATATTCGGGGCTAGCACTGGCAGGCAAGTCAATTATTTGACTCAAGACAACCTAGGCACTTACCCTTCTGCGTCTGACATGACCCCAGCAATTGATGGTGTTTTCATGACCGGACTCGACTTCGATGGCATGCTATATATTACCGACAGTGATGGCGCCCCGATACGCGCTATTGATGCTCACGGGCACAACGGCTACTCTCTCGCGACCAGCTCGGATGACACTCTACTTGCAATGTGTGAGCTAACGACCGGAGCTGTTGTGTTCTTCGATGCCGTCAACGAAGAGTATGTCGGTGAATTAACATTCGCCGGTATGCCTAACGATGCAGTGTTCGCTTCTGACAAACTCTACGTGACCGATCAAGCTAATGAGCGCGTCATGGTTTTTGACCAACTGCCTTCGTTTGTTGACCGCTTTGACCATGACGGCAGTTTATCGATTAGTAACTCTGCTCCAAGCCTCGGTGATACGGTCACCATTAACCTTACCGGCAACCCACAAGAAACGGTGTGGATTGTTGGAGCAGCATCGGGTACCGCCACAACATTCAATGGTGTGAATTTCTTAATAGGCCCTAACTTAATAAATTATGGCTCTAGTAAAACCAACCACACCATTACTAGAACTATCCCGAACAACCCCGCTCTTTCAGGGCGCCATTTCTTTCTGCAAGGCGCTATTCGTGACAATACCGTAATTCGCACTACCAAGCCGTTTGTGCTAATCATTCAATAACTTAGGAATCTACGCGACGCCTCGTTATGCTGTGGATATGCGCAGCACTCGAGTCTTCCTTTTGCTTTTAGTGGTGGTCATGGGTGTTTCCTGTGGCGCAATTCCTCCTTATTCATCGGTTAAGAAACAATCCGTGCGTGGCTTTTACACGCTAAAGATGAAGACTTCTGCACTCGCTACGACCGACATGCATGAAACAACTCTGAGTACAAACAGCTCTACCGATGCGGAACTGTTTGACACTTCGTCATCCGCAGTCGAGCTCGAGAGAGTCTTGAAAGACCAATTGACTACTGTCTTTTCAATTCACAAGCGCGTATACACAGTTAACGACTCTGATGCCGGGTCAATCAACGGTAATCAGATTCACGCCGGCATGCGCCGCTACTTTGGCGAGCGCGCGCTTACTGCATTTATTGCGGCCGAAGGCATCTACTCTTTCAACTTCAAGCACCCGGAGCTAGGCATTGATTTAGAAAATGGACCCGGCTGGGCGGTGGGTGGCGGAGTGAACTTTGCGCTTAATGAAAATTTCTCTATTGAAGCATCGTTGTTTCACGAGACTATTTGGACGATGGGAAGTCACCAAAGCAACAACTCTGGATTGAGCGCCGATTACGAACATTCGTTTAAAAGCACGATTGGCTACATTGGTTTAGGCTTTCACTTCTAGTAGTAGAAACTACTCGCCATTTTCTAAACCCAAAGAGTGGTCACCACCTAATATAGACTGATATTCCGGCTCTACCGCTCAAGCGAGTTCGAAACAATTCGCTTAACTTGAAGTCGTATAAGATGCACATTCTGTCGATTCTTTCCCCAGTCGATAACCTGCGTTGGAAAGCTGCACCACGACTCGATTCGAATGGAACCCTCTTCAATCGTAATCCTTACCCTTTCCCCCCACGAGCGCATTGTCAGCGGAACTTTGTACTCCAACATTCCGAGTCCTCGATCTGCAAGGCGCCAGCCCATCGTTTGCTCTAGCCTTTGAGCAATCGTGTCGATAGTTTCCTCCCACGTCTCAACATCGATATTCTTCACAATTGTGGTTTCGTAACTTAAAGCCATAGTTCAATTCTATCTGCGTTCGGTGCGCTTGAGGAAAAACATTGCCAACGAAATAATTACTCCCATAAACACTCACTCGAAGATGAATTGCCCCATCCTTAAGAAAGCTCTATGCTTAGGCAATGCGCTTTGCCTTACTCCTAACACTTTGTATTTTTACCTCATCTGTGGCGGCGCAAGGGCCCGCGCTGCAACTATTTAATGGCTTAGATCTAGCTGGCTGGGACGGCGACTCTAAGCACTGGTCGGTAGAGGACGGTTGTTTAGTCGGCCGCATCACTGCGGATGCGCCGCTTGAACATTCGATTTACTTATTCTCCGACATCGAAGCTGGCGATTTCGAATTAGAATTTGATTATCTCATCATTGGTGGCAACTCGGGGATTCAATACCGCAGCGAACGTTTGGCCAACGACGATGTCGCAGGCTATCAAGCCGATATCGAAGATGGCCCAAGCCACAGCGGCATTCTTTATGAAAGCGCTGGGCGCGGAGTTGTTGCGCAACGTGGAGAGCGCCTGAAAATTTCTAGCGATGGCAATCGTTCTAATGGCGTAGCACTTGGCGATGCTTCAGAGCTACAAGATGGCATCCGAACGCAGGCATGGAATCGCTATCGCATCGTGGCAAAAGGAGCGCACTTATTACATGAGATCAATGGCCAAACCATGATAGATGTCGTCGACGAAGAAGACGGACGCGCGCGTGCTCAAGGGCTGTTTGCTTTGCAGTTACATCAAGGCCCGCCAATGGAAGTACGTTATCGTAATTTCAAGTTGCGCAAGATTACAGGTCCGCAACAACCCGAGTGGATTTGGGGTACCGCCCCGAACACCATCGCCGCCGAAAACCCGCAAACGGATCAGCAGCAACTTTGGTTTCATTACAGTTTTGAACTGTCACAAAGTGCAACCTTGAGTGGTGGGGAAATTACTTGTGATAACCGTTTTCAAGCGTGGCTCGATGAAGACGAAATCGCCAGCGGTAACGATTGGGCAACACCGTCGGCGATTAACGGCAGCCAAACTCTCGACGCCGGCAAACATCATTTTTCGATCTATGCTAAAAACGAAGGCGGCCCGGCCGGCCTAGCTGCGCGACTGAAGCTCACTCTTGCCGACGGCAGCAACTTAGCCATTGTCAGTTCTTCGGCTTGGAAGTTTTCGTCCATCCAACCGGCTGCTTGGCCTATCGCTGCAAGCCATGACTTCACTGCAGAAACATGGAAAGCGGTTTTTAGTTTTGGGACGGTTGGCACACACAGCGGACCATGGGGAAATGTAATGGCGCCACGCATTGCCACGCCGGTGGATAATTTCGTTTTGCCCGAAGGCTTCGAGGCCACCTTGGTGCACAGCGCTACCGATGGCCAAGGTTCATGGGCAAGCATGACTTTTGGGCCAAAGGGTGAACTATACATTTCACCCGAGCGCGGCAAGTTACTGCGCTTTAATTTTCCACTGGGCCACACTGCGGCGCCGCAAGTCGAAACATTGAACACGCCCGTTCATTCTTCACAAGGGTTGTTGTACGCCTTTGATTCGCTTTACGCCAATGTCGCCGGTAGTGCCGATAGCGACGGCGGCCTGCATCGTTTACGCGATTTAGATGACGACGGAATTTTCGAGGATCATCAACACTTAGCAAAATACGGACCTGCAAGTGAACATGG
>JAPKEZ010000125.1 GCA_028821845.1 Planctomycetota bacterium | reverse complement strand
GATATCAACATCACCACTACCGTCTCCATCAAAGATGACAAACTAAGTGGTAAACTGAATACATCGTTCGGCGACATTGATGTAAGCGGCGAAAGATTATCTGATGATGTAGATGTTGAGACTATAGATGATGACGAAGATGAGGAGGCAAACGACGAAGAGCTTGCCGTCGGTCATCCGCAATACCCTACTGACAGTGATGACTTCCGTCGTCCGCACAGCGACTGGGCTGCTAATGGCGCAACCACTTTGTTCTTCAGAGGAGCCACTCTCTACCGCATGGACGGTAGCGCACCAGCAATTTCTAATTTACTTACGGAGAATGGCAAAATCGTCGGAGTCGGCAACGATGTTCTCGCGCCTGATGACGCAACAATAATCGACGCTAGCGGATGGCACATTATGCCTGGCATCATCGATGCCCACTCGCATCTAGCGCTTGACTCGATTAACGAGGGCAAAGTTTCTATTTCTGCCGAGTGTCGCATTGGTGATATGATTCGCCCGCAAGATGTGGGCATTTGGCGTGCTGCGGCTGGTGGTACCACAGTGGTGCAATCCCTGCATGGTTCAGCCAACCCCATCGGTGGCCAAGCTGCAACATGGGAACTTAATTACTGGGAGCCTTCGATCAACGATTTGCTAATAGAAGATGCCGCGCAGAACATAAAGTTTGCGCTCGGCGAAAATGTAAAGCAATCCAATTGGGCAAGTGCATGGGGCAAAAGATTTCCGAACACCCGAGTCGGTGTTGACGCCGTTTATCGTCGCGCATTCATGGCTGCTCAAGACTATCGACTGCAACGCGAGTTAGCAGAGCAAGGCCGCTGGCCTGATTTTGTTGAAGATGTGCGCTTAGAAGTTTTAGCTGACATCCTCGACAACAAAATTCATATTCAATGTCATTCGTATCGCGCCGACGAGTTACTGATGTTCTTAAAGGTTTGTGCCGATTTTGGTATTGAACGCCCAACATTTCAGCACGTTCTCGAAGGTTACAAAGTTGCCAACGAAATAGCTGCGGCAGGTGCAATGGCATCGACCTTCTCTGACTGGTGGGCGTATAAATATGAAGTGAAAGATGCCATTCCGTGGAACGTTGAAATCTTACACAAAGCTGGTGTAATCGTTTCTATCAACTCTGACTCGGATGAAATGATTCGCCGTCTTAACACCGAAGCCGCAAAGGCGATGCTTTACGGTGGGTTAAGTTACGAAGACGCTATGGCTACTTGCACCATTAACAGTGCCAAGCAATTGCGTTTGGCAGACCGTTTAGGTAGCATCGAAGTGGGCAAGTACGCTTCTTTAAGTGTTTTCAGCAAGCATCCATTAAGCAATTACGCGCGTTGCGTGCTCACCCTCTCTCAGGGTAATGTGCTTTATGAGCAGCCGCAAAGCATGGATTCACGTTGGATTGAGTATGCTCAACAAAGTCGCGAATTCGCCACGCAGAACGCTAGCTTAGTTGAGATCGACGACAACCTCAGGCGAATTGACGAAGGACTTATGTCGCAATTCACCAAACTTGGCGACGGCAAAAGCTACTACATACAAAACGCCAACATTCATGCGGTCAGCGAGAAAGCATTCAGCGGCAGCCTGCTTATTGAAAACGGCGTCATCAGAAAAATATACCGCGGACGCAGCAATCCGCCGCTACGTGCTAATCTTGAGACAATTGACGCTAAAGGCAAAGACCTTTACCCCGGCTTCATCAACTCACTTGATCGTACAGGGCTGATTGAAATCGAATCGTTACGCGCTAGTGACGACACTGTCGAGATTGGCGATGATCAAGCAGACTTGACGGTTGAGGTTGCCATCCACGCAGACTCTGCGCACCATAATATTACGCGCATGACTGGCGTGTCATATGTGCTAACCCAACCGGGTAGAGGACGCATTCGTGGCCAAGGAGCTCTTATTCAATTAGCCGGTACCACGACCGCCGACATGATTATTAAAAGACATGGGTTGTTTATTAATTTCCCACGCAGTGCGCGATTCGAGCAAAAAGATGGGCCTACAGAAAATGATGATGTCGAAGAACTTGATAACTGGATTGAGTTGACTAAAGAATATGCTGGCTTAGAAATGCATGCGCAGCGCGATTCAAAACTAGAAGCGTTAATTCCCTACTTTAGCGACAAGCAACAAATTTTCTTAGTAGCGGACTCGGCAGCAACAATAATGGCGGCGCGTGATTGGGTGGCCAAGCATGATTTGAACGTTGTTTATGTGTCGGCGAAAAAGTCTTACCAAGTTGCTGGCTATCTCGGCTCGGACAACGCAAGCATCATTACCGGCCCGGTTCACTCGTTGCCGACCGGATCTGCCGAGTCGGCATTTGACTACCCATATCGTTCACCGTCACTACTAACTGCTGCCGGCTGCCGCGTAGCGCTATACACCAACGATATTAATGTCACACGGAATCTTCCTTTCCAGGCTGCCACTGCCGAGGCATGGAGCGTCGATAGCAGCTTCAACGCACTGCGCAGCATCACTTTGGGTGCAGCAGAAGTTTTACAGCTTGACCAATACATAGGAAGTATTGAAGTCGGGAAAGTCGCTAGCTTCTTTATCTGTGACGGTGATCCTCTTGAAAACGGTGTTCCCATCGAACGGCTTTTCATTGGTGGTAGCGAGGTAGACATTGTTTCGCATCAATCTCAGCTGCGCAACCGCTATCTAAAACGCCTGCGCTAGACTAGAATATTAGACCGTGGAACAAGGACAAAAACTAATTCGCATCCCATCCGACATTGGGGCCGACGCTGCCAAGCGCGGCCTAAGCCACATGGCTAGCTCAATGTCGGGCTCATCAATATTGCGCATTGGTCAAGAAATTCGCAATATGGTTGACCGCGGAGACAACGTGGCTAATTTAACTATCGGCGACTTTTCACCGAAACAGTTTCCGATACCCGATATTTTACGAGGATATCTAAACGACGCGGTAAACGACGGCCACACCAACTACCCACCGGGCGCCGGCATTCCTGATTTACGTGCTGCTGTAAAAGAATCTTTTATGCGCAACCATAATCTCGATTACCCGATTGACGGTATAGCAATCGTGTCAGGTGGCCGCCCTTCTTTGTATGCTACTTATCAATTGTTGGTGGATCCTGGCGATTTGGTACTGTTTCCTGTTCCTTCATGGAATAACCACAACTACGGCGATGCTTGCCAAGTAAAAGTTCGGGGCATTCAAACGCGGCGCGAAGACTCGTTCCAGCCTACCGTTGCACTACTAAAACCTCACGCTAAAGATGCGCGCCTGATTGTGCTGAACACTCCGCAGAATCCTTCTGGCGGCGTAATGCCCGAAAAAGATTTACGCGAGTTCGGCGAATTCTTGGTCGAAGAGAACGACCGCCGCAAAGAAGCTGGCGAAAAACCATTGTACTTGCTGTTCGATCAAATCTATTCACTGCTAACTTTCGATAATCATCATCACTTTTCTCCCGTGCAATTGGTACCTGAATGCGCGCCATATGTAATCCATTGCGATGGTATTTCTAAAAACTTTGCGGCAACCGGACTGCGTTGCGGATGGTTTGTTGCTCCTCCGGCAATTACTAAAAAGCTAGTTGCACTTGGCACTCATCTTGGCACCTGGGCACCCCTTCCTGTGCAAGTTGCTACTGCGCGCTGGCTGCGTAACCTGCCGGCAATCGACGACTGGCGCAAGGACATGATCGACCGCGTACGTGGGCGCCTTGACTGCCTGCACAATGGTCTTCAGCAACTCAGAAGCGATGGCTTCGCATGCGATTCTATCGAGCCACAAGGCGCGATTTACATCTCAGCGCAATTTAAGCTGTATGGCAAAACAACGCCATCGGGTACCGTCCTAGAAAATAACGATGACATCCGCTCGTATCTGCTGCAAAACGCTGGCTTTGCCGTAGTGCCTTTTGCTGCGTTTGGCGTTGACCCAGATGACGAAGATGGCTGGTTCCGCGCTAGTGTTGGCGCAGTGAGTATTGGCGACCTTGAGAGCTGTCTTCCGCGCCTAAGAACAGCATTGCAGGCCTTAAATTAAAGAATTCTCGACTAGATAGGTGTTTTCGACTAAATTTTCACCTTTTGTGGTTATTTATACATATGCATAACCGAATTCATGGTATATTTGCGATATGAAAGCTAGTAATAGCATAATGCAATTCTTACTGTACTCTTTAGTGCCTCTACTGCTTAGCTTGAACGCTAGTGCGCAGGCTGATTACTATTTTGGTGATACTATAGAGCTGAATACTATCGGCAGCCAAGACGCCGATCACGCCTCCATCGCAGTTAACCATTTTGGCGACGTCATTGTTGTTAACCACACAAGCGTTGGCTCGACGGCAAAAGCTACTGAGCTAAACACCTTGGTTCCACTTGGCAACGATATCAGCTCTGGATTCAAACTATATAGTACTCACCGGTTAGGCGATCCCACCCTGAATATCTTTGGTGCCGGTAATGATAGCTGCTCAAAGCCAGACGCCGAGGATTTCGGAAACGGTTCGTTTTTAGTCGTCTGGTCTAGACATGACCTTTCTGGCAACCAGCCCTCTCGAATAGAAGCGTGTAAAGTCATTACACGGGATATCTATGGCAATCTATTACCGCAAGTCCAAATAG
>JAPKEZ010000124.1 GCA_028821845.1 Planctomycetota bacterium | reverse complement strand
TCCCATTTTACCCGCGACCTCGGCGGCCGTACTTGGTAGCAACTGGCAATATCCACCCGCTTCTACCGATGATAATGCATCAGCTTTGCCACGTGATTCGGCATAAACCAAACCAGCCAATAAGTAGGGGTCGATCCCGCTTTCGGTGGCCGCCACTTTAATTTGTGGTAACAAGTCGGCGACACGCTGAAAATCGGCACCCAAAAAAAATAGTGCTACTAATGCACCAATCACTATCCCCCAGATTAGGAAGTTTCTGCCGGTGACAAAAGAATGTTTAGTCAAGGTTATCTAGCCAATCTTGCCACGGCTGAGCGCGGCGCAATAATTCTGCGTCAGGGGTGCCGTCGAGGATTACTGGTGCATCTACACCAGTAAGGTTAAACAAGAAGTAAGCGCAAAGAGCACGCAAACGCACTGGGCCTGACTGCAAGCCGTTTAACAATTGTTCTACTGAAAGATTAGTTGCGCAACGTGTCGGGTCGTCAAAGAATTCGTCTAGTTCGAAACCCGAAGCGATTAAACCGTTGCGCAACCAATTACGTGGTAACTCATAAGAATTAGCTTCCCACCAAGCGATGTACACGCCCGCTGGCAAAAGTTGACGGCGGTTATCTGAACCAGTCGCAGAAACTAATGAATTAAGAATTTCTACAGAACGCGGCTGCTCGGCCAGCAGTTGCATTAGAGATGGTGCGGCCGCCGGTTCGCCAGCAAGGCCGGCAATGATTACTGCGCGATGCGACAACTCTGCATTAGAAGAATCTAAGACATAAGGGCGAAGCACCAAGCGGCAGGCGGCTGCACCGCGCATAAACAAAGCATACTGAAAACTACTTTCGAGAGGCGTGCCCGCAAAGTCGGCAAACAATTCGCTTAACAATGTTGTAGCTTCTTCGCCGTCGATTTCAGATATAGCCTCGATACTAGCAGCACGCACCACCGCCGAAAAATCTCTAGAAGTTTCAGACAACAATTGAAGCGAACTTACATCTCCGATTGCGCCGATTGTTTTGAGCGCGATTGAACGAGTAGTATCGTCGTATTCAGCTCCGACGAAAGCATTGACTGCCAACAAAGAACCAGCTACCCGCAACTCACCAAGAGAATGCAAAGCAGCGTGCACGATATTAATTGATTCGTCGCCAAGCGCGGTTTCAATGATAGAGGCGGCAGTAACTCCGCGACTATTTAAAGAATTTATCGCCGACAAGCGCACCAACTCTCGCGAGTCACTCAACGCCAAATGAAGTTGCTCTAGCGGGTATCGTTTTAACACCATTTCACAACTCGCATCACGAAGACCCTCTTGTTGGCTCAGAGCGGCGTCTATGGCAGTAGCAAATAGTGCCGAAGATGTGTCGACAAGAGCTAACTTGATACAAGTGCTAGCAACATCAAAGTTTGCAGAGCGTGCTTGAGCAATTGCATACAACTCGGTCGACATAGATGGCGTCCAGAGTTGTTCGCGCTGTGGTAACTGCGACAGCTCTGCTAGCCATGCTAATAACGCCACGTCGTCGAGAGCTGCCATGCGACCTTCTGACAGATCTAGCAATAGTTGTCCGCGGCTGGTTGGGTCGAGTAACGAACTGTCAAATTCGTCGAGATGTTGCATAATGAATGCAAGTCCGTCAGCACCTGAGCTAGCTAATGTTTGCCAACCAGTATCAGCGTATATTTCGTTGAAGTCTGCTACCAGTTGACTAAGCCAAGGGTCTCCGGCTGAGCCGCGGAAGCGCAATACTTTGCGTTGTTCTCCGAGAGTTACTTCCAGGGTCAAGTTAAGCGGCGCTGTTCCTAGACCGAGATCACCAGGATGAATGGTTGCTTTTAGAATTGAGTATTCGTTAAGCATGGCAAACACTTGCGACTGCCCTGCGCTACCAATCATGCGGTTGCCATAAACAAATGGGGCAGAATTACCGCAAAGAACTTTGGCGTCGCCATTCGCTTGGGTAATTGAAACGCGTAAGCGCGGCAAGTCGAGTGGTGCGATGTCGATGCGTCCGCGAACTAATTCGAGGTTGTTTTTGTTGGCCTCGAACCATTTAACCCACGCACTTGCCGGCTCGCCAAGCATTGATTCTCCTGTCACGCGGCGCAAGCTACCTTGAGCCAAGTTTGAGAAGCGTGCGTATTGCGGGTAAAAATCGATACCGCCTACAGCACGCACCAAGTTGTAAATCAGCTGTTCCTCGAGACCTTTTAGCGACTCAAGCAACTGCGAGCGGAACAACTGCTCAGCAAGGCCAGCTGAGGCAATCGCTGATATGAAAATGTCTTTGCGTTGGGACATTTCGCGCATCCGAGGCTCGAGACTTGAGTCGAGTACTGACTCGCTGCGATTTTCTTGAGCTTGCAACAAGCCAAACAATAAATAACTTGCTTCAATATCGTTGTTGGCGTCAACAAACTCTTGGCGTAAAGCTGAAGTTTCAATCTCACTAGCTTCGCCGACTAAAGCTATAACCGCCTGCAGGGCGACACTAACTGATTTGTCGTTTAGCGCTTTACGTAGCGCTTGTCGCGCTTCCGAATTATTAGAATATAAAGTAAGTAAGCGCGCAGCACGTAAACGCAAATCTGAATCACGTCCGAATTCTATAAATTGTATAAACTTGGGCAGATATTCTTCTTGTAGTGATTCGCCAAGTCGAGATTCAATTAGCGTGCGCACTTGCCGACGCGGATGGTCAAGTAGACTAGCTGCCAGCGGTGGTAAATTCCCGCCCTGCAAGCTAGTAGCTGAATAGAGACACTTAGAAACTGCGTCGATATTAGCGGCAATCGAGGCGGCGTTAATCAACTGTTCTGCATCGGCAAGTTGTCCGACCCACTCTAGAATTTCGGCGGCTAGTTCTACTGAACGCGCGTGATCTGAAAACAATGCCTTCAATGCAGTGGCACGAGAGCTCAAACCAAAGCTACGTAACTTCTCTAGATAACGTGAATAATCACTGGTGGTAATTTTTTCTTCGGCCTCAAAATCATTGAACAATACCTCTACCTTATTGGCCGGATTAACGAAAAATCCGGCTGGCAGTTGGCTAGCGTCAGCTTCTTTCGGTCCTGTGACAGCGGGCTCTGTTTCAGCAGGAGCAGGCTTAGGAGCTGGCGGCAAATCGAGCTGGGCGTGGGCCATTGAGGACCAGATACACAACACGGCGACGGTTAAAATTGAACGTAAAAACATTGGGGACGAACCCGCTCGTTGCGGGGGGACTATTTTAGCGTTTTTATAGAGGTTGGTTACCATCAATCTCGGCTATCAACTGCACCAAATCACCGTCTGCAACCGGATTAAAGCTCTGAAATCCGCCGTGACCCGACTGTTGAGTGCCTAGCATAGCTCCTGGCCCGCGCTGATTAAGATCGGCGGCCGCCACCTCGAAACCGTTATCGCAGTCTTCAAGTACCGCCAAACGCTCAAAGGAATCGTCGCTATCGCAGAATAATTGGCAGTAAGCCGTAACGGCGTCTTCTCCACGCGCGAGGCGTCCGCGAAGTTGGTGCAAAGATGATAAGCCGAGGCGGTGGGCATCGAAAACCAACAAGTGCTGGACGTTGGGGATATCGATGCCGACTTCAACAATAGTCGTGCCAAAGAGTATTTGAGTTTCCCCATTACGGAAATCATCCACGGCTGCTTGCACTTGCGGCGAGTCGAGGCGTCCATGCACTAACGACGATTTGAATTGTTTGAAAAGGCCGCCCATCAAATATTCGTGCCACGACAGCAATCCATCTTCGCCGTCGATGCGCGGCACCACTATTAACATCTGCTGCCCCTTGTTCAACATCGGTAACAACTTTTCACACTGCTCTTCGATTTGCGTATCGTTAAAAACTTTAGTCTCGATTTTAGCATTCGCTCCAGCGCGTTTTTCGAGTACACAAGGTCGTAGCGAACCGTAATACGACCACGCTAAAGTGCGCGGGATTGGGGTTGCCGTCATCGTTAAAACATGTGGATGCACCCCTTTTGCTATCAATGACGCTTTTTGTTTTACCCCGAAACGTTGCTGTTCGTCGAACACTACCAGGCGCAAATCGTTGAATTTTATTTTATTATTCAGCAATGCGTGGGTACCAATCGCAATGTGACCATCAGAATGATTCAATGTCACTGTAGTTTTAGTGCCAGCTAGCCATTTACTAAAAGTGAGGTAGTGCTGGTGCACCAATATTTCGGTAGGCGCCAATATCGCCACTTGCCCGCCAGCCGCCACCACTATCATTGCTAACACAAATGCTACCGCCGTTTTGCCGCTGCCTACCTCGCCATGCAATAAGCGCTGCATACATTTACCGCTCGCCAAATCATCGCGCAATTCTCCAACCACTTGCAACTGATCGGCGTTCAAGTTGAACGGCAACAAATCTGAAATTCGCTGCCAGGTATCCGGAGCGCACACCAAAGACTCGCACTCCTGCTGATATTTATCGCGATTAGCATTCAATGAATATAATTCACCAAGTGCCAAGCGCCGCCGCCCGAGTTCGGCTTCATCTAAGGTTAGCGGAGCATGAATCATGCGCACAGCCTCCGCCAACATTGGTACGCGCGCCCCATCGATTAACTCATCGGGTAATCGTTCGATAAATCCCGTAGCAAACTCAAGACTCTTCGCCACCGACTGCGCCACAAACTTGGATGGCAGCCCT
>JAPKEZ010000123.1 GCA_028821845.1 Planctomycetota bacterium | reverse complement strand
ATCGGCGTTATTGCCGCCCAAGAAAATCACTGGTGGGTACAGCGCCAAAGTAAGACCTGGCACCATCACAGTATTGCCTGGGCCATAGAGTGTGCCGAAAAAGTGAGCGCGAGCGCCAGGAAGCATGCCATGCAGTGACAAGGTCGCCAATCCGCCTGAACGGAAGCTGTCGACTGCCAGGCGCAGAGCGCGTCCGGATGATATTGCTACTACAGCACCATTACTGAGCATGCCGCCTGTTGCAGCGAAGCCACTTCCTAAAATAAGGTCGCGGGCACCGTCGTAATCGTGGTCGTAGCTAATCACGCGGGCTTCACCGACGCGATCGCCATCGTGGCCGCCGTCGTAACGCCAAATGGTGCTGCCATCATTTGTCGATATCACTTTCACCATTCCGTTGTCGCGCAAGCCATGTGTATCGGCGCGTGACGAGAATGCGTACAAATCTTCGATGCCATCGCCGTCAATGTCAGAAGCTGACCTCATGTCTTTGCCAAGCAACTCTTGGTTTTCGCCGCCATGGACGCTCCAGAGTTGGTGACCATCGTTAGAGGCAATCGCTGTAACTTTACCGTTATCGCCAAAACCAGCGACGTCGGCAAGGTGGCTACTAACCACGATGTCGCCAATGCCATCGCCAGAAATATCTTCAACTAGCAGTGTAACTTTACCCATTTGCTCGCCACTAGTAGTACCATCGAAACGCCACAACATCGAACCATCGACTGTTGAATGCGCCTGCAAGTAACCATTATCAATACGGCCTTGCGTACCAGCAGTGTCTAAGCCGGTAGCGAACTCGTCAAAGCCATCGCCGTTCACATCGCCGAGAGCTATGAAGCTCGAGCCAAGTTGGCCGAAGTTAGAAGTGCCAAAGATTTCCCACTGCTGACTTCCGTCGACACTAGACAGCGCGCGGATGGCACCGTTTTCTGACATGCCGTTGCTAGATTCCCCTGGTACTCCTACCAACATATCTTGCAAGCCATCGGCGTTGATGTCACCGACAAACTTGTATGAAGAACCGTATGCCGAACCGTGTCCTGGGCCATATGCATTCCAGATTACTGCGCCTGAGCCGCCGCTAACCAGGCTAATTGAGCCGTTATCGTAAAATCCGTTAGTCGAGGCGCCCGGGCTGCGTAAGATCAAATCGCCCAAAGCGTCGCCGTCAATGTCAGCACCAAAAGTCACTGCCTCGCCAAGTCTCTCGAGAGATGACCCGCCTTCGAGTTGCCAAAGCTGAGAGCCGTCAGTTGATGACAGCATTGTTATAACGCCATTGAAGTAATGGCCGTTAGTCGAAGCTTCTGGTGAGTGTGAGACCACGTCTGGCAGTGCGTCGCCATCAACATCGTCAACTATTTTAGTGCCAGCACCGAGCATTTCTCCATTGCGAGTACCCTCTGCCGTCCAAATGTTGATATAGGTGGTGCCGCTAATTAATTCGATCACACCATTACGCGTCAGGTTACCAGTGGACGCCATCGGCTGTGATAGAAGTAAATCGCCGATGCCGTCGCCATTTGAATCGCCAGCTGCGATTACTGAACGGCCTAGTTCGGCGTTGCTTGAAGCGCCATGCTTTTGCCAAAGGACCGCACCGTTTGTGCCTGACACGCCAGTGATGCGTCCGCAATTTATCAGGTTGTTGTAATTGGCATCTGGTTCGGCCACCACGAAGTCGTCTACGCCGTCACCGTTAATGTCTCCGGGGTACGAAACGAATGCACCGAAGCGCTGTGAGTCTTGCCAGCCAACGTATTCCCAGATTACGCTACCATCTACAGCCGATAAAGCAGTGACGCGGCCGGCACTTGAGAAGTTATACACGTCTGCATTAGGTGCCAAAGACAAGAAGTCTGTTTTGCCGTCGCCATCAAGATCGCCGACACCAACTAGCTTCGCACCTAGATTGGCGTAATCAGTAGCACCCACCGTATGCCACATCGCTGAGGGAGATGGGTCTTGGGCAAGAAGCGGTGCGGCAAGGAATGCGCCCGCGAAAGTACAGAGGAGTTTTTTTGACATGGGATGATAGGAACGGTTTGAGTTTGCGTACCCAAATATACCCTATTTCTGTTGTTTTCTTCTTGTATAGTGGTAAATATGTACTCATGACTACTAAATCGACCCGCCGTAAGTTCTTGCAACTTGGATTAGCCACCTGTGCAGCTTCAAGCCTAAGCCCTTTTGCCAACGGCGTTTCTAGTCCAAATCCAGCGCTAAATAAGGATAATAGGCTAGATTTAGCGCTAAACATAGAAATGTGGTTATATGATTTACCTTTCGCACAGCGAATCGGTAAAGCCAAGGAATTGGGCTTTGATTTCGTAGAATTTTGGCCATGGCGTAACAAAAACCTTGGCGCGATTGCTGTTGAGTGCGAGAAGCACCAAGTGAAGGTCACCCAATTCACTGGCTGGGGATTTACGCCTGGCATGAATAACCCAGAAAATCACCAGCAATTTGTGGCTGAGATTGAGGCGTCATGCAAAGCTGCCAATCAGATTGGAGCACCAATGATGACGGTGGTTGCAGGCAATGACCAGCCAGGGATGACTCAATCTGAAATGCATGAGCATGTAATTACAGGACTGAATTTGGTGAAAGACATTGCGGCCAAATATGAAGTAATGCTGATTGTCGAGCCGATGAATATTCGCCGCGATCACAAAGGGCATTGCCTTTACGGCAGCGTAGATGCCGTCCGCATCTGTCGCGAGGTTGATTCGCCATGGGTCAAGATTAACTGGGATTTGTACCACATGCAAATATCTGAAGGTGACCTTTGCGGGCGCCTGAACGATGGTTTTGATCAAGTCGGATATATCCAGTTAGCTGACCATCCCGGCCGCAATGAACCAGGCACCGGCGAGATTAATTATTCACGAGTATTCGCTGAATTAGTAAAGTTGGGTTACGACAAACCAGTTGGCGTCGAGTGTTCGCCATCATTGTCTGCTGTTGAATCATCGCAGAATATGTTTCGTAACCTCGGCATGATTGAGTAAATGTTCATCGAACGCTGTGTCACGACTTTGGCCGAAGCCGAACAAGCTGTCGCTGAAGGCGCCGACCGCCTCGAACTATGTAGTGCGCTCGATCTCGATGGACTAACTGCAGACCGCGAAGTTTTTTTAAGCATCAAGAAGAGCATAAATATCCCGGTGCGGATTATGCTGCGCAACCGCTATCCTCACTTTGAGGTGAATGTTGCAGATCTTGATGAATTAAAGCATGAGGCCGAGTGGTTCAAGCGGCACGACGCTGATGGCTTCGTTTTTGGGTTTACGGCACACGGAAAAATTGACGAGGTGTCAACGGCTGAGCTACTGGGTTTTTGCGCCCCGCTACCCTGCACTTTTCATAAAGCTTTTGATAGCTGCGAATCACTAACTGACTCGCTCGAGCTGCTCATAGACCTCGGCATTGACGATGTACTCACTTCGGGTGGTAAGCGAACTGCTGCAGAAGGCACCCAAACTCTAAGCGAAATAGTATTACTCGCGTCGTCGCGAATAGGTGTGATCGTCGCTGGCAAGGTACGGCACAACAACATTGCAACATTGCGCGAAAAGGTCAAAGCGACGTACTATCACTTTCGAATTTAATAAAAAAAGAGTCTCTGTAAAAGAGACTCTTAGTGTTTTGGTAGCGGGAACAGGATTCGAACCTGTGACCTCCGGGTTATGAGCCCGACGAGCTGCCAGCTGCTCCACCCCGCGATTGTGGTCGGACAGTTTACACTCTTCTTGCAAACCTGACAAGACACAGTTAGCTTATTGTAATGAAACAACTCGCATTACTTTCACTTCTATTCACTTTCAGCTGCGCTGGGGTGCAAACAACTTCTGATAGCTTCTCTGTTCACGCCGAATCATTTGTGATTTTAGGCTATGAAATCCCCGGAGAGGACGTGACTGCTGCCGAAGCATTAGTGCCAGAGGGAGCTACTGTTACCACCATGTATTCGTCGCCAGACGATTGGACATCCGTCCTCGGTTTCCTGAACAACATCCTCGGTTTCCACAGCACCTACATTAGTGGCACGCTCTAATAGTCAGCGCCTAAAAGCTGATTTTTACTTACTAACCACTGCCGCGCTATGGGGCAGTGGTTTTGTTGCTCAACGCGCTGCCATGGACGACATCGGTCCAATCTCATTTACTGGCGTACGCTTTTTTCTTGGGTGGCTATGCATTCAGCCATTTGTGCTGCGGGTCCCTACCAATTTGCGTATATCAACCAATCATCGCTGGCCGACTATCGCACTCGGAACTATACTGCTAACCGGTTGCGTATTGCAACAAATCGGCATTCAATGGACTACTGCTTCCAAAGCAGGTTTCCTAACTAGTATTTATGTAATATTAACTCCAATTCTTGCATCATTTTGGTCTCATAAAATTGCGGCAAAAACTTGGGCAGGATCCGGTTTGGTATTATTCGGAGTATACTTATTAAGCGCTAACAATTTTTCGATGCAACTTGGCGATGCGCTTGTCACTCTGGGAGCCTGCATGTGGGCAGGCCAAGTATTATTACTCGACAACCTTGCGAAAAAAGTTCCGCCAATTCTATTGGCTAGCCGCCAATTTTTACTGGTAGCAATTTGCTGCACTGCATACGGTTTAGTGTTCGAAGAATGGGATAGTAGCGCATGGATAAATGCTGCCCCTGCAGTGGCT
>JAPKEZ010000122.1 GCA_028821845.1 Planctomycetota bacterium | reverse complement strand
CTCAACTTGCCTAAAGCTAATTACACCCGCGCGATGAAGTTGTCGCGCGGAGTGGCAGCTGTCATTTTGTCGGTTGTTGGGTTTTACGGCTTGTTTGCCGATCTCGGTCAGTGGGACCGCGCGTTTATTTTCCACCACACAGCCGGGGATGCCCTTGAAAGTAATTTGCATTTCTGCATGCTGATTTGCATGGGACACTTTGTTGCCGACTTACTGTGGTTGGTCTTGGGGAAGCTGCGTTACGGTGTTGGCCTGCGCCGTGATTTAATCATTCATCACGTCATTGGCATTATTGCTTTTGGTTACGCATTGCAGCACGAGATTGCCTATGTCGCTTGCCTTATTACCATGGCGTCCGAAGTGATGCCTGTGACCACCGGAATTGGCGCTTATGGGCAACGTGTGCAAAACATGGACATCGTCAGAGCTGCCAATCGGTGGCGCTTAAAACTTTTGGTGTGGTGGCGCGTGCCGTTATGGGCAACTATGGCGATTCTCAGCGTACGCACGCTCATTTTTGGTTCTTACCCACAAGATCTGCTCGTCGCTTATATTCTTTCCACGTGCGGATTTATTGGGTTATTACTGCTTGATCGTTTTTGGATTAAACAATGTATATCGGCCGAAAGTAATTAATGAGCCAGCCACCACTGATAAGTGTAATTTCTGCCAAGTTGACTACTGTCGACTGCCACACCCGCATTCCATTTCGTTTTGGAATACACACTCTAACGGCTGCGCCATACGCTACTGTTACCGTAGAAATTGAATCTAGCGACAAGCGTCGCGCACGTGGTGCGGCATCTGAATTATTGGTGCCTAAATGGTTTAAGAAAGATCCAGCTTTGACTCCGCAGCAAGATTCACAGCAACTTATTGATAGTGCTTTAGCCGCTTTCGATGTGGCCAAAGAATTAGATTTCATGTCGTGTTTTGATTTGTGGCACTCACTTTATCAGAGACAAGTTGCTAGTTTGCCGCGTGAAAGCGACGAGCTGTTAGTGAGAGGATTCGGAGTTTCCATCGTCGAGCGAGCAGTTATTGACGCGGTTTGCCGACTGACAAATCAGTCCTTTCACCAAGCATTGTTAAGCGGAAGTTTAGATTTCGCGCCGGGGAAAATTCATCCGAATCTTGAGGGTTGGTCAGTGGAGGATAACTTGCCGGCACAACCATCGCAGGCTGTCCATGTGCGCCATACTGTCGGCTTATTGGATGTACTGGCGACGAAAGACTTGCACGACAGCGAAGATCCGGGCGATGGCTTGCCCACTTCGCTTGAGCAAGACATTGCAGAGTACGGCTTTAGCTGGTTCAAACTTAAAGTCGCGGGGCCCGGCCCGGAGTATGTGCAGCGTCTGATTGATATCGCTGCCGTAGTCGAAGATTGCGGTGTGACTGACGCGCGTTTTACGATTGATGGCAATGAACAGTTCGAGTCGCTAACAGATTTGGCGAAGTTTCTTAGCGAGGTTAGCCAGCACGAAGTCGGCGCGCGTTTGATAAACAGATTGGCGTTCATTGAGCAACCGTTAAGTCGCAATAATACTTTTGACCCAATAGCCAATGCTGCAATGTCTGAAGTCAATAAATTCGCGCCAGTAATCATCGATGAAGCCGACTTCGGTACCTGGTCTTTCCCGGCAGCCATTAATCTCGGATACCAAGGGGTCTCTGTGAAAGCATGCAAAGGAGTGTTTCGCGCATTGACCAACTACGCTCTGTGTTGTGACAATGAAGACTTGTTCCAGTCTGGTGAAGACCTCA
Source organism: Planctomycetota bacterium (assembly GCA_028821845.1). Classification (GTDB taxonomy): domain Bacteria; phylum Planctomycetota; class UBA1135; order UBA1135; family UBA1135; genus JAPKEZ01. The sequence continues at coordinate 2,937 of JAPKEZ010000122.1, read as the reverse complement.
CTAATTTGGCAGTGCGCGGCTTGCAACAAGATTTATGCTTGATGGCTACTTTAGGCATTAAACACGTCGAGCGTAACGGCCACCATTATTTTCACGGACTAGACCATTTGCCGGCGTCAGCTGTCGCGTTACTGTTAGAGCATCATGCTGACTTGTACAATGGCAGTGAAGACTTCGCGCGGCTGACCATAACTGCCGGTCAGCTGAACATAGAATCTCTTAATCACGTCGGCTTCGGATGCCGCCTCGCGCCATGACATCTTTTCCTACAATCGCAACATTCAAAAACGTAACTGACTTTAAAAAGCATTTGCAAACGATTGATCCGGATCTTTGTTGCGCGACAGATGTGCCAAGCACAGGTTTAGCGATGGCGCAATCCATTATGATTGGTGGGCGCACGCTGAATAACCGCTGGGCCGTGCATCCCATGGAAGGGTGGGACGCAACCAGCGATGGCAGGCCGTCCGCGGATACTTTGCGCCGCTGGTACAACTTTGGTTTAAGCGGTTCGGCCTTAATCTGGGGAGGCGAAGCTTATGCTGTTTGTCCCGAGGGTCGCGCCAATCCTAACCAATTGCATCAAGGTAGCAACAGTGATTTACTTGACACCATGAAGTCGCTGATGTCGGCGCTGCGACGCGGACAGGCGGTTAGCGGAATTGCTACCGAAGCAACCTTTGTCGGCTTGCAGCTCACTCACTCCGGACGCTGGGCACGCCCAACTAGTGCTGGGGCAGAACCACTCACCATGTTCCGCGACGATTTTCTAGATGAGCGAGTGGGCGTAATAGACGACTCGTGTTTGCTTAGTGATGCAGATTTGCAAGATCTTCCTTCTTTGTATGCTCGCGCTGCAACTAATGCGCAAGCAGCCGGTTTTGATTTCGTTGACATTAAATGCTGCCACGGATATTTGTTGCACGAAGCACTGAGCGCCTTCAATCGGCCTGGTCAATACGGCGGCAGTTTCGAAAACCGCACACGTTTATTTTGCGAAATCGTAGCTGCCGTGCGTGGTGCTTGCCCTGATTTAGAAATAGGCGTGCGCTTGTCGGTGTCGGACGATCGTGACAATCCGTTCGATGAAGCGGATGCATTTATTAGTTTGCTAGATGAGTTAGGCATTCGCCTAGTCAATCAAACAATCGGCTCGCCTTACTATTGCCCGCATGTGCAACGACCAGCGGCATTCGCTCCGTGCGATGGAGTGTCACCGACCAGCGACCCGTTATATTCTGTGGCGGCGCATATTCAGTCAGTGCGTAAACTTAAACGCGCACACCCAAATATGATTTTCGTCGGTACCGGCTACACCTATCTGCAAGAATACGCTCCAGCAGTTGCTGAATATGAAGTGGCACACCACCATGTTGATTTCGTCGGCTTAGGGCGCATGATTTTGTCGTACCCTGAAATGGCGCGCGACCATTTGGCGGGCAAAGAGTTTCAGCGTAAACGGGTGTGCCGTACTTTTTCTGATTGCACTACAGCGCCACGCAATGGCATGAAGAGCGGTTGCTATCCCCTCGATCCTGAGTATCGCGCTAGGCCAGAGGCGAAAAAAGTGCGCGGCCTTCGTCCACCTCCTGCAAAATAAGTAATGAGCGAAAACAAACAACCCTTGTCCGATTTCGATGGATTGCCGTCGTCTAAACCGATTGACGCACAGGAGCTGGCTGCCGAAGAAAAGTGGCTTGATGAACAAGCTAGCCGTCCTGCTTATAAGCGGGCGTTTGCGTTTCTACGTAAAGGTGGTCCTGGATATTTACAAAGCGCACTAACTCTCGGTGGCGGAACTGCGGCCACGATGTTGTTCGCTGGCGCCGCATTTGGTTACGGATTATTGTGGGTAGCCCCGGTGTCGATGGTGCTCGGAATAATCATGATGAGCGCTATAGCGCATCAAACTTTATCAACAGGATTGCGCCCTTACGCGGCTATGCGCCGCTTTGCCGGCCCGGTATTCGCCTACGGTTTTGCTGGCGGCGCGGTGCTATCGTCCATCATTTGGCACTTTGCGCAGTACAGTCTTGGTGCAGCAGTAATCGCCGACATGGGCGACGCCGCTGGTGTCGACATTTCTAATGCCGTCGCTGGCGCGATGATTTTAGCAGTCGCAATAGCGTGGTCCTTTCTCTACGGACGGGCTGGCAAGGCGATAACCATTTTCGAGAATTCATTGAAAGTATTAGTGTGGGGTATCGTGGCATGCTTTGGTTTAGTAGTTTTCAAAACAGGCATAGCCGATCCAAAGGCACTCGCATCCGGATTGATTCCATTTCAATTTCCGGAAAGCGTGAATGGTGTATCGGCGACGACCGTAGTGGTCGGCGGACTGGCAGCGGCAGTTGGTGCCAATATGCTGTTCTTATATCCATACACCTTGCTTGCCCGCGGCTGGGGACGCAAGCACCGTCAGCTCGCCCAATTTGATTTGCTGGCGGGAATGATGTTGCCGTATTTATTAGCGACCGCTTTAATGTGCATCGCTACCGCCAATGCTTTTTACTACGGCGAACTAGAATTCAGTGGCACTCGCCTTAGTCCGGTTGAGGCGGCGCAAGCACTTGCTTCTGTAGTAGGCGATGGCTTAGGGCGCTGGATTTTCAATCTCGGAATTCTCGGCATGGCAGTGTCATCTATTATTTTGCAGATGGTGTGTTGCGGCTTTGTGGCCACCGAAGTTTTCGGCACCAAATTTGGTTCGGCAAAATATCGTTTAGCTTGTTTGATTCCTGCGCCAGGAGTGCTCGGTGCAATTCTATGGACGGACATTGCGCTGTGGGTTGCGGTACCAACGACGCTATTGTGCGGCTTCATGCTACCGATTGCATATTTAGGTTTAATAAAGTTGCAGTTCAATAAAAAATATCTTGGCAAGGATCGACCGCAAGGCGCGAAAGCTACGGCCTGGATTGGCGGAATGATATTCTC
>JAPKEZ010000121.1 GCA_028821845.1 Planctomycetota bacterium | reverse complement strand
CTGGATAAACGGTCAGGCTTGCGCGGCCACGGATGATTCATGGATTGAAAACATTAACCCAGCTACGGGCGAAGTGATTAATTTGTTGCCGCGCTCCGATGAGCAAGACGCTTTTGATGCTGTCGCTGCTGCGCACGATTGTTATTTGTCCGGCGGGCAGGGTAATGCCGGCGCTGCTGGACTGAATGCTAGTCAGCGCTGCGATTTGTTAATGGTAGTTGCCGCTGCGATGGACGAGCGCTTAGAAGAAATTGCGCTTGCTGAATCGTTAGATAGTGGCAAACCTTTTTTGACTGCGCTTAATGTCGATGTGCCGCGCGCGATTGACAACTTGCGCTTTTACGCCAAAGCTGCTGCTGCACAAACTACGCCGGCGGTTGCTGGTGAAAATTCGATTAATTACGTGCTGCGCCAGCCGCTTGGCGCAGTGAGTTTAATTACTCCTTGGAATTTTCCGCTGCATCTTCTGACATGGAAATTAGGTCCTGCTTTGGCAATGGGCAATTCCGTCATCGCGAAGCCATCCGAGATAACTCCAACTACGGCATCGATGCTTGGTCAGTTATTCGCGGAAGTTAAAGCGCCAGAAGGTTTGTTTAATGTGGTGCATGGCTTCGGCCACGAAATCGGCGACGCTTTAGTTCGCCATTCTCAGGTGAAGGCCGTGTCGTTCACCGGCGGAACCGCAACAGGAAAAACAATTGCCACCGTCTCCGCACCTTTGCTCAAGAAGACCAGCTTTGAATTGGGTGGCAAGAATCCGAGCATCGTTTTTGCGGATTGCAATTTAGAGCAGTCAATAGCTTCGGTTGCACGCTCTGCCTTCTTCAATAGCGGTCAGGTTTGTTTGTCTGGTTCACGTGTGCTTGTTGCAGCTGAAATATACGACGACTTCGTTGACGCTTTGGTCGAACAAGCTTTGCTGTATCGTGATCAGATTGGCCCGATGGTTTCGAGAGAGCATCGTGAAAAAGTGGTGTCATATGTCGAGCTTGCCAAGGAAGAAGGCGGTGAAATTGTTTGTGGTGGTGAAATTTATGGCGACCCTAACGGCGCATTCTTTGAGCCAACGGTAATCACTGGTTTAGACCATGACAGCCGCACTGTCCAAGAAGAAATTTTTGGTCCGGTGGTGACTGTTCATCCATTCGACGACGACGAACACGCCCTAGAGCTAGCCAACGACACCGAATTCGGTTTAGCCTCTTCGGTGTTTACAAGTAACCTGCAACGTGCCCACCATTTTGCTGAGCACATCCAGTCTGGTATGGTGTGGGTCAACGATTGGAACCTCCGCGACTTGCGTGTTCCATTCGGCGGCATGAAACAGTCAGGGATCGGCCGTGAAGGTGGCGAGTACTCCTTTAAATTCTTTAGTCAAGATCGCAACGTGTGCGTGCGTTATAACTATGAGTAAGGGCGAAATAGTATCAGGGTGTATAGCCCCGCATCCGCCGCACTTGGTTTACGCTGCCAACCCTCCACAAAATGAACCGCGTTCAAGTGGCGCTGGTGCTTGGCAGGCATTACATGACGGCTACCAGAAATTGCAGAAGTCCTTAGACTCGAAAGATTTCGATGTGTTAATAGTTCATACTCCGCATTGGAAAACACGAGTTGGGCATCACTTGCTAGGCGTGCCACAGTTTTCTGGTTTGTCAGTAGACCCTATTTTCCCGAACTTGTTCAGATTCAATTTCGACTTAGAGGTAGATGTAGAACTCGCGGAAAAAATTTGCTCTGCTGCCCAACAACGTGGTCTCGAAATGCACATGATGCGCAACCCAGATTTTAGAGTTGATTACGGCACCATTACGTCATGCCACCTCGCGCATCCGCAGTGGGACAAACAAATTGTCTGCATTTCATCTGGGAGCACCCACTCCGATTACTCAAATGAATCTGGCGAATTAGAAATGCTCGCACTCGGCGAAGCAACCCGCGAAGCAGTCGAGAAATCAGGCAAGAGGGCGGTACTGCTGGCGTCCACGTCTTTGTCGCATCGTCACTTCACTTCAGAGCCGGCTGACCCTGAGGATCCGGAACACGAGTACATTTACAACAGTAATCAATCAGCTTGGGACGAGCACGTTCTCGGTTTGATTCGCGATGGTAAATGCCAACAAATACTCGACGAGATGCCTGACTTTATCGAGCAATCAATTTCTGAATGCAAAGAGGGCGCGCTCACCTGGTTGCTTGGCGCTCTAGGTGTGCCTGATTATCCGGCCAAAGTTTATGGTTACGGCACAGTGATTGGTACGGGCAATGCTGTCGTGGAATGGCGGGGGCCTAAGCAATGAGCGTAGTTCTCGGATTCGTAGCGCCCAGTCGACCACAACTGCTGCTCGCGGCAGAGCGCAACGACGGCTGGCAACGCCTGCATGATTCATTCGCAGACGCGCGCCAACAGTTGGCAGATTCTGGCGCTGAGTTATTGCTGATTTACAGCACACAGTGGCACAGCATCATTGGCCATCAAATGCAGGCAGATTCAAACCCGCGTTGGTCAAAGGTCGACGACGATTTTCACGATTTGGGTACCATTAATTACGATTTAAAAATAGATACCGATTTCGCTGATAGTTATTGTGAAGCTGCACAAAAGCGTGGTTTGGCTGCGCGTACCGTCAACTATCATGGCTTTCCAGTCGATACCGGTTCTTTAGTCGTCGCTCAGCTGCTTAACCCCGACAATCGTATTCCAATAGGAATTGTCTCGTGCAATGTTTATGCGGATCGCGGCGAAACTTTGGTACTAGGTAAGGCTGCTCGCGACGCCATTGAAGCAAGCGGCAAAAAAGTTGCAGTGGCTGCTTCGACTTCATTGTCGAACCGGATGTACACAAAAGCCATCGACCCACAAAACGATAAAATTTATTCTCAAAAAGACGATGAATGGAATCGCAAGCTTCTTGAGTTACTCGAAGAAGGTCGCCTCGAAGACGTCTCTCAACTTGCACGTCAATTTGCGACCGAGGCTCATGGAGAGCAACGCATGAAGGCCATGTGGTGGCTAGCTGCGGTGATGGGAGAGACTAACAATTACAACGGAAAGCTATTTGGTTACGAAGCGGTTTACGGTACCGGCCAAGCTTTATTGTCTTTATGCCCGCAGCACAGTTCTTCGCAGTTGTTTGAATACGATGAAGATAGCAGCGAAACTTACCAAGGCGATCGTGATATCCTTTCAAAATAAAACATGTCTGATTCAATCATAAATACTGACAACGCTCCAGACCCAGTCGGAGCTTATCCGCACGCTCGTAGAGTAGGCAATTTACTTTTCTTGTCAGGCGTTGGTTCTAGAACTCCACAGACTAACGAAATACCTGGCGGTCCCGTAGTGGACGAAAATGATAAGCCACTTGATTACGATGTCGCAGCTCAGACTGAGCAAGTCGTTGCGAATATTAAAGCTGTGCTAGCCGCTAGTGGTTTGACATTGAATGATGTGGTCGATGTTACAGCTTATTTGATTGACATGAAGCGTGACTTCGACGCTTATAACGAAGTATACACTAAACACTTTACTGGTATCCATGCGGCTCGCACGACATTGTCGATTCGCAATCTACCGACGCCAATCGCAGTTGAATTCAAAGTCGTAGCAGCTTTTGGCGAATGAAAATAATCGATATCAGCCCATTAATTGACGAGCACTTAGCCGTGTGGCCGGGAGATGTTGAGTTTAGCCGCGAAGTTAGTTGCGATGTAAAGCAAGGCGACCACTTTGGCTTAAGTTCATTTACCACTACAACTCATCTCGGTGCACATACCGACGCTCCAAATCATTATCTCGCCGACGGCGAAGGAATTGAATCGGTAGATTTAGAAAAATATTATGGCGACTGCCAAGTGGTTAGTGTCGACGTCGCAGCGGGTTGTAGGATTGAAAAAAGCGATTTAAAAACCGAGATAACATCAACCCGCGTTCTGTTACGCACCGATTCTTTCCCGGATCGCACTACGTTTAACACCGATTTTAATGCGTTATCGGTAGGTCTGGTCTCACACCTACAAGATATGGGGGTGATTCTCGTTGGCATCGATACACCATCGGTTGATGTATACGCATGTAAAGAGCTTCTGGCGCATCATCAAATATCAACGACCAATATGGCTATCCTCGAAGGCATTGATTTGAGGGAGGTAGCAGATGGCAATTACATACTTTGCGCCTTGCCACTTAAAATAGCTCACTCAGATTCTTCGCCGGTGCGCGCAGTATTACTCGACTCAAATTCTTGAGCGTTAAGCCCAAGTTCGGCTCTCACATCAACTGGTCCGCGGTAAATCTGCTTAACCGCTGTCTTTGCCGTTTCAGAGAGTTGCGGGTCTGAGTCTTTTAGCAAACGCTCTAAGTGGCGCAAGTACTGCACAGTCATGCGAGCGATACGCACGAAGTCTCCGGGAGCAGCACTAGTGAATTTGTTTAAGCGATAAAAATCGCAGCCATTAGCGTACTCGTATATTGCCGCCGACATTGATTCATCTAGTTGCTTGATAGTCGACTCTAGCCCTGACATCACTTCTTGTTCGCGCGCATGCTCAACTACGCGCTTGGCCTGGCGAAGCAATTCTTGAATAGGGCGTAGCACATACTTAGGGTAAGTATCACGTGGACGTCCTTGGTGAATAGTCGCGGCTACTACCGCCGACAATGCTTGCGGCGTAATATCTTCGAAGATGCCTTCGTAAAGCATTTCGGTTAATT
>JAPKEZ010000023.1 GCA_028821845.1 Planctomycetota bacterium | reverse complement strand
TTTCTGGAGCGTAAGATGCTATCTGTTCGAGCACCTTGTTGCTGAAAATTCTATAAGCCGGCACGCCGAGTTCTTTTGCTTTAATATTACGCCACTCTTTAATCACTGCTGCCAAATCTGCGTCGACTGTCCCGGCGATTGAAGGTACAACAGTATGAAGACTCAGCAGAATATCGTCGTCGTTATCAAGCACTGAATTAGCTTTGGACGTAATGTCAATTACGGGATATTCAGAACCCGTTACCGCTAGATAGCCTGCGTCGAGCAAGGCCTGAATGACATCTTCGACTGCGGCAAGCGTTTGACCGCGCAGTGCGCCGTGCCCTATCGCATGCTGAGGAATGGTTGCCGCTTTACTGCCGCATAGAATCGCAGCATTTTTTTTGCGTCCGTACTTAATGCCCGACAAGGACACGCTTTTAATAATGGTGTGCGCTACATCATGTTGTTTGCCGCTGACAGCTTGCGGCGGATTGTTCAAGATGCGTTCACAGCGGCAACATTGGCCACAACCATCGGCAATTGCTGAAACGTCTGGATCTCCAAAATAATCTAGCACGCGACGCCATGAACAAACCGATGACTGTGCCCAGTCATACATGCGGCTTAAGCGCCGCATCGACGCCTCAACGTGTCGCGGATCTGGCGATGAGCCATCGTCGCTTTGTTTAATTAAAAAATCGTGCGTGCGATAATCTTTACCGCGCCACAACATCACCGCGACAGATTTTTTACCGTCGCGCCCAGCGCGCCCGAATTCTTGGTAGTAGTCTTCGAAGCTGCGTGGTAAATGTAAGTGGATCAACAAGCGAATATCTGGTTTGTCGATACCCATGCCAAATGCATTTGTCGCAACCAACGCATCGAGTTCATTAGCAATAAACCGATCTTGAACTAGCGCGCGACTTTCGCCGTCGCAGCCACCATGATAAAACGCCGCTCTCAAACCTTGGCGCGCCAAATCGTCAACCAACTCTTCGCAAGCACGACGGGTGCCTGCATAAATCAAAGCCGGAGCATCGCCCTCGCGACCCTTCACCAAACGAACGGCCTCGGCATTACGCAAATCGTCGGAGGTCATTTTTCGAGTTTCGATTTTGATGTTGCCGCGTAAAAAACCGCGCACGAACACATCTGGGTTTTCGAACCCAAGCTCGGCACCTAATTCAGAGCGCAATTCAGGTGTGGCCGTGGCCGTGAACGCCGCGGTGCGCTTAGGCTGCAACCACTCTAAAAACTTATCGATGTTCATGTAATCGGGGCGAAAATCATGCCCCCACCGTGCCACACAGTGCGCCTCGTCGATGGCGACTAAGGAAACAGTAGTCGACGCACGCGACAAGGTGTTTAGAAACCATTGATTGCTTAGGCGTTCGGGGGAGACATACAAAAAGTTCAACTTACCCGCCAGTAAATCAGCTTCGGCCTGCTTGCGCTCCTCTGGGCTTTGCGCACTATCAAACGATGCCGCGCTGACACCCACTTCTCTTAGGCCGCGCACTTGATCGCGCATTAATGCAATCAGCGGCGAAATTACCAGGGTAGTTCCGCCAAACAACAAGCCTGGTAGCTGGTAACACAGCGATTTACCCGCCCCAGTAGGCAGCACTGCTACGGTTGGTCCGCCGGCCAAGATCGAGCGAATAACCTCAGTTTGCCCAGGGCGGAACTCGGTGTGCCCGAATACATCGGACAACACTGCCATCACCTGGCTGCGTGAGTAATTCATGAATGTTAGTTTATCGTCTGAGTAGTTCAACTATCGCACCTTCCAAGGGGAAGACGCCAGTTTCGGCCTTGTTATACACAATATTCCCATCGCAGCGCACGATAAACACTCCGCCCGACCCAGCTATGAGCTCTGGGGCGATATCGATAGCATCCTTAATTTCATCGGCCGCACGGGTCGCTTCGGGTAAGTAGTTTCACATCTGGCAGTATTCGATGGTGATTTGCATAAAAGTAGGATAAGCCCCCTTGCGTAGGATTCAAGCTTCTCTATAATTTTCACTAATGATATTGAGTCTCATTACCATTACTCTTTCCGCAGCTGCCCAGATTTCATTTGGCGGCTATGGCGAAGTCTCGTACCGCAACGTAGGGAACGCAACAGACACCTTTGATGTGCACCGTATCGTTCTTTACACAGGATACGGATTCGACGAAACCTATAGTTTCAACTCTGAAATTGAATTCGAGCACGGTGATGAAATCCACGTTGAGTTTGCCCAAATTGACGGCAACTACTCAGACGCCTTCAACATTCGCGCTGGCCACATTCTGTTGCCAATGGGTTTCATGAACGAAACTCACGAGCCGACAACCTTTTGGAGCGCCAAGCGCCCTCTTGTTGAGCGCTATATCATTCCATCCACTTGGCACGAAAACGGTGCTGGAGTTCTCGGCACCGCGGGCAATCTTTCATGGCAAGCGTACTTAGTGAATGGCACTGACGATGGTTTCGATATGCAAAAAAATGGTCTGCGTGGCGGCCGTCAAGGTGGCGAAAAAGCTGCGGCGGAAAAAATGGGTGTCACGGCACGCCTTGACTACCAAGCTACAAGTGGCTTGCTAATCGGCGCTGCTATTTATAGCGGTTCAACCAACAACAAGGGTGATGATGTTGTCGATCCTACTGAGCTCGATCATCATGTACAAGTAGTCGAAGCGCATGTGCAATATGACTCTGGTCCATTTCGCGTGAGAGCTTTATTTGCCAACGCGTCAGTAGAGAATGCTGATCAATTACCGGAGGCTTCGGTCACCGATGACATCGATGGTTGGTACGTTGAAGCGGGTTACGATTTGCTAAGCGGCGATGAAAACTTATCGCTAACGCCATTCGTACGTGCCGAACAATACGACCTCGGAGGCGAAGAACAATATAACGTCAATGTGCTTGGACTCGCCTTTCAGCCCAACATGAATGTCATTTACAAATTAGACTTCCAAAATATCACGAGTGAAAAAGGTATTCTTGCTGATTCCAATAACATCGAATTCACTCTCGGCTGGTCATTCTAAAAGATGAAAATCGTAACTGCTATCGTCTGCGCGACCCTATTTGCTGCTGAAGGAAAAACTTACTTCACTCAACAAGAGGCACTGCAGGAGATATGGGGAGAGGCAGAATTAACATCAGAGCAATATTCTGAACACACTTTCTACATGTCACAAGAAAGCACCGATGACAGTAGTGCGTGTTTCATTAGCAAACGCGTGCGCAGCAAGGGCCAGAGCCTAATGCTGCATGTCGCTGCCGATGGGACTATCATCGATCTTGTAGTGTGCCATTTCGGCGAACCGGTGCGTTATAAAGCACCTCTGCGGTTCTACCAACAGTTCGTTGGCAAAAAGCTAAATGATGATTTGCGCTTAAAGCGCGACATCGATGGCGTCAGTGGTGCGACCTTGACTTCACGCGCAACCGTAGCCAGCGTGCGAGACATCCTGGAAGCTCATGCTGAGAAGTGACCGGATATTCCTTCATGCCACTAATGCCGCAATTAGCATTAGTGGTGTTATTTATTTCTGGATGCTTTACTTCCTAGAGAACGATGATGAATTTTCTATATTGAATCATCCCTACCAAGATATCGTTCGCAATTGGCATATTATCTTGGCACCGTTTTTAGTATTTGCGGTGGCGCTTATTTTTAATAACCATATTATTTTTAAAATTAAATCCCATTACAGTGGGCGCGGGAGGCTTACAGGCTTGCTAATGTGCGTGCTATTTCCGGTGATGGTACTGAGCGCTTATTTACTGCAAATCGCCAGCAATGACAGCATGCATACCACTTTTTTATATGCTCATAACCTGTCATCATTTCTCTGGATTTTTGTCTACCTAGTTCATCAGGCGCGTATGATGCGTCAATGATTCTAAGTTTAATTGCCCTTTGCATGCCTGCTGTTTTGCAGGCCTCAATCGAGACCACTCCTACCGCGCGCGCTGATGCGTGGTGGCAGCAACGCCACGAGCTTATTAACACGCGTGCGGCGGAGGCTGAGAGCAACTGTCAGCTAGTATTTATCGGTGATTCCATTACGCAAGCTTGGGAAAATGCCGGCGCCAATGTGTGGCGGGATAATTACGAGCAATATACCGCAGTGAATCTTGGCATTAGTGGTGACCAAACTCAACATGTGTTGTGGCGATTGCAAAACGGAAACCTGGACTCTATTCACCCATCACTAGCTGTGATCATGATTGGCACCAATAACGCATCAGGCTCGCAACCAGCAGACACCGCTGCCGGCATAACAGCGATTGTTGATGAGTTGCACAAACAACGCCCCACCATGCAAATCTTATTGTTGGATGTTTTTCCCCGCGGGGCCACTGCCGATGCCGCCGGACGCTTAATCAATGACAAAGTGAATGCATTGATTGCCAAGCTAGACTCTCGCAATCTAGTTGACGTGTTAGACATAAAAGATTATTTTTTATCTGACACCGAACTATTGAGCCCGAAGATTATGCCCGACTTATTGCACTTGTCAGAGCTGGGATATGGCTTGTGGCGTGACGGAATAAAAGATTCCGTTCGACAGCATTTTGCAATAAAGTTTTTACGCGACAACATGCCGAGCACCGACGCTAACGAATTGCCCACGGGGTTTTTAAGCAACAATGTCACATTGGCATACGCGGCTTTCGACAAAGCACCATGGCGTAATACTATTAACAACGAATTGTTTATGAATTATGTTTTACCCTACGCGCAGCTAAATGAAGAGCGCGAAGAGTGGCGTGAAAACCTAATGAGCATCGCAGGGCCGATTGTCAAAGACTGTGCGACCACTACCGAAGCCGCCTTGGCGTTAAATGAAAAACTATTCGGCGGGCTAAACGTCAAATACTCAACAGAACGCAATCGCGCCGACCAAGCGCCGTCCGAAACTATTGAGACGGGGCTAGCTTCTTGCACAGGGTTATCCATTTTATTAGCGGACGCGTGTCGCGCGGTCGGAGTCCCAGCGCGGGTTACTGGTATTGCTAAATGGCCGGACGGTGAAGGAAATCATAGTTGGGTAGAAATCTGGGACGACGGTTGGCATTTCTTAGGTGCTGCTGAACCAGACGCGCAGGGTTTAAATAACGCTTGGTTCAAAGGGCGAGTTGCCGGCGCGATTCCTGGTGGAGAAAATGCCGTATGGGCCGCAAGCTTCAAGCGCACTGCGAATTTGTTCCCGTTGCCATGGCTGCCTGAACAAGATTACATTTACGCGACTGATGTTACCACAAATTATGTCGGGCAAGATGGTAGCGCCGATCCTTACCAAGGTATTTATGGTGTAGCCCTTAATTACTTTTCTGAAACGCCTCTCAAGCGTGAAGGATTTACCTTCGACATGAACCTCGATGCTTTAGTAAAGGCCGATATCGAGCGTGCGCGCCAACAAGTATGGAATGCCTACTGCAACCGCCCCGCCGTCGAACACATCAAAAAAGATTTCGACAACAACCGTGTAAGCGCCGGTGATTACGTTTCACCTTACACAATAAAAGAAGTCGGTGTCCGCCCGCAAAGCGGATGGCCTTTGGTCATCGCCATGCATGGTGGTGGCGGCGTGCCTAAAGAATTTAATGATTCGCAATGGGAGCACATGCAGATATATTACAAAGATCATCCTGAAGTAAGTGGCTATAAATACCTCGCGTTGAGGGCGCCAAACGACTCATGGAATGGCTTTTATGATTCTTACGTTTGGCCTCTAATCACCCAATTGATTAAACAATTCGCTATTTTAGGGGATATTGACCAGAACCGCGTTCACCTGATTGGTTACTCGCACGGCGGCTATGGTGCATTTGCTATTGGCACGCGCATTCCGCACCGCTTTGCTTCAGTGCATGCATCTGCCTCTGCCCCAACTGCTGGTGTTTCTACCGCTGCAACTTTACGCAATACCAATTTCAGCTTCATGGTTGGCGAGCTGGACACAGCTTACGGTCGCGCTGAACGGTGCAAAGAATTTAACAATGAGCTTGCTGCGTTGCGTGGAGATAGCGACACGGACTACCCTGTTGAATTTAGTTTTATTTTAAATAACGGCCATGGTGGCTTGCCGGATCGCGACTTACTCACCCGCCAACTTATGTTTTCCCGTAAAACGCATCCAACACATTTGACTTGGCAGTTAAGCGATGACTCGACTCCTGAACTATCTTGGTTGAGCATCGAGCAGCCGACAAGTGGGCAAGAAATTGATGCGGTGATTAGTGGGCAAGAAATTAGTATCGCAAGTACCGAAGTTTCTGGTCTGACTATTTGGCTCGACGAAAAATTAGTCGCTCTCGATCAACAAGTCGTTCTCAAACATAACGGTAAACATACTTTGCATACTGTGCAGCCTAATATGAGTGCACTCTGTGAGTCAATGCTGTTAAGCGGAGACCCCAATCAAAGTTACGCGGCCAAACTAACCCAATAAGAAACTGGACTTATCCGAAATCAGAGCCAAATATCCAGGTTTAAAAACTTTTATGTTTGGTGATGGCAAAGAGCTCTGCGACAAACTGACTGCGTTGGTTATTAGTGGTGAAAAAATAGCTACTTGTGAAGCCCTGAGCGCTTACACCTCGGGAGAGGAAAATATGCCGGTGCTTGGTCGAGTTGATCTCGCTCTAACTTGGGAAAGAAACCCTGCTGTTGCTATTCGAACTACAGAAATTGAGATTAGGATGTTTAACGAAGTGGAAGAAGTCTTCGCGCTGGACGAAGGAGAAAATGCAGATTTAGAAGGGTGGCGCAAGGATCACCAAAAGTACTTTGAACGCAATGGTCATTTCGATCTAACAATGGAAGTCGTATGTGAGCGTTTTGAAGTTGTAGAAGTTTATTGATGATAAATGCCGAATAGCATATACCGATACGAGTATAAAAAAATGACGCACCGTCCCGAAGGCTGGTGCGTCATTAGATGTAAAACGTAAACGTTTTAGCCGGTTGAACGCTGAGCGCGATCCATTAGGTTCTTCAGCAAACCAACTGCAGCGATTACAATAATCAAGCCTGCAAGTGAGCTAAAGATTCCAGAGGCGTAGCCTCCTAAACCATATGGGATTTCGCCAAGCTTGGCAGAAGCATTGCCCCAGCCAGGTGCATTGAGAAATACCAAGAATGCAGCACCCATAGCGTAATCTTTAGAAGAATCGCCACCAGCACAATTCCAACCAATCCATGCACCAGCGCCTACTACAAGCAGGGCAGCGATGTTTGCTAGGTCGGGACTAAGAGTATCAGCAATACCGCCAATTACGGCGATTGCTACAGCAGTTAAAAAGAGTCTTTTTTCCATGACCTATGAATCGACGGCCATTCTCAACATTTTCCCACTTTTTCCCACACAATTCGCAATTTAGTGCCCTATTGCCCTTTTTCAGGCATGCCAGGCCAATCTTTGATATATAAATCTTGCTGCGAAAATGGTATTTCGATGTTATTTTTATCAAATGTATGATAAATAGCCGTTAAAAGGCCGTGTTTAACCAATCCACGATACTGAGGACTTGTAATCCAGCATAATAGCTCAAAATCGAGGCTAGAAGAGCCAAAACCACGAAAACGGACGCGAGCAGCTGGAGTATTGCTAACATGCGGCATTTCTCCGCCATTTGCAATCTCTAGAAGTAGTTTCTCAACTTGCGCAAGATCACTTCCGTATGCAACTCCTACTGGAACACGAACTCGCATCGCTCTAGTCGGGCCACCCGTCTCATTAACAATTTTGCCACCGCCTATCACCGAGTTAGGGATAGTTACCTCAATATCGTCACGCGTAATAATCCTCGTAGAGCGTAAACCGATGAAGGAAACCTCACCGCGCTCACCAGCATCTAGCTGGACGTAATCCCCGACTCGATATGGGCGGTCTGCCAAAATGAAAACCCCAGCAAACAAATTTGACAAAGTGTCTTTAGAGGCAAAACCAACCGCAACGCCCAAAATACCAGCGGACGCCAGCCATCCTGTTGCATCAACGTTCCATACCTGAATTACAACGAATATCACCGAGCCGATAATTATTAACTTGCCAATATTGTCAAATAGGGGGTAAGTCGCTGACTGAAAAGTATTGAACTTGCTGGGGTGACTAGTCGCAACAACCAATAAAATATTTACCGCGCGGAAGGCAAACACCGCCCAATAGTAAAGAGAAATTGTCATCAACCAAGGAGCAAAGCTAGATGGCATCATCGCTGGCGGCAGCATAATCTTTGCAGTTAAAAACAACCCTATTAAATACAAGGTCGCGGTTATCGGCCGTTCGAATTCGTTTATCAAACGATCGTCGACGTCGGTGGCCGTGCGTTTAGCTATGCGCTGTAGAATTGAACTACTAATCCAATTGATCAATTTGGCCGACACAAATGTGGCTACCAGCACAATCGCGGTTTGCGCTAAATCATTCGATGTAATCTCATCTAATCTATCACTGAGGTAATCAGTAACTGAATACAGCGGTGTGGCCTCCTGGGTGGGTGTATCGGTTTGATCTTGAAACATAATCAATCTAGCTGGCTTAATTTATTAGTAGTTTGTTGGCGCGCAACAGGGCTTATTGGCTGATTCAGCAACTGCCGCAAAATCTTCTTCGCCAGTGATTTGTCATTATAGGTTATATACAGGTCGCTTAACTCATGGCTGGCCGCTACATTATTCGGCTCTAGCTCGATACAGCGCACAAAGGCAAGCGTAGATTCGTTAAAGTCGCCACTCGCTGCGTAACATCTTGCCAAAGGCAGGAACACCAGAGAATTTTGCGGGTCTAATTCTGTGATGCGGCGCAGTAATCTAGCTGCATCAACATATAAATTGGGGTCGCTTGACTCAGTTGCATAATCATAAGCAACGAATGCGGTTTGTAGTAGCAACTCGCCATCGTTCGGCCAGTCTTCCAGCATGTTAACCAATAGCGCCATCGACTCTGAATAGCGATGCAGCTGTGCAAAAGCAGCGGCGCGCATAGTAAGGTGTTTCGGGGTAACATCAGTAGCCAGCAACAACCGGTCGAGACAATCTAAACAACGCTGCGCCTGCTCGCTTGCCAATGCTGTTCGCGCACATGCTTGTAAAACCATTATCTCGTTATTGATTGCGAATAAATCACTGAATAGAGAATACGCCAACTGATGATTGCCCGATCTCTCGTGAACAATCGCTCCTGAATAAGCAATATGTTGATCTACTTCTAACTCGGCAATTGCAGCATTCAATAGCTGTTTCGCCGCTGACAAGTTATTATCTTGCACTAAGCACCAAATATGCAAACCGGCCAACGCAGTATTGTCAGCCACGCTGCGCGCCTTCTGCAAACTAATACACGCCGATTCAAAGTTTCCCTCTGCAATCGCCTGCACCGCTAATCCCACCGACGGCGCCGCGCGACATTCGTCATGACTAAACTGCAGCGACAGCGGTAGGCAGCTTTGGTCAATCACGGAAAATTCTTGTGGCGTGACAGCTCCCTCAAGGGCACGCTCGCCTGACAAGTTTGCGCATCCACTAATAATTAGCGGAAATATCAGGTATCTAGCAACTTGGTATTTCATTCTCACTCATTCTAACGTTACAATCTAGGTATCCCCAATCATGAACGACAATAAATTTAAAGCCGTTTTCTTCGACGCCGAATGCACCCTGTTCTGCGAAAAGATAAAACGCTCACAAATCTATCTCGACGCTGCTGCCGAGTATGGTTCCACCGATTTAAGCATAGACTTTGTCGAAGCCGAATTGTCGCGCGCGCTTAGCGCGACTCCTAGTTCGATTGACGGACAAGGAAGGTTCAGCCGAGCATGGTGGATGGCCTACAACGCGAATGTGTTCGCCTCACTTGATCTTAGCCCTAAAGATGCCAGCAAGGCATCAAAAGCTGTGGTGGCGCACTTCTCCAAAGCGGCGGCATACATGGTTTACCCAGAAGTTACTGAGGTGTTAAAGGCTCTGTCGAGCGCCGGCATTCAAACCGGAATTATCGCCAACTGGTCAGAAGATTTACCAGTGTTGGCGAAGCGTTTAAAGCTCGAGAAACTTTTAGATGTCATAATTCCTAGCGCGGAGTTGCGTGCCGAAAAGCCTAACCGCGCAATTTTCGATCGTGCCTTATTCCGCTGCGGCGTTGCCGCCGAATCCGCCATTCATATCGGTGCCGACTTTGAGCGCGATATTAGCGGTGCTCTTGCTGCAGGCATGCATGCGCTGTTGGTTGACCGCGACAAAAACATTGAATGTGGGTTACATGAGGGCGTCAAGGTTATAAATAACTTGTACGATGTATTAGACATCTGCGAATTGACAGCCCATGACATCTAATCACTTAAGCGACTTAACAGCACTGCATAATCATTTGTGCAAAACGCATCTTGGTGCGGACCAATCCGTCGAGCTGCTTTTGGCGAGCATTATTTCTGGCGGTCATTGCCTTATTCAGGGAGCTCCTGGTTTAGGGAAAACTCGCTTACTTCGTGAACTTGCTCAATGCCTGCACTTAGATTTCCAGCGCATTCAAGGCACGCCCGATCTAATGCCTAGCGACATTACGGGCAGCGAAATATTTAACCAGCAAACTTCGAAGTTCGAATTCGAGCCTGGCCCGATATTCGCACAATTATGTATGTTTGACGAATTGAATCGCGCGACTCCGCGGTCACAAGCTGCACTATTGCAAGCTCTCGAAGAAGGAGAAGTCTCAGCAGCACGCACTACGCATAAATTACCGCAGCCGTTTTTCGTAGTTGCCACTCAAAATCCAATTGAAATTGAAGGCACCTTCCCGCTGCCAGAAGCTCAGCTCGATCGTTTCCTTATGCGAATCGATTTTGAACAGCCAAGCACAGATTGTTTGACGGATATTTTACGTTTAAAAAACAACGAATCCGGCGCGCCGAATCTCGGGGCCGTTCAAGTCGTTGAATTGCAGCAAATAGCTAACTCGGTGGTGGTGGCCGACGATTTGTATGCTCAAATCGCGAGGTTAATTAGCAGCACTCATGCTCACGACGACGTGCAGCTCGGAGCTTCACCGCGTGGCGGGCAAGCTATTATTAGAGCTGCAAAGGCTTTGGCTGTGTTACGCCAACGCCAGCATGTGACGCCGCAAGATATCCGCGACACTGTGCTTCCGTGTTTGCGCCATAGAATTATGCTTGGCTATCATGCTCACGCCCAACAAATCACAAGCGATGATATTCTTATAGGTATCCTCGAGCGCGACCCCATCCTGTAAGCGCTCTTCGCACCTACAACCATGAATTGTCGTATCGCAATTTGTCAGATCAACCCGAAGCTTGGGCTGGTCGCCGATAATCTTCAGTCACATCATCAGTGGCTCGATCGCTGCCTTGAGCAAAAGGCCGATTTCGCGTTATTCCCTGAACTAAGTCTAACTGGCTACATACTGCGCGATTTAACGTCTGATGTTGCGCTTACCCTCGATAGCCCACAGATTGGCGAAATAGTCGCACGCTCCAAAGATATTAGTATTGCCTTTGGCTTTGTAGAGCACAGCCCTGACCACCGTTTCTACAACAGCTTTGTTTTCGCGGAAGATGGCGTGATTAAGCATGTGCATCGCAAAGTGCATTTACCAGACTATGGTATTTTCGAAGAGGGACGCTACTTCGCCGCGGGCAACAATTTCACAACTTTTGAATCTAAGCATGGTCGCTTCGGTTTCTTAATTTGCGAAGACGCCTGGCACTTGTCATCTGCATGGCTGCATTTTTTGCAAGGTGCCGATGCTCTGCTTGTTCCAGTTGCTTCACCATCCCGCGGCATTAAGACCGATGGAGCTCATTTGGCTTCGCAAAAATCATGGCACGAATTGTGCGCTGCTCAATCAAAGTTCTTGCAAACATGGGTCGTGCGCTGCAATCGCGTCGGCTACGAAGACGGCGTGTTGTTCGATGGTGAATCTGCAATCAATTCTCCGGCAGGCGAAGTGGTTGCCGCCGCACATCATTCCGAAGAAGATTTGGTTGTATATGAACTTACTTCTTCAGCCCTGAAGAGAGCGCGTGTCGAAACGCCTCTACGACGCAACGCTCATGCAAATCTAGTGAGGCGACAGCTTGCTATCATTGCCAACGACCCAGATTTATCGGGCTTGATAGATGATGAGTAGCAATATCCCGCAGCCGCCAACGTGTAATGTTGAGCTTGCAGAACGCGTTCTTATTGGTTTTCTTAAATCAGAAACGCAACGTATAGGTATGACAAAAGCGGTGCTAGGAATGTCCGGCGGGATTGATAGCGCCCTAGTATTAGAATTAGCAGTGCGAGCACTCGGCCCCGAGAATGTATTGGCCATCGCCCTACCTTACCGCGAAAGCGACCCTCTATCGTTAGAGTTGGCGCAAAAAGGTGCCGACAATGCTGGCTGTAAATTTTCAGTGATTGACATCTCGCCTCTAGCCGATGCTTATTTCGAGCAACATCCAGAATTATCCAATGGTGAAACAGAGGCTGCGCGATTGCGGCGAGGAAATGTTTTTTCACGGTTACGCATGACTGCGCTTTATGATCAATCGGCAGCGGCTAATGGCTTGGTATTCGGCACATCAAACAAAACAGAACTGCTGCTAGGTTATGGCACCCAGCATGGCGATATGGCGTCAGCAATTAATCCTATTGGCGATTTATATAAATCGCAAGTCGTTGCGCTATCACGCCACCTTGGTGTCCCGTCGGCTATTGTTGACCGTCCACCCAGCGCCGATTTGTGGCAAGGGCAAACAGACGAAGAAGAGCTTGGGTTCTCTTACGATGCTATTGACGCGCTACTGCATGCAATGGTTGAACAGCGTTTAAATCGCGATGAATTAGTCGCTCTAAACTTCGCGCCAGAGTTTATTGATTTAATCAACACCCGCGTGCAGCGCAATCAATATAAAAGACGACCGCCACTAATTGCTAAAGTGACCGGCCGTACTATCAATCTTGACTATCGTTATGCCCGCGATTGGGGCACTTAGACTTACAAGCTGCCCAGCTTAGTGAACAAAGCCTCTAAATCAACTCGGTCAATATCCTCGTCAGTGATTGCCGTTGGTTGGACCAAGGCTCGCCGCGCGTTGCGGCACACTGACAAAGTATTACACACTTGCGTGCGCACTTTTTGCAACCTCTCACGATTTGCAAAAGACGACTCAAGGCTCAAATCTACCTTGCGCTGGGTGGCTTCTAAAACGGCCACCAATGATTCTAATTTTTGAAGCATGGTTATGCGCTGTTGGGGATTACTGATGTCGTAAGGGGAGGGAGGAGTGTTCATCTTGAGGAGCAACTTAATTAATGTTACTCCCCAAATCTGGCTGATGCACCCTTATTTAGCCTTTTTTTTTACTAGTAGCTCTTTAAACAAGTCAGCATTTTATTTTGCTGGCGGTGGTCGACATTGGCTGCAAAAGACTCAAGTGTCGCTCCGCGGTGGGAGTCTCCCAAGTAACCTAGGCCTAACACTAGGTGGGCGGTGCGGTCACTGGTCTTATTCTCGCTGATGTCTTCGCTAATTGCGGCGACTAGTTGCTCTAGCGATTGTTGGTCACGAGCCCCAGCCATGGCGTGTGCAGATACCCAGCGCACTGTTGCATCTTCATCGTTCAACAACATCTTTGCAAGTTGCGTGCTGGCTTTTTCGTTAGTGCACATGCCTAATGCTGTCGCAAAGCCGCGACGTGAGGTAGCAGAGTAGTTAAATTGATCTGCGTTGTCCAATAACACGCTCGCCGCCTTGTCGGTGCCGATCATGCCGAGCGCAGTGGCGATATAAGAGATTAGCTCTTCGCTAGCGCTTGTTTCTTGCAAGCATTTGCTTAAGGTTACACACGCCGCTGGCTTGGCGAATAGTCCTAAGGAAAGTGCAGCCGCACCACGTAACTCATACTCATTATTACGCGATGCGTCCGCATCATCATGCTTGTTGAAGTCGCTGCCGAACATTGCTGTGTCGGCGACTTGTGTGTAGGCTTCTGACAACTGTGCGATGCCACAAGCAATTAGCCAAGAGGTGCGAACATAAAGTTCATCAGCAACTCGTGGGCGATTCTCTAATAGAAATGCGGCGGCCTTGTCGTCAGCGATTTGACCAAGAGCCAATTGCACCATGCCCTGAATGCGCGGGCTATTACTTTCTTCGAACATCTCAATAAGGCCCGGCACAGCCACTTTATTACCAAAATGACCAAGAGCAGCGATGCATGCTTCGGCAACGACCTCGCTGCGTGACTTAATATTCTCAACCAACACCTCGATAGCTTTGGTGTCAGCAGTGGCAGCAAGGGCGTTGATAGCAGCGACCTGTAGTTCGTCTGAAGCCTTGCGCTTGTCCATAACAGTTGTCATCGCCAGCAAATTTTTGCTATAGTCAACGCTGGTGTTAATCTTTGCTGCAAGCAATGATGCAATAACCAAATCGTCAGCTTGTCGCCATGAACGTTTACTTGGCATCAGTTTAAAGAAATTATTCAAGCAATCTCCGGCATCGATGCGCCCGCTAAGGCCAAGGCCAACTGCGGCGAAACATTTTGCATTGTAGTCACCTGAATTATTGAAGGTATCAATAAGCACGGTGGACGTTTCGGCTGTCGACATTAAACCGAGTGCCACATAGGCCGCTTGACGTACGCTTTGCTCGCCATCAGCAAGGGCATCGATAATAAATGAAGTGGTCGCTGGATACGCAACGCGCCCCAAAGATAACAGCGCTGATTCGCGA
Source organism: Planctomycetota bacterium (assembly GCA_028821845.1). GTDB lineage: Bacteria > Planctomycetota > UBA1135 > UBA1135 > UBA1135 > JAPKEZ01. The sequence goes on along the minus strand of JAPKEZ010000023.1, from coordinate 6,525 downwards.
ACTGCAGCATCAGCAGATAGAGTGGCCTCGATCAACAACGGAATAGACTTAAGCAGAAACTCGTCGCGCTTCACACTAAAAGCACTCGAGCCGTAGGCTCCAGATTCATTTACTGCGGTAGACGGGAAATCAGCTGTGCCGCGGACAATTGTGTCGCGCTCGTTTTCGTACCAGAATTCCCAGCGATCCCAGGCGGAGTCAGGCGTGCTGAGAGTGCGCCCAAATGGGCTTGTAGCGCTGCTGCCGTAGCTAAGCATTTCGATTTGCGCCTCATCTACAGGCCCCCGGTAAGATCCGGAAACCAGTGAAGGCTCTTGAGGAGCCATGAAAAGTATTGTTGTAAGTATGGTTGTAAGCATGATGTGTTATTTGGGTCAACACATCTGCGGCCGTACTCAGCCCAACATTAGCCTTTTTCTTTAAAATAATGAACTAAATACGGTGTGGATCTCGTCGCGGGACATAGAACCCACTACATACACCCTTTTTAGTGGCGGATTGCCCTCAACCATGCGAATTCCGCCGATTTCGCTAAATTTAGCCAATGTAATACTGTTTGGAGCCTGTGACATGCCGCCATTGTTAACAACGCTATTATCTGAATGCTGAGCAACAAACAGCTGATGAATACCATCTGAGAAGAGAGCAACGTGTGAATTGCCCATTCCTGGGAACATTCCTAAGGAATCAAGCACGCGCACGCTCTTCGTGTAAAATCCTGGTGGAAGGTAAGCCGGCTGCGACACTTCGAAATCGAGAGTAATGGTATTATTCTCTGGATCGAAATTCTGCTCATTGACCAACGGTGACGACCAGCCAACTCCGCCGTGAACAGGGGCGGTATCAATGACAGTTGTTGTTAGTTTTAAAGTTATCTCACCGGCGTTATCAAACAGTGTGTAGGCCAACAACATCTCGTTATTGGCATCTGTCCAAAACTCGGCGTCACCTAGCCCGTGAACTGACTCGACTGTGTAATGCACGCAGTCGACTCCGGCAATTTGCTGAAGCACTGGATCTTCTGTCCAATTAAAGTTTTGAGACAGGCCGCGGCCAAGATGGATATCACGGTATTTCACCATGTAACGCTGCTGATCTTGGTAAGTTATTTCAACATCTACTGAAGGCGCGCCGAAAACTGTGTCGCTAGCCATCATTGTTTCGATGATTTTTAGATTGAAGAGGCCTTGCCCGTCAGCACGCAACACCTCGTGAAAAACATGGAAGCCGCCGGCCGCGGAATTACTTGGCACTTCGACTTCGCGCTGAAGATAGATGTTTGAGTCTTCTGGGTATGTGAACTGCGGTGGTTCTGACAAAAAGCCCGCTGAGTTGTCAGGTAGATTGCCTCCGCCTGCTGTTGCGCTCTGAGTTGTTACGCTACCAGCATCTGCTTTATGGACTTCTTCGCAGGATGTAAACAGCAACGAAATACTAACTAGAGAGAGCCAACGCATTTTAGCGAATCTCCTCGCTAATGGTGCCGCCAAGTGATGCCGCCAGAGCACGTGAAGTGCTAGACATTTCGTGCGGTTGCACTTCGATAAAAGCTACGCGAGAACGAAATTCGGCCTTGGCCTCGGCGCTTATAACAGGAGCAAGTTGCAGGCCTGAACCATCATTAGAGGCTGCCCAGTCGAATTGAAAGGCAACTCCAAGTACAATCAGTAAAGCTGCGGCGGCGGCATACACCGGCCGCAAGCTAAAGATCTTAGCAGGCCGCGCAATAACGCCCTCTTCAGTAAGTTGTGTATGGACGACATCCCATAACCCGCTTGGAGCTTGTTGGGTTTCGAGCTTACCGACGATCAACTGCGCGCTAACACCTTGCCACAATTCTGGCGGTGCTTGCAAATCACCCATAGACCGCAGCTCGGCAATTACTTGCGGAGGCAGTTCTGAGGATTGTTGCGAGTCGGTCATGTTAAGTTAAGTTAGTAGTGTTGAATCATATCCACGTGACTCTAAGAGCTCACGCAAAGAGTGATGCGCTCTATTAAGACGAGATTTTACAGTGCCCAGCGAGCAGCCTTGTACTTCAGAAATTTCCTCGTAGCTGAGGTCTTCGATGTAACGTAAAACCAAAATTGCTGCGAACGTAAGATTCATGTCGCTTAAGGCCGACTGAATCAGTTGCTGGTTTTCTATAGATACAAGCTGTTGATGAGGTTCGGTGCCGACGGTTTCGTCGGCGGCCTGCTGCATCATTTGGTCGCCATCAGCAACACCAATAATTGTGGTGATCCCAGAGCGCGGCGCGTCCATTCGTTTGCGGCGAATATCGATCGCAGAATTAACCGCGATGCGATAAACCCACGAAGAGAACTTACTGCGAAATGCAAAAGCACCAATGCGGCGGGCGATGATTACCATCGTTTCTTGAGCCGCATCTAATGCATCATTTGCATTGCCGGTGACTCGAAAGCACGTATTGTAAACCCTGTCTTGGTAAAGAGCGAAAAGTTGGCGATACGCTTCATCAAACTCTGCTCCTGCTGAGCTTTGACACCTCTGAACGAGGTCTGCATCTGAGTCTGAGTCTAATGTCACGCGTTACCTCTATTAAGACCGGAATGGGCTGTCTTTAGTTCCACTAAATAGATGCTTTTTCGCTAAGAATAAAGAAAAATCCGACTAATAAGCCGGATTTAAAGGGTTTGAGTGATTTAGTTGGCAAGTAGACCAACGATATCGATGCCTACTAGAGTGTCACCCACCGCTGCGATGCAGCCAACGAAACATTGAGCTGTTGGCAAGTAGTCGCAGTAGCTGTCAGAAACCTGGAAAAGCTTTTGACCATTACCCAAAGAGGCTACTTCTTGCAGTGTTTGCACGCAAACCTCACCGACTGTTGCTTCGCCAGGCATGTCGCCTAAAGGATCGACAGGGAACAAGCCGCCGCCGCCCGAAGACGCAGCGTTGTATCTTGAGAAAGCGCCTGTGTCACGCCATTCCAGTAACTCGTTGTGAATCGAAACAAAACGAATTTGGTCGCCAACAGGGACGCCGTCGGTATAGCCTTCAATGCCTATTGCCATATTGCCGAGCGCTTTTACTTTATGGAGCGGCAAAGCTATTTTGATAACTTGCGTAGAATAACCAGGAATGATTGAAGTGTAGTTATGACGCTCGGCGGGTAAGCGCATTAATGTTGTGCGCGGAACCTCTTCGAACGTAACCGCATCAGCCCAGTAAAAACGTATGTTGTTTGTACTGAATTGCTGCAATGTCATGATTTGAATAACCAAATCGGTATCGCAAACATAAGAATCAATTTTCATTGTCGCCTGGGGCGGATCAAGTCGGATTAAATCATCGAACTCGAGTGGGTCGGTGCCCAACAAAACTTCGTCAAGGTCGCTTAGCGTATCGCCGTCGGAGTCGGCATCTGCGTCGGAACAACCCCAGCGGGCTTCGAGTGCGTCATCAAGTCCGTCGCCGTCTACGTCGGAAAAAGTAATGAAAGCGCTATTATTGGCTACTAGCTCTGAGTGGGGCAACTGATTGCTTAACAACGTCATTAAGACCGCAATAGTTACGGACGATGCTATTAGGGATGATTTGATTTTCATGATGGTCTACTCTGCTAGAGATAGATATATCCAAAGTAACGTGTTTCTCTCCCTGAAATAAAAAAATAACTTAGTTTTTTATGGAACAAGGGTATCCTATCGCCAAGAAGAATGCGCCTGTAGCTCAGCTGGATAGAGCAATGGTTTCCGGTACCATAGGTCGGGGGTTCGAATCCTCTCGGGCGCACCACCTAAACTATGCTATTTAAGTAGTTTAAGACGTCGTCACGCTCAGACAATGTTAGTAAAAGCAAGACGTCGCCTGGCTCCGCCCAGTCCAATGCTGCGGCAGTGGCTTCCATCTCTGAGCCAAGCACTTCGATGCGGTCTTCGCTGATTCCGGCGCCGAGCAAAGATTTTTTCATTATCGCTGGGACCTCACCTAATTCGCGTCCACGCAAGTCTTTGATCTGCTCTTTAATAATAATGCGATCAGCCCCCGAGTTGACTGCGCACATCGCTACTTCGTGAAAATCTGACTCTTGGCGATCGCCGGCTTGGCCGATGGTTATGAGTCGACGCTTGGCTGGCATTTTCTGCACCATCGCAGATAGCGCGGTTAGGCCGTGTGGGTTGTGCGCGAAATCAACGATGACTTTAGCGCCATTAATTTCAAAGATGTTTAGGCGGCCGGGGTTGTCTTTGGTGTCAGACTTAAAGGTGTTTAGAGCGTGGGTAATGAACTGATTTTCGATGTTGAGTTTACGCGCCACTGCGATTGCCGCCATAGAGTTAGCAATATTATGGACAGCCGCCCCATCAAAAGTCATCGGGATGTCACTAGCGCTAATTTCGAATTCGATATTTTCACCGTTGTAGCAACGTATGATATTATCTGAATCAAGGCGAATTGCTTCGTTACCTTGCGCGATATGTTGCGCCACTAACTCATTATCTGCTTCAAGGCTGAACCACACTATAGGCCGCGTGACCAAACGAGCACGCTTAACGCAATGTTCATCATCTGCGTTTAGCACAATGGTTTTACCTGCGTGACGCAACACAAATTTAGTGTCGGCAAGCATGTCAACATCTTGAATACCCCACTCGCCGAGATGATCTGGAGCGACATTGTTGATTAGCGCGACATCAGCTTCATTTTCAAGGACCCCAATACCGCGACGCAACATTCCGCCACGCGCAGTTTCGAGTAACGCCACGTCAACTCGATTGTCGCGCAAAATGGTGCGCGCGCCTCCGGGGCCAGACCAATCACCGCGGTCAAGGATTTCGTTACCGACCATTAGGCCGTCAGTTGATGACATTCCGGGTACTTTGCCCGACGCAATAACCATCGAGCGCAACAAACGCACGATTGTGGTTTTACCATTAGTGCCGGTCACCATGGCTGTAGGAACGCGGCAGATAGCCTCCCAATCGATGCTAGCGGCTTCGGGCAATTCTTTAACCGACCATGTTTGTGAGCCTATGCCTGAGCCAACTGAAACGTAATCATCGCACGTCAAAAATTGTTCTCCGCGCTGGGCAGCTGCTAATTGAATACGCAATAAAGGCGGATTCGCTTCGCGGCGCATTTCGTCGGTGAAGTTTGCTATTGCCACGCTTAAGTCTGGAGCATCATCGCCATTAATGTCGGCAACTGCGGCATCATAGGCCCACTCATTCATTTCACACGCTACATATAAACGATCCATTGGCGCATTAAAAGCCAAGCTCAAGCCACCCGGGAAATGACGACTCGCAAGCTCAACCGACCATCCCATGCCTTCAAGAAGCGTGGTTATGAGTTGCTTCCACTTTTCCTCTAGTTGTGGCGCGTCGTTGTCATCGAGCGCAATGTCGATGACTGGGCCTGGGTGTTGCCAGATGACGTTAGGCCCCGTCAATCGCCGATTTGAGCGCAGCTCGCTTCTCATCAATCAGATTGTTCGTTTGACACTAAGCGCACGCCGCGATCGTCGCGCACCATTTCGATTGTGTCGTCGAGGCCGAGGGATGAAGTATCGATGTATTCGCCTAAGTCAACGACATGACTTGGGCCGTCATCTTTCTTTTCTCCTTTACCTTCTGATTGGAACTCTTGGATCTGTTTCCAGGTGCGCGATATTGCATCGGCGAATACCATTAGCAAGTCGCCTTGCTCTGCCATTTCTAGCGCCGCCTGAACGGCATCAGACTCGCCAGGAATGACGTCAATACAATTACTAGGGACGCCATTCGCTAACAACGCATCACGCAATATCATCGGGATTTCATCCGACTCGCGGCCACGTAAATTGTCATCACGACGACAGATATACTTGTCAAAATTACCGGCAACCACTTCAGCAATCTCGCGAACATCTTCATCGCGGCGATCGCCTGGTGCAGCAAGAACGACTATGCGTTTAGACTCAGTCTCGAGTGATTGCGCCAAGTTTGTCATAGCCTTCACGGCAGCCGGGTTGTGCGCATAATCCATAATGACTTTGAAGTTATGGTCGTCGCAAATATTCATACGCCCTGGCGCCTGAAAGAATGTGGTGTCGAATGTACGCAAACCGTGACGAATCTCTTCAAGCTCGACATGCATGCTAAAACAAATACCAGCAGCAAACATCGCATTCTGCACATTGTGCAAAGCGCGTCCATCAAGAGTTGCCGGAATCGAATGCGACCATATCAGCGGAATGTGTTGTCCCTTATCGTAAATAGTAATCATATGCCCCCCCATGCCTTGCTCGAGAACCACGGCGCGTCCGCCAGCCTTGATGTGATCACGCACTAGAGGATGACCTGAGTTCATCGTCACGTAACATAAGTACTCGGACTTGGTGTGTTCGGCCATCTTTAGGCAATGCACATCGTCGGCGTTAAGCACCGCGGTATCGGTAGCGATTTCTACAACGGTGCGTTTCACTTTGGCCAAATCTTCGAGACTATCAACCCCCTTCAAGCCAAGGTGATCAGATTGAATGTTAAGCACCGCGCCAACATTACATTGACGGTAAGC
>JAPKEZ010000022.1 GCA_028821845.1 Planctomycetota bacterium | reverse complement strand
GAGATTGGCGGTCGCGTTTGGGTTGTTTTTAAGAATGAGGATCCATTTGGCGAATTTCTCTTGGCTGTGTTCGTACATGAACACCATCTTTGACCATGATTCGACGTGCGCATTGAAAGTAATATCACCATAACTGCGCATCTTGCCCAGACTGACAAAACCCAGGACCTCTTTTTTAGCGACAATTGATTTTATTGATTTAACCCATTCTTTTGAGTCTTCGCTGAATTCCGTAGAGCCTTCATCAAGGTCGTACATGTTGTATCTAGGGTCGTTGATTTGCGTAAAGTAGTGCCCAAAGCCTACGCGCATCCAGACAGGCGCTTCGTACAAATAAAGCATATACGCGTCGAATAGATTGATAATCACGTTGTGCAACATTGCGTTGTGTAAGTGACGATCGTGCTTTATTTTTTCTGATTCTGTAGCCAGGCCAAACCACATAGATCGTGACACGGGGTTTTCTCCAAAGGGGCGCCAATCGTTATGCCAGCGTTGCGGATGTGAATCGAGTAGCCCTATGTAATCGCGCTTCATGGTGCCGATATCTTTTTCTTTAATCAGTAACAGTACTTCATGTTTCATCGGCATTCCGAAGTGGCGCCCGAGGCCAAGCCATTGCGGCAAACCTGGTTTGCGTTTTTCGCTGTCCAACCAATGTTGTTTTAATGTTTCACTCCAGCCATTTTCTACAGCGTCAATGAAAATATCTTCAGTAGGCAATTGGGAAAAGGGGTCTTCTTCCCATCCAAACATGTCCATTAGGGTCTGATAGGCATTTTCGGCGCGCCACGCCATTAAGTGAATGCGCATCCATGGATCGAGAGTTTTTACTTTCTTGGGCGTGATGTGAGGAAAGGCTTTGGCGAATTCAGTCAACTCAGCAAGGTAAACTTTTTTGTCTTTGACTGGTATTTTCCATGACTTGATATCGGCGCCAAAACGAAAGTGTTTAGTCTCTACCCACATTAGTTTTTTGTTGTCAATGCGTTTACTTATCTCTTCGCTGTCGGTGGTAAAGAACAAATAAGGGCCATGGCCGACAACACCCGCTTGCTGCATGCGCTCGGGGCTATTAGCACACATCGTGCATTCTGATTCGGCGGTTTGAGCACCGAACAGTGCTAGGATTACAGCAGAGAAGATCATACTTTTGTTAACCAGTAGTTAGCGAGTTCTATAAGTTCAGTCATCGACGGCCGGAGCAAAGGCTTTTCTCCGGCGACTACAACTCGACAAGCATTAATCGCACCTAGGCGTAAGGCCGTGTCGCTATTGTTCAGATTGTCAGCTAATATGTTGGCATTATCTTTGAGTCCAAAAAGTTCGAATAGGTGTAAGCCGAGTAAACGTACTTTTTTGTTAGGGGTGGTCATCTTTTCTTCGATAATCGACGACATTATCCCTCGTGACATCCCTGAGAAATCCTTGCGCAGTTGTTGCTTACTGCCTTTCCATTGAGTCTCTATGATTTGGACGCATGCTGTAACAACGGAATCATCGCCGCGCTTGAGTAAGCCACGCACGCAGTGATACTGCACTTCTTCGCTATCGAATTTGAAATGAACAGACAGTATCTCTGAGCTGTCATCGCGCGCACTGTCTGCCCAGCGACTCATGAGGTAAGTGTAAACCTCGGCCGGTGTTTTTTTGTTGCATAACTCAAGGGCAATGTGCAGATCGTCACTCATTAAAATAGAATCGAGCGCTACTGTTAAATACAATTGGCGATCAGTTTTTGCCATGCGTTGAAACGAAGTCAAGCATTTAGGGATGGCGCCTTCGCCGACGGAAATTAATAGCGCCACACCGTCGCTAACTTCGTTTATGCTGTCTTCTACGTTGATGACACCTTTTTCAATCAAGCGTAATGCGGTCATCATAGATTTGTTCTCTTTTGATTTCAGTCGTGCAAACTTAACTTTTTGCACCACTTCGTCGTTGGCAGAAGCATCGAGCTCTTGACCAAAGAGGTGTTGTGGCAAGCAAAGCAATGAGTTTGCCACAATGATAAAACTGAGTATTGATTTATTCACGAGACGTTTTGTTACGAAATTCGTAAGGTAAGCACGAGATTAGCTTATCACTTCCAAGCAGCGGCGCGCATTGCCATTGTTTACGATTGGCACTGTAAATAGTGGCGTCGGCGATTTCGATTTGGAAAATATCGACATCAACACCCGCTGTACTGCGCTGCCCAGATTTGCGCTCGTTCAGAAAAATTATCGACCAACCAACCGAGGTATAGACCGGTGGCGACCACTCGCCATTCTCGAGAATGGCAACTGCAGCGGCAATGCCCGCGCCAAGCTGGCTGGGAGTTGGTGCAGCAGTCTTCTTTTCGTGTTCTAAGTTGCTCAATTCGGACTCTAACAATGCCAATGGCTTGTATCCCTTGTACTCATCTAGAATGCTAGTTAATCTGTGGAAAGCGTCTTCACTTGCTTTAGGATGTGATTGGTGTAGCATTTCTGCTTCCACTAGGCCGTTCATTAAAAGATGCGAGCGCAAAGTTGATTCTCCATATTCTGGGAAAGAATGTTGCAATTTTTCGGCCATGTTGTCGATAGTATTCGCGTAAATAATGGTGTCGCCAACTTGGAGATACTCGTCGGGTTGTGAGCACCCTACAAAACTAACAACTAATAGGCAGAAACCGCTCAGCCGAGCTAAAATGTAGGGCAAGTTAGCCCTCGTTAACATCTGTAACAATATCACGACTGTGATTTTACAGTTTCCCTTCACTTTCGCAGCTATTTCTCTGTCTGCATTCGCACAAGGCTCGTCTTCTAGCGCTACTGAAAAAGAAGAGGCCTCAATACCTGACCCATAATAATTAATGTCACAAGACCTACAATCCACCCCGCCCGATGACGAATCACCGAAAAGCAATCACGCTGGGATGCTCTTTCTTGTTTTTATCGGCATCTGGATCGCACTAAATGTTTTTACTGGCGACTCAGACCCTAAGCCTGCCGTCGCTACAGAAGAAGAGGTGGTAGTACCTGAAGTCTTTGAGGTCACTACAGAAGAAAATGTAGTAACACCAGGAATCTTTGAGGTTGCTAAAAAAGAAGAGGTGGCAAAGCCTGCGGTGGTGGTGCAAAGCATCGACGTTAGCCCTGAAGAACAGATGACCCGCGGTTTGATTTATTCATGTGGTTCTCGTTACATATTGCAGAGAACCTTAAGCGAATTACTTAACGATGAAATTGCTCGCCGACGCGCAGCAAACATTTTCGTTGGTGATGTAGATATTATTGACGAAGACATTGATGCTCAAATACAAAAGCGAGTTGACTTGGTTCTCAATCAAGATCCAACCCTAGATTTCTGGGAGCAAGTTAGAGCGCAGGGGTTTACTACTGAAACTTTTCGTGATGAATTGCGTCGTAATCTTCAAGCGCAGCGCATGTTTTTCCCTGAAGATCCCTCAAAGTGGCCAGTCGAGCAACTTGCCGAAGCACTTGGCCAGCATTGGACAGATTTCTTAAAAGACGATCACCAAACTTTGCTTGATATGAAAGCTAAAGGTGAATCACAACCTCTTAACGACCAGATGATGAATCAATTCTTGATGCCAACAATCTGGATGTCCCTAATTAAAAACGGTAGGACTATGACTCCGTCAGACGGTTTGCCAGAAGGTGTTTGCCTGCGTGTTAATGGTCGCGATATCCTTACCGCAGAGGTTTACGAAATAATAGAGCCAATGATTACGGCTGTCGAGCGCGACTGGGCAGAATCTTTCGTAGCGAACATGAACCTTGCAAGTAATGACCTTAAGGTAAACGGACACTGGATGAGCGACGAGGAATATATGACAGCGCTAAGTGCTGAACGCGCTGAATACGAGGGCACGATTATTCCTCACGAAATGATGATATTGCAATTCCTAGGCTTCCCAAGCATGGAAATCTATTACCAGTATTTCCGCGCACGTCATTCATATAAGAGTGCAATGCCGGCAAAAGACAGCAAAGAATACGCAGCTCTTGTTAAAGAGATTGTCGCTGCGCGCGGCAGTTTTTACTCAGCTGATAAAATACAGGTAGATGTGATAATGTTAGGCGTGCGCAGTAAAACAACTGGCCGCTTCCCAACGAAAGGTGACCCATATGCAGCTTGCCTAGAACGCGCTAATGAAGTAGGCGAGATACTTTCCGAAGAGAACGCCGATTGGGATAGTATTTTACTAGACTATTCTGATTACCCAGAAACGGTTGGTGGCGCACAATCATCAACTTTGCCGCAACCACACCGTGGCAAGTTGCCAATGCAGTCACGTAACGATTTGCGCGGTTTCTTAATGGAGAACGACTACACGGATTTCATTTTACCGAGTTCAATGGCCGGCCAGATGTTCTTCTCTTCAGAAGTAGGAGAGATATACGGTCCGATCATGACGCCACTTGGTTATTCTTTTTATCGCATAAATAAAGTGGCGAAGGGTTCTAAGATTGTCGATTACGCCGCGAACGAGCGTGATGCATTCGTCATTGACGACGACATGCTGACAACGCGTTTCCACGCTTATGTTAAAGGCTTGCGTGACGCTGTCAAATAGGGCAATTGGTTAAATCAAGCACATCACTGCACGGCGCGTACCAACGCGTCATGCCGTATCTGAGCAAGCATAAAGGTTCAGCGTTGGCAGTAGTGGTGCTTGGATCAGTCGCAGCATTAGGTTCGCGGTTTACAATTGTTTTTATTAAGCCGTTAATCGATCGCTTGCACCTTGGTCGAGGTGACTCACCAAGTGTTAATCCCACATCGTCATCGGCGCTTGATACATTCACAGACGAAGTCCTAGAGCCGTGGTTAGCCACATTCGGTGATTGGGGTCTTGGCCCAGGAGTAAGCCAAGCGATTTGCCTTGTAGCGGTAATGGTCGGCATGGCTGTTTTATTTGCTGCCGTTCAGTATGTGTTCATTCGCATGTCGCGTATGTTATCGGTGTATATGATTACCGACTTGCGTCAAGACATGGCTAGTCATGTTGCCAATCTAGGCATGGGTTATCACTCTGGGCGCCGCCTCGGTGATTTGGTCTCTCGGATGACCGCTGACGCAACAACGGCATTGCGAGTGCTGAATCTTATGATTGAAGAGATGGTGCAATCGCCCTTCAGTATCATTGGTTCACTATTGGTGGCGTATGCGGCAGAACCAACGGCAACAATCGGTACCTTAGTGTTTTTGCCTATACTGGCATGGCCGGTAATAAAAATAGGACCGCGGATTCGTAGCCGGTCGCGTAAGTCGCAAGATTCTTTGGGTGATACCACTCAATTGTTAACTCAAATGTTATCAGGTATTCGTGTGGTAAAAGCGTTCCGCATGGAAGAGCGCGAGGCTCAAGAATACCGTAAAGCGAATGAAGAATTTGTAGCGCAAACACGTGGAATGGTGCGTGCGCAAGCAGTGGCATTGGCCGTTACCGCTTTCTTTGCCAACGGGGGCGTGGGTTTAGTTATCGGCGCCTTGGTAATCTTCCACTTAACTGTGCAGCCAATTTTCCATGACGTCGGCACAATGTTTGCCTTCTTCATAGCGATAGGCACTTTGTTTACCTACGTGCGCCGACTGACTCGCGCGTTCACAGGTATTTACGCTTCAATGGGATCGCTCGACCGTGTCTTTGAAGTGTTTGACTTAGAGGCCGATATGAAGATTAATCCTAATGCGCAGTCTCTTGATAAAGTGACTAACCAGATAGAATTTAATGCCATCAACTTCACTTACCCTGGGTCACAGGATAAAGCAATTGACCACTTAAGCCTGACGGTCAAGCGTGGTGAGCGAATTGCACTAGTGGGATTGTCTGGCGCAGGAAAAACAACATTGCTTGATTTAGTTGCACGTTTTTACGACGTTGACAGCGGCTCAATAAAAGTTGACGGCATTGACTTGCGCGACATCAAGCAAGACGATTGGCTAAATCAATTAGCAGTGGTGCAGCAGCAGCCGTTTTTATTCCAAGCATCCATACGCGAAAACATTTTGTATGGTCGTCCTGACGCTAGTAACGAGCAGCTGCTGCAAGCAATTGATGACGCTAACTTACGCGACACCATCGAGCAACTTCCAGATGGCTTAGAAACCCAAGTCGGCGATTCTGGCTCGCGCTTAAGTGGTGGCCAAGCGCAGCGTGTCACTATTGCCCGTGCGTTGCTGAAAAATTCAGAGGTCCTGCTTCTCGATGAAGCGACATCGGCATTAGACTCACAGTCCGAACACAAAGTGCAAGTGGCATTGGAAAATTTAATGGCAGGCCGTACATCGTTTGTGATTGCTCACCGTTTGGGCACTATCCGCTCGGCCGATAGAATCATTGTGATGGAAGCAGGACGAATCGTTGAAGAGGGCAGCCACGACGCATTGGTGGCCGCCGGCGGAACTTACTCGCACATGTGGAAACTACAGCTCGGACTCGACTAACAGTGCTACAGTCTGTGCTGTAATAACCATTGCGTCGCCGCCTTCGGTTGTTTTGCCTTTGAGGTTAATGCGATCAATTTGCAGCCCTGTCAACTCACATAGGCGTTGGCGAATTGAGGTGCGCATCGGCGAAATTTTTGGATTATCGCAAATTACCACACAGTCAAGCGAAGCCAAGTAGAGGTGCTTTTCGGTTATTTGCTTCATGCAGTATTCGAGGAACACCGAGCTGCTGCAATCACGCCATTGCTCGTCGTTGTCGTTAAACACGGTGCCCAAGTCGTCGAGCCCAGCTGCACCGAGTATGGCATCGCATATCGCGTGCAATAAAACATCGGCATCGGAATGTCCGACTGGAGCTAGCTCACTGTCTAATAACACGCCACCGATATAACAATCGCCTCCAATTTCAAGTCGGTGGCAATCGTAGCCCAGACCGATGCGAGGGGCTTTCATCGTTTAATAGTACTACATTGCAGCAACGCTTCGGCAACATGCAAATCACTAGGAGTGGTTAATTTGAAGTTTGGATTTGAACAGGCGACCAACTGCGGTTGTTGCCCGATGTTTTCAAGCATCATACTCTCATCAGTAGGAAGGCCATTGGCGTCGCAGTCCCAGGCCGTAAATGCTTCTTGCATCATTTTACAACTGGCACCTTGCGGAGTTTGTGCCAGCCATATGTCTTGGCGATCGACTGTAGATGTTACTCGAGTATCGCCACAACATTCCTTTAGAGTGTCGGCAAGAGGTTCGGCGCCAAGAGCGCATCCGTGCTGTCGAATGCTGCTGATAATGTTTTCAATGTCGCAGCTGCCAATTAATGGTCTGGCTGCATCGTGCACCAAGACATAATCGTGATCTTTACTCACGGCATCGACACCATTCCGACTCGAAATCCACCGTTCGGCGCCGCCGGAAACAACTAAATCGGCGCCGAGTTCGATAGGGCTAGTCGACCATTCCGTTTGCATGCGCTTTACATCGTAGTCATTCATTACGACCACAATGTTCTTGATTGAGTCGCAGGCACGAAAGGCGCGAATCGAGTATGACAAAACTGCTTGACCATTGAGGCGCATTAGGGCTTTATTAGTGCCTCCCATGCGACGTCCTTGGCCAGCTGCAACGATGACGGCGGCTGTGTCAGAAACCATGTCATTAGGTTAGCATTTTGTTAGGCTATACGGGTGGATAGACTTCGCGTTCTTGGCATCGACCCCGGCACCTTGAAATTAGGATGGGCCGTGGTAGATGCATTCTCCAACGAATCACCTAAGCGAATTGATTCTGATTGTTTAGTCTTGGGCAAAAGCAATACGCCAATCGCCGCGCGTTTGTATCAACTGCATATTAATTTGCGCGAAGTAATCGCTAAGTATCGACCTGATGTGCTGGCAATCGAATCAGCATTTTTTGGCGATAACGCGCAATCTGCGTTGCGCATTGGCGAAGCGCGTGGGGTAGTACTCATGATGGCAGCTGAATTTGACATGGCAGTAGATGAAATCCCGCCTGCTACGGTAAAGCGGCGCATTGCTGGTAATGGTCGCGCTACCAAAGAGCAGGTTTATTTGATGACTTTGCAGCACCTGGGCTGCAGCGAGTTTAAGCCGAGCAGCGAAGACGAAAGCGATGCTGTTGCGATAGCGCTGTGTCACCTTTTATCGTTGGCTACAGCAAAAGCAACATCCAATAATAGGCCTAAAAATAGTGGTAAAAAACCACGAAGCAGCGGTAAACTGCCACTTGGTTCTACTTTCCAATAGCTATGCCTGACCCCGCCATCATCGATTTTGCCCAGCTACAGAGTTGGCTGGTGGCTAATCCTGATGCGCTAGAACCAGGGCTGGTGTTACACGACAAAGTGCTAGATCTAGGCCCTGGTTTAACGGTACCCATTTACGGCATAGACCCTTTCGGGCGCCCCTGCTTGTGCATGATTCATCCGACGCTCGATTCTACGGTGTCTGAAAAAATGCTCGAGGTGGTTTCAAGATTACAAACAGAAGGTCGGCGCTTTCGTCCATTGTTTGCTTTGCCATCAGAGCCGCGTATTTTCTTAATTACTTCGTCAATTTCATCAGAGTTGCGTCATCGACTAGACTTGCTTGCCGGCGCATTCCCGTTACGCACTTATGTCGTTTCTGATGCCTTGCCTGGTGAAGTCATACCAAATATTCATCTTGAAGATCCGGTGTCACGCCGCGGCCCTCACTCCTTGCTTGAGCGGTTGCCAGCTTCTTGGCTTGGGCGTGTCGAGCGCTTGATTAATGGCGCTGAAGCCCTGCAGCCATCTATATTATTGCAAGGGCATGATTGGCCGATTATTTTTGTAAATCAAAGTGGCCCAATTGCTGCGTTGTTTTTCGATGACAAAGGTTTGATTTTCACTCGTCCACATTCTTCGCAGGGTAACGCTGGTTTGCGCCTTGAAAACGATGAGGTAGTTGATTCGGCTATAGATTACTTGATGCGCTGCCAAATTAATAGCGAACTTATTACTGCCTAGCCCGTCACCATTGGGTGAATGGGAATCATCAAATAGCAGTATGCGCGGTTTTGTTGGTGCTGTGCTGGCGTGCCGTGCAGTTGAAGTCAGCTC
Organism: Planctomycetota bacterium; assembly: GCA_028821845.1. Lineage (GTDB taxonomy): Bacteria > Planctomycetota > UBA1135 > UBA1135 > UBA1135 > JAPKEZ01. The sequence goes on along the minus strand of JAPKEZ010000022.1, from coordinate 12,227 downwards.
CCGATAGCGAATTACAGTATCAGCGGCTAAGTGATCATTGTTCGCTACTGCCAGACATCGCGACTGCGCCCTTAAGTGAATTGGCGTTGCTTCCTGGCCTAGGGCTCGCGCGTGCCCGCTGCATAGTCGAAGGACGGCACTTGATAGGCATAGCCTTGACCCCCGAAAGAGTTGACTTGATTGACGGGGTTGGAAACACAACAGCCATAGAGCTTTCTCTGTGGTATCGGGCGCAAAGACGTCGAGGCGATACGCTAAAATATGGACATGAGCCTCGACAAACCGACCCCCGCGCAAATTAGTGGATTGGTGGGTCTTGCGTTGGCCGAAGATTTTGCGCACCAAGATTCAACATCCCTTGCGGTGGTGCCTGAAACAGCCCAGTGCCAAGCTCAAATGGTGGCGCGCGCTGATGGGGTGGTAGCTGGCGTTGATTTTGCAATCGAGTCCTTTAAGCAGTGCGATTCTAATGTAACAGTTCAAGTGTTAATCAACGACGGTGAGCGCGTCGGTGTCGACGAAGTAATTATGTTTGCCTGTGGCCCTGCACGTGGTGTTCTTGGTGCCGAGCGCGTGGCTCTTAATTTTTTGCAACAACTTTCTGGTGTAGCCACTGCGACTTCGTTGGCAGTGGACGCGGCAAACGGCGTTACTGTTTTAGATACGCGTAAGACTGTTCCTGGCTTACGCGACGTGCAGAAATACGCAGTACGTGTTGGTGGTGGCCAAAATCAACGCCGCAACTTATCCGACGAGCTGTTACTTAAAGAAAACCATTTTGCATTGTCGGGCTTAGATTACGCAGCCACCGTAAAAAAAGCAGTTGCTGAAGCAGATGGCAAGGTCGTAGGCGTTGAAGCAGAAACCATCGAGCAAGCGCGGGCGGCACTTACCAATCGCGCGAGCTACGTGTTGCTTGACAACTTCCAAGGAGTTCATTTGGTTGCAGCTGTTGCAGCACTACGCAAAGAATTTCCGAAAGCCATTCTCGAAGCGAGTGGTGGCTACACTCTAGCAACATTGCCTGCTTTATCTGAAGCTGGCGTCGACCGCGTGTCGATGGGGGCGCTAACTCATTCCGTTCCTGCTCTCGACGTGTCGTTACTTCTCAATACTACCGATGACTAATCACGAAACTTACTCTTCTCCGTTGGCGACGCGTTACGCAAGCCCGGCGATGCAACAAACTTTTTCATATCGCGGGCGCTCTCTAGTGTGGCGTGATTTATGGATAGCCCTTGCCGAGTCTTCAGCTAATTTAGGTTTAGATATAAGCGCAGAACAGATAGCCGATCTTAAAAAGCATCGCGATGACATCGACTTCGATCGTGTCGCCGAACTAGAACGCGAGTTGCGCCATGATGTCATGGCTCATGTTCATGCTTATGGCGAAAAGGCTACTAAAGCTATGCCAATCATTCACCTTGGCGCCACTTCTTGTTTTGTCGCCGATGGCGCTGACCTAGTTTGCATGCAACGCGGATTGCGTCTGGTACGCGCCCGTTTACTTGGTGTGATTCGAGCTCTTCGCGAGTTTTGTTTAGAGCAAGCTGAATTGCCCGTTCTAGGATTCACCCACTTCCAACCAGCGCAGCCTACAACTATGGGCAAGCGGGCTTCTTTGTGGCTCCAAGATTTTTTACTTGACCTCGAGAATGTTGAAGATGCTCTTGAGCGTTTGCCATTCCGCGGTGTGAAAGGTACTACGGGTACCCAAGCTTCGTTTTTCCAGTTGTTTAACGGCGACCACGCAAAGGTGCGAAAACTCGATGATGAAATAACGCAGCGCATGGGTTTCAAAAACACAATTGCTGTTTGTGGGCAAACATATCCACGTAAGTGGGATGGGGTAGTGCTCAGTGCAATTTCATCAATAGGCGCGTCTGCTTCTAAGTTTGCTACTGATATTCGCTTGATGGCGCACCGTCGCGAGCTCGAAGAGCCGTTTGGGGAGAACCAAATTGGTTCATCGGCAATGCCTTATAAGCGCAATCCGATGCGCAGTGAACGAATCTGTGCTTTGTCACGATACTTGCTTAACCTCGCGCCGAATGCCTTAGAGACGGCATCAAACCAGTGGCTTGAGCGCACACTTGATGACTCTGCTAACCGACGTATTGCGATTCCAGAATCATTCCTAGCAGTAGATGCGATTTTGCTATTGGTGCAAGATGTGTCAAGTGGCTTGGTCACTTACCCCCGCGTGATTGAACAGAATCTTGCTCAAGAATTACCGTTCATGGCCACCGAGACTATTCTGATGGCATGCGTGCAAAAGGGCGGTGACCGTCAAGAGTTACACGAAGCGATTCGTGTGCACTCCCACAAAGCTGCTTATCGTTTGAAAGCCGAAGATGGCGTCAACGATTTGCTTGAGCGCATAAAGAACGACCCAGTCTTTGCTGCCGTTGCCGATGACCTTGATAGTTTGTTAGATCCGTCTAAATTCATAGGACGCGCTCCTAATCAAGTTCGCGAGTTTATGTACGAGGTGGTTGACCCGGTATTGGAATCGCGCGCCGATGTCCGAGTTCCAGACGGCGAAATTTCAGTTTAATAAATATCGCAGTCAATGCAAAAACCCGCCATCGTAATGATGACGGGTTTTTTTGTAGAGTAAGAATTACTCTTCTTCGCACTTACCTTGCTCGCAGCACGCAGCTCCTTCGGCACAATCTGCTTTGTCACAGTCCGCATCGCCAACCATAGGGCAGTCCGCTATGCCCATCTTGTCACAGTCCGCATCGCCGGCCATAGGGCAGTCAGCTGCGTCCATCTTGTCACAGTCCGCATCGCCATTCCCTAAGCATTCTCCAAGAGGTGCTGCCCCATCGTTAATGACATTGCTAGTAAGGATGGCGACTACTTGAGTGCTGCCATCGGCGTCTTGTTGATTTGGAACTTGGCAAGCACCAAGAAGAAATAATAGTGGAATTAAGTAGCGCATTATGTTGTTAAGTGGTTAGTTGTTCGTGTTTACGTAGTAGTAAACGATTATTTGTACCGTCATTTTAGCGACGTTCTAGCAGTTCGTGGAGCATTGATTCGATATTCTCTAGACTACCTTCAAGATCGTCGATGCGGTGATGCATTTCGTCAACCATCTCTTCAAGGTTGTCGATGCGGTGATGCATCTCTTCGACCATATCATTATTGCCACGATTGTTGTCGCCCCACGGATTTCTGTTCTGTCCCATCATCATAGGTTGAGCCATTATCATGAACTGTCCCATGTTGCCCATATCCATCATGCGCGGCATGTTGTTACCCATGTCACTCCTGCCAAACATCCAAGCACCGTCATGCTCGCCGTGCTCATCACGTTGACCATGCTCATCATGCTCACCATGTTCACCACCCCAACCCTCGTGTTCGGAATCGCCGTGTAACATGTCGATTTCAAGGTCTAAGTCGCCCTGCGGGCCTCGCATCATCTCAAGCATTTCAGGAAGCCCATCCAAAGAGCCAGCTCCCAATTGCTGGATATCAAAGTCAAAGCCTTCTGGCATATCGTCTAAATCGAATTCGACTGTCTGCTCATTACCATCTTCATCGATAGTAATCATTTTTACACGGCCCATGACCTTTACACCATTTTCTCTATCAATACCGTTAAGAATTTCATGAGCATCGCTTGCGTGAATGGTAATGGAAATTTCTTTACTCGTACCCGTCTTTTCCTCAGAGCCTAGTTCGGTGATGACCTCACCGTTTTTCACGATGACTTTCTGTGTATGAGGTTCTGGATTCTGAGCTAGAGCTAAGAGGCTTGAGAGGGCAAGGATTGAGACTGAAGTCATTATTTTATGTAAGAGGTTACGTGGCTAATTACAAAGCATTCGGATTAGCAGCACCATTGTTAGGTGAAATTATGTTATTTTTACCACCTGTGAATCGCCCTGACCTTGAAACTTTCGCTAGCATCTTACCAAGAACTGGGAAGATTGTGCTGTGCACGCACCGACACCCAGACCCTGATGGCCTTGGTGCGATTGTAGGCATTGGTCATTTGCTTAAGAAAAAATTCGATATAGACACGGATTTGGTGCTTGAGGGGCGTATCCGCCGTGCCGAGAACATCACCATGCGCGATTTGCTGAACATTGAGGCTATGCCAGAGGGTGGGGTGGATCCGGCAAATTACGCCGGAATGATTGTTGTCGATTCACAGCCTTGTTTCAGCCACACTCCCCTCCCGGTAGGAATCCCACTGCTAGCAGTATTTGATCATCACGATGGAATCACTGACGAAGGTGCAGAGCCAATCCCGTTTGAATGGGTAGATTCAGGATTCGGCGCGACATCGACCATGGTTTATGAATTGTTAAAGCATTACGACGTCCAGCCAGACAAGAGAACAGCAACGGCGCTTTTTTGCGGAGTGCGCTACGACACCAACAATCTTTTGCGAGGCGCGACCCCAGCTGATGAAGAAGCCTTTCGCACCCTTGAACTTAATGCCGATCGCCAAGTGATAGGAGCTATTGATCAGCCGCCCCTAAGTCGCGAATACTTCAAGCAAATGCACCGCGGCATCAACGCTTGTGAAGATTACGGAACGCTGCTGCTAACACTTATGGACGAGGTTATTAGCCCAGAGAGTGTGGCCGAAATTGCTGACTGGTTTTTGCGCCTCGAGGGTCAACAGTGGTCTTTAGCTGGTGGCTCTTGCGATGGCCTTTATCAAGTTTCGCTGCGTTGCGATATGCCGGGCGCCGATGCTTATCCTGCGTTGCGACATATCCTTGGTGAAAAAGGTGCTTGCGGCGGGCATGGCCGCATGGCTGGCGGTCAAATTGAACTCGGCGAAATGTCTATCGACGAAGTAAAAATGTATATTAAATCACGCACTCTTGAATATCTGTCTCTAAGCGATATCGAAGTGCAGAGTCTTTCTGCCAACGACTAATATTAGTTAAAAAGAATTGACAAGATGCACTGTAAAGGGTATCTTTTTTCCCCTAACAACGCGGCCGTAGCTCAGTGGTAGAGCTCTACCTTGCCAAGGTAGTTGTCGACGGTTCGAATCCGTTCGGCCGCTCCAAAACAATAAACCGTAACTTGATTATTCAGGTAGCGGTTTTTTTATTGTCTAAACACTCGGTATGAAATAATAGCTTTGCTCACACCCTCTGTACTTAGCGCTTCGAGGGTATAGCCAGCAGGAACAGCCAGCCCCTGCGAACCGTTGGCTACGATATCAGAAGGTGTCAGTATATTTTCGTAGCGCCGCCTGTCGTTGGCCTTCATAAACAATTTCAAGAGCCCTGACTTATTATTGGCAGAGTATTCTCCAGCAGGAATGTCGGATGAGCGATCTTGGATGGTGTCAATGCGCTCTATTACGACAAAGGTGTTTTCGTCGGCGGAGATAAGCTCGTAATAGTTTTTGGCGAACTTGAATTCGACAACATCAACGAACAGCTGCCCATCTTCAGCAGGCGGCGAAGAGTTTGAGGCCGCATAATTGAGCCCCAAAAAAATAAACGATAAGCAAATGGCGAGTGTCTTCATACCATACATTAGCATGGCATGCTGTGGTAGTTACACCTCAGCAGACAAATCGGCGTTAGCCTGTAAGAACGGCCCCCAGTTTTCTGGCAGGTCTTCTTCAGGATAAATGGCCTCAACAGGGCATTCTGGCTCGCAGGCTCCGCAATCTATGCATTCATCTGGATGGATGAACATGGGTAGATCGAGTGTGCCAGGTTGCGGCTCTGATTCATAAATGCATTCAACAGGGCAAACATCAACACAGGCACTGTCTTTGGTGTTTACGCAAGGTTCGGCGATGACGTAGGTCATTATTCTATTTCTGAGTTAGGAGGGGGAGAGCCCCGCGCCTTAGCATACACTATTAAGGATATCTTTCAAGGCTTAGTATTCTATAATTAGATTCGCTATTCTGTAAGCAGCATAAATGAATACCACCTACTTTTTAAGCGCCGTTTCTGGCTACCTAATGGGTTCGATTTCCTTTGCTTTGCTGCTAGCGAAGTTAAAGGGGATTAACCTGCGAGAGGTAGGTAGTGGCAATCTTGGCGCTACAAATGCGGGTCGTGCTCTCGGCAAAAAACTCGGAGTTGTGGTTTATTGGCTCGACATGCTGAAAGGCGCCATGCCTGTATTGGCCGCCAAGCTTATTTTCGCGGATGACATCAGCATAGCGGCCCTGGTAGGAGCAGGTGCTTATCTTGGCCATATTTTTCCGCTCTACTTCAAGCTTAGTGGCGGGAAAGGCGTCGCCACACTGTCAGGTGTATTGCTAATCTTAGCGCCACTACCGACTCTTCTTGCTGGCATCGTCTTCTTCGGCATAGTATCCATTAGCGGTATGGTGTCAGTGGGGTCATTAGCCTTGGGCGTGGCCCTGCCGTTGAGTATGTTTAATTACCCAGGCGTCGAAGACCCTGTTAAATATTTCTCACTGTTCGCTGGTTTGTTTTTATACATTACTCATCGCAGTAACATCATGCGTTTGCTGCGCGGTGAAGAATCCTCACTAAGAAAGAAAAAATGACACAAAAATCCAGTTTAGTTCTTGGCGACGGGGGATGGGGAACGGCCCTAGCTCTTTGCCTGCATCGCGCCGGACGTAAAGTTCATGTGTGGGGCTTCGACGCTGATTACACAGCCGAAGTTGCAAAGTCGCGCGATAATTCACGCTATTTGCCAGGGATTGAAATCCCAAACGATATTTTATGGACGTCAGATATTGACTCGGCCTTAGAAAACGTCGATGAGGTTTACAGTGTTATCCCGACACAATTTATTCGGACGTCACTTGAGAAATTCGGTAACAAGTTAAATGGCTTGCCCGTTTATTCTGCATCGAAAGGATTAGAGCTAAGCACGCTAAAACGTCCTACACAAATATTGGCTGAATTTTTCGGAGGCACCGATTTGATAGGAATCGTGAGTGGCCCGTCGCATGCTGAAGAAACCGCGCGTGGCTTAGCGACTTCGGTAGTGGTGGCGGCGCCTAATGAAGCAATGGCAAAGGAGGCGCAAGATCATTTGTCGTCTGATGGATTTCGTGTTTACACCGCTGACGATTTGATCGGAGTTGAATTAGGCGGGGCACTGAAAAATATCATCGCTCTCGGCGCAGGTATCGCAGATGGCATTGGTTTGGGCGATAACGCTAAGGCAGCGCTTGTGTCGCGCGGCTTAGTCGAGATAGCGCGATTAGGTCAACACTTTGGCGCGCGACGCGAAACTTTCTTCGGTTTAAGTGGCGCTGGCGATTTGATGGTGACTTGTTACTCAGAGCATTCGCGTAACCGTTCACTCGGCGAAGCGATAGGCCGTGGTGAGAAACTAAACGACATTTTGGCGCGTGAGGAAAAAGTTGCCGAAGGCGTTTGGACGTGCAAAGCGATTCACCAAGCCGCTGATGAGATTGGCGTTGATATGCCAATTACTGAGCAGATCTACGCGATTCTGTTTGACGAAATAAATCCTGAAGATGCAGCACGTAACTTGATGGGCAGACCTACAAAAGCTGAGGCAGAATAATGACAGAAGTATTAGATAGACATCCACAACCCGCATTGAAGTTTTTGGCCGAAGATTTTGTTGCAGACAGCTTTGAAAAAATAAATGTTGTGCTGCAAGAATTGCTGGTCGTGTCGCCGTCCTCGGTTGATGAATGGCGCGAATGGGTTTTATGGCGCAGCGAACTAGATAGCGTGATTGCCGAAGAATCGTTGAAGCGCATGTACGCTAGCGTTTGTAAAACTAACGACGAAGATTTGGAAAAAGCGAATTTAGATTTTCAAACTGAGATTATGCCAAAGGTAGAACCGGTTGACGATTTACTTGACCGCAAATATTTAGATTGTGAATTCCGTGACGAGTTACGCAACGGCGGTTTAGATATTTACGACCGTTCGATTGAGCTGGGCGTGAAAATGTTCCGCAAAGAGAATGTGCCGCTGAATGCTGACGATGAGAAATTATCGAATGAATATACACGCACTATTGCGGCTATGACCGTCACTTATAAGGGCGAAGAAGTCACTTTGTCTGGTATGTCGAAGTATCTCGCTGATCCCGATCGGGCCGTACGTGAAGAGGCCTTTCGCTTGGTGTCTTCGCGTCGTTTGATTGATGCTGAGGTGCTTGACACGGTGTTTGACAAGATGGTTGCGCTGCGCAATAAAGTCTCACTGAATGCCGATTTTAAAAATTACCGCGATTACATGCATATCGGTAAAGAGCGTTTCGATTACACTCCTGAAGATTGCCTAGCATTTGGCGAGAACGTAAAGCAGTATATTGTGCCGGCGATGCGCAAGATAAATGAACACCGCCGTCAAAAATTAGGCGTAGATACGTTGCGGCCGTGGGACACATCAGTCGACCTTGATGGCGCTGATGCTTTCGAACCCTTTACCGATGCGGCGGGGCATGTCGATGTGTCTGCGAAGTTGATGTCGGCGGTTGCTGAAGATTTCGGAGAAGAGTTACGCTGGATGTTTAGCCAAGGACTACTTGATCTCGAAACTCGCCCGCATAAAGGCCCTGGTGGTTTTATGGATAACCTTGAGAAACGCCGAGTGCCGGTGATATTCGCTAATTCGGGCACCACGCACAGCGACGTCGAAACTTTAGTACATGAAGGTGGTCACGCGCTTAATGGTTTGTTCTGTCGTGATTTAGAACCCGTGGCTTACCGCATGCCACCACTCGAGTTCGCCGAAGTCGCTTCAATGGGGCTCGAAGCGCTGGCAATGGAACATCTCGAAGATGTTTACCCTGTTGACGAAGCACGACGCGCTCGCCGTGATTCTCTAGAAGGCATGTTGTCGACCTTTGCTTGGGTGGCAACTATCGATGGTTTTCAGCATTGGATTTACACGCATCCGCAACACACTCGTGAAGAGCGCACAGCTGCCTGGAACACTTTGTTAGATGATTTCAGCACCGGCGTAGATTGGTCCGGATTAGAAACCGAGCGCTCGTCAGTCTGGCATCGCCAGTTGCACATTTTCCAAGTTCCGTTTTATTACATTGAATACGCGCTTGCGCAAATGGGAGCGATTCAATTGTGGCTCAATTACCGAACGGATCGCGAGACATGTGTTGCAGATTACCGTCATGGCTTAAGCTTGGGCGGCTCGGCAGGTTTGCCTGAATTGTTCGAAGCGGCTGGATTAAGTTTCGATCCGCGCGGTAACGGTTTCGCTGATTGGGTGCCACAAATAGTGGCGGAATGGGAAAAAGCTGTTTAGCTCTTTTCGAATTCAAAAACTATCGGTTGGGCGCACCCGCCAAAGCCGCGTCGCGGTGCCTTGGTGATTCTTCCTGCGCGAGGTTAGAATATGCCCTTCATGGCCAAGCCCGCACCTTCTGTAATGGACAAAATTGTCTCTCTGTGTAAGCGGAGAGGTTTCGTTTTCCCCGCCTCCGAGATTTACGGTGGACAGGGTTCAACCTATGACTGGGGGCCGCTGGGCGTCGAGTTGAAAAAACGCGTGAAAGATGCGTGGTGGGAATCTTTGGTTTACGCTCGCCAAGATGTGGTGGGTATCGATTCGGCGATTATTCAGTCTCCTCAAGTTTGGGTGACGTCGGGCCACGTTGGTGGTTTCTCTGATCCACTTATTGACAACAAAACATCGAAACAACGTTACCGTGCCGACCACTTGGTCGAAGGCAAAATAGAAAAATATCGCAAGAAGGGTCGCACTAAAGATGAAGAAGCGCTTACTGCTAAATTGGCGGCGGCGATGAATGACAACGCGGCGCTGCGCGATTTGATTATCGAGTGCAAAATTAAGTGCCCGGTTTCAGGTACCGACGACTGGACCGATGTCCGTCAGTTCAATTTAATGTTCGAAACTCATGTGGGGGCGATGCGCGATAGTTCAAGTGTTGCTTACTTACGGCCAGAAACGGCGCAGGGTATTTTCATTAACTTTAATAATGTGGTGACTTCGTCCCGCAAAAAACTACCGTTTGGCATTGCGCAAATTGGTAAGTCGTTCCGCAACGAGATTACACCAGGCAACTTCGTATTTCGTACACGCGAGTTCGAACAAATGGAGATGGAGTTTTTCTGTCGTCCTGAGGAAGGGCCTAAATGGTATGCTTATTGGCAAGAAAAGCGTTTTCAGTGGTACCTCGATTGCGGGGTGAATGCTGAAAAGTTGCGCATGCGCGAGCACGAGCAAGACGAATTGGCACACTATGCCGATGCTTGTTGCGACGTCGAGTATTTATTCCCGTTCGGCTGGAGCGAGCTCGAAGGTGTGGCAAATCGGACTGACTACGATCTGAAAAAACATAGCGAGGCCAGTGGCGAGCACCTTACTTGGTTTGATCAAGAGAGTAACGAGCATATTACACCTTATGTAATCGAGCCGGCTGCGGGTTGTGACCGTACTGCCATGACATTCTTGGTAGACGCTTACGATGAAGAGGGTGAAGGAAAGAGCATGCGCGTGGTCTTACGTTTCCATCCAAAGATTGCTCCGGTTACAGTGGCTGTCTTCCCGCTAGTCAAGAAAGAAGGCATGCCGGAAAAGGCAGCTGAAATCGAAGCCATGTTACGTCCGCATTTCCGTACGGCTATTGAAGAGAATCAATCGATTGGCCGTCGCTACCGTCGTCAAGACGAGATTGGTACACCGTTTTGCATTACTGTTGATGGCGAAACTGCCGAAGATGGTTGCGTGACTTTGCGCGATCGCGATTGCATGAGTCAATCGCGCGTTAAGATTGAAGACTTGGTGGCGACCATGAACGAAAAAATCGAATCATGGACGCGTCCGCAACCCGCTGAGATTGATGGCTGAATCTAGTTTGCACCAAGGCACTGCAATCGCTGCCGGCTTTGGCATTGGTAAGGTGTTTATTGCGCTGACGTCTGAGAATAATGTGCCATTGCGCCATATCGACGCTGGAGAGAGCGAGGCGGCGTGGCAGTTGCTCGATACGGCGCGCTGCGAAACTATTAAGCAACTTCAAGTGATTCGCGAGTCGACAACTGAAATTGTCGGCGCCTCGGATGCTGCGATTTACTTGACCCAAATAGCTGTGCTCGAAGATCCTGATGCGCTAAGCCGTATTAGTTCCTGGGTGTCCGATGATCTTTACGCGCCAGAATCGGCGGTGCAAGCTTATATCGATTTTATGCGCAAACAATTCGCTGCTATGGATCAGGCGGGTATGCGCGACATGTCAGCTGACTTTACCGACCCATGGGTGTTGGTCTTACGCGAGATGAGCGCTGAAGACATCGAGCATGCGCAAGACGATAGTATTTCGTCGATGATTTTGGTGGCTGACGAATTAACACCTACTTTGGTGGCGCGTTATCCGCATAAAAAGATTGCAGGGATCGTGGCCACTCGCGGCGGCCGGTATTCGCATGCCGCTATTTTAGCGCGAAGCTTCGGCATCCCCACTGTCGCTAATATAGATGGCTTCGATGATTTGGCGCGTTCGGGACAGAACTGTTTTGTTAATGGTGATACTGGCGAGGTTGAGTTAAATCCTAGCGAGCAGCATTTGGCTGATGCAAAAGAATTGTCTTTGCAACGTGCTCAGCTTAAAGGGCGTTTAGCCGCCCATGCCACACATGCTTGCCAAACGGCCGATGGTATGCGCGTTCCTATTTTGGCGAACATAGAATCGCCGCGCGACTTTAAGTTTTTTAACACTGACACTGTGGCAGGTGTTGGCTTGTTCCGTACCGAGTTCATGTACATGGACGCTGACGGCTTTCCGAGTGTAGAGCAGCAAGAAAATACTTATCGCGAGGTTTTAGAAGAATTCGCGGGGCGTAGAGTGGTATTCAGAACTCTCGATGTTGGCAATGACAAGCAGTTGTCATATTTGAATTTGCACGATGAGGCTAACCCTGCTTTGGGTATGCGTGGCTTGCGACTTAGCTTGCATTGGCCAGACATTTTCTTTATTCAGCTGCAAGCTTTGTTTAATGCTAGTAAATATGGTGAGGTCGATGTTATGTTGCCGATGGTGACTAGTGTTGAAGAAGTTCGCGAAGCCAAGAAAATGTTTAATATTATTGCAGGCGATAAATCACATCGCGTCCGTTTCGGCGTGATGATTGAAGTCCCAGCGGCGGCGATGGCGCTATCTGATATCGTCAAAGAGATTGATTTCGTTTCGGTCGGAACTAACGATTTAGCCCAATATCTGTTTGCTGTCGACCGCGATAATCCGTGGGTTGCAAATCTTTACCAACCATATCATCC
>JAPKEZ010000120.1 GCA_028821845.1 Planctomycetota bacterium | reverse complement strand
TCTAGTTGGTGCAAAAAGGGCTCGGCGCGTATTCCTTTCATCACAAAACTGATGATTGAGCCTGAAGTTAAAGTCTCGTCTTGCGGTCCAAGTAGCTCGATGTCACATTGCTCGGAAATGGCCTTGATTAGCTTTTGCCGAGAGTCATGCAAGAAGTTTGAGTCTTCGAGCAGCATTTTTTGACGCTGTTCAAGAGCAGCTGCCATTGCGGCAATGCCCATAGTGTTTTCGGTGCCACTGCGAATGCCAAGCTCGTGGCCACCCCCAACAAAAGTCGGTTCAGGCGCGCGCCCGTCTTTTCTGTAAAAGAAACCAGCGCAGCCGCGTATCCCACCAAATTTATGGGCGGCGATTGCATAACTATCGGCGCCAAGCTGATCAAAGTGCAGAACAAATTTGCCAGCTGCTTGAATGGCATCGACATGAAAGTGGGCTCGCGGTGCAAGCCGCCTTGCGAGCTGAATGAGTTGGCGCAGTGGCTGGATACATCCGAGTTCGTTGTTGACCCATTGCACGCTAATTAATTTAACGTCTCCGCTGAGAAATTCTTTGTAACGTTCGACATCAATGCGGCCATCGGCCGTCACTGGGAGAACTGTGCTATCCCCACCGCGCGCCTCAACAGAATTTAGGGAAGAAGGATGCTCGATAGCGCCCACGAGCGCGAGTCCATCTCGGGCGTAGCCACGAATGCCTAGGTGGTTAGACTCAGTGCCCGTTGCAGTAAAAATCAGCTGGTAGTTGCTGGCATTAAGCAAATTGATGATTTTACGCCGCGATTTCTCTATTAAACGCGCCGCATCGGCACCCGCTTGATGCAACGAGCCCGGGTTGGCGTAACAATCGGCGGCGGCTACGTTAAAAGCAGCAAGGGCTTCAACGCTAGGTGGGGTGGTGGCGGCGTGGTCGAGATAGAGCTTGTCCATGTATCTATGTTGTTACATTGTAGCGCGAGACTAAAATCTAAGACCATGATTAATGCCATCACCATAGCAGCCCTTGCGTTGTCGGCTTTGCCGCAGCAGCACTCAGAAGACGGTCGCGGACAAGATTTGTTCGATACCAAATGGCACGCCGAGCGCCGTGCTCAACTCCTCGATCATTTCGAAGATAAAGATTCGGGCGTTATCATTCTTCGCGGTAAGGGTGCGAACCCAGATTACCGCGAATTCCGCCAAGACAATAACTTTTGGTATTTCACAGGAATCACTACCCCAAATGCGATTTTGGTAATGACGACCGATACGCGCAAAGAATATTTGTTTGTGCCGGCAGTTGGCAGCAACGACGAGCGCTGGCAGGGCGATTTGGTCGATCCCGATGAAGCAAAAGAAATAACCGGCATTAAAAATTGCTTAGAGCTTGGCAGAAATAGTAAAGATTTTGGTATTGCCCTTAGCGACCTACGCAAAAAATACGCAGTAGCTTACATGCAGCGCCAACCAGCAGAAAACTGGATGATGTCACGCGACAACCTACAGTCGGCCGTCCGCGAGATGATGGCTAACCCGTATGACAGCGGAAAACATCGCGAGGCGCGTTTTTCTGACAAGTTGAAAGAGCTGCACGATTTCGAGGTGAAAGATATTTCTGTAACACTCGATGCACTTCGGGTTGTAAAGACTTCAGAAGAAATAGAAGCTATGCGCATGGCTTGCGTTGCCTCAGGCGCCGGTCACACTGCGGTAATGTCGAACGGCATGCCTGGCGATTACGAATGGCAACTTGCTTCGCGCATGATGTATGAGTTTCAGGTGGCAGGCGGTATGGGTCAGGGCGGATACGCGCCAATCGTTGGTTCAGGGCTAAATGCATGTACTTTGCATTACACTGAAAATACGCGCGCGTTGGGCAATAATGAAGTCATTATGATTGACTATGGAGCAGAATATAATCACTACGTCGCGGATATTTCACGGACATGGCCGACGGGTAAGAAGTTCACTAAGCGCCAACGCGAGGTTTATCAGGCTGTTTACGATGCGCAAGAAGCGGCGTTTGAGATGTGTAAACCAGGCAGCACTTTGCGCGCAGTTTCCAATGCTGCGCAAAAAGTAATTACGGAGCGCGGCTTTGGAAACATGTGGCATGGCACTTCACACTGGCTTGGCATGGCTACTCACGACGTTGGTCGCTTTCTCTCGAAACTAGAACCAGGCATGGTGTTCACTGTAGAACCGGGCATTTATTTGCCGGATGAAAAAATCGGCGTTCGTATAGAAGACGTTGTGGTAATCACAGAAGACGGTTACGAACTTGTTTCTAGCATGATTCCACGCTCTATTAAAGATATCGAAGCATTGCGCGCGCAAGCTTACTCTGAGAAGTAGAGGCATTGCGTGCTAAGTCTTTTAATGACAACTAGACTCAACGAAACATGAAAACCATTTTTTCTGCTACCGCCGGAGCCGTTTTAGGCTCTATAGTGATTATTTTCGCTCTGGCAATCATGAGCGGTGGCGAATCGCTGATGTTACGCGAGCTAGCATTTTCGTTGTCTTGCAATGCGTTATTCTGTGGGCTTTGCTGGTGGCTGCTTGCGAAAATAAAATCTACCGATAATTTATATTTCGATGCGCTGGCCGGAGCTTGCTTGGCACTTGCGGGGTGGCTCGCTTTACCCCTTGCGTTGGTAAAGAGAAAAAGGTTGCCTAATGTCGGAGGAAGACTGCTGTTGTTCGGAAAGCTGAGTTACGCGCTACCGGCTTTAGCCTTTTTCTTGCTTCCGCAAATGCGTATTGCGCCGCAAATGCTTGAGCGACCAGGATTGAAGCTCTCTGCCGTCGACTCTATCCCGAATTCCGATGCCCCCAATGTATTGCTAGTAGTGGCTGATACTCTGCGTGCTGATGTGGTTCTTGACCCAGAAGTGCCGACCCCGAACCTCGATGCCTTACGCGAAAACGGTACGTGGGCCGATTATGCAGTTGCGCCATGTAATCAAACATTGCCGTCACACTTGGTTTTGCTGACTGGTTTTGATATCGAAAAAGTAGGAATGCGCGGTAACCTGTCACGTTGGCCAAGTCGCAGCATGTTGGCAGATAATAAATGCCTGCCCATTGCCGAGCGTTATCAATTGGCCGGCTACAACACCGCTGCTGTTTCGACGAATATGTTGCTGAGCTCCGTTGACGAAGATGCTGGGCACCAAGCCTTTTCAGATGGCTTTGATACTTGGCACGGTATTCATTACCAAACTCCTTTTGTTGATTTTCTGTCAGTGATAGGGCGACACACCTTGATGGGGCAAATATTACCTACGCGCTTCATCACGTTTCCGTTAAACCGCATTTTGTTTCCAAACGACATCAAACATTTTTTGCCTCACTATAAAGAGGGCGAGCGTACGACGAATTCGGCGATTGATTACTTGAAAGATTTGCAGCAAGATGACCGCCCGTATTTTATGTTGGCGCAATACTTTGACCCACATTCTCCTTACATCGCGCCAAATCCAACCCGAGGTAGTATTGCGCGACCTGATCAGCGCCCCGCTGGTTACAGCGCTGCTCCCGAAGATGAATATTTTATGCGCGTAAACTTACGCAGCTACTGCGACAGCGAAAGCCGCCCCGATGATTTTTTGCCGCTCTCAGATTACCTGCATGCTTTGTATAAAGAAGAGGTCGTTTATTTTGACCAACATCTTGGGCGCTTGCTTGAGCAGTCCAAACTAGGCTCGCGTGAAACGATTATTATTTTTGTGTCCGACCACGGCGAGGGCTTTGGCTTGCACGGCGGAGTCGAGCACGGCTCTTCGTTATACAATGAAGAGATACTCGTGCCTTTTATTATTTCTGGTCCAGGTGTCGCCAAGTCAAATCGGTTGAGTTACGCTCCCGAGATGATTGATGCGGTTTACACCATGTTAGAGCTGTCGAAAATAACCACAGTGAGCGTCGATGGCCAATCGGTGGTTGACGGCGAATACCAAGCGCGCCCGGCAGTTTCGTTTAAGATTGACCACGTGTCGGTAATAGACGGCGATTACAAATTTTATGCGAGCTTGACGTATCCAGACGATAGTAAGCCCTACGAGTTAATCCCGCTGACGCTTTACGACCTGTCTACCGATTTCGAGGAGCGAAACAATATCATTGAAGCGTCTCCCGAAGTAGTTTCTGCAATGCGAGGTATTATTGCCACGCGCATGGCAAACGACCTGTTCCCTCATATCACTAAGCGCGAGTTAAGTGGCAAACAGCTGCAACAACTTGGCGAATTAGGTTACACAGAATAATGAATTCAGACACCATAAAAGATCTCTTGGCTTTTGTCGCTGCTTTAGATTTAAGCGACGCAAAATCTGCTAAGCAACAGCTTGATTCATCATTCCCGTTTGAGAGCGAGCAAGTGCAACAGTGGGGTGAGTTGATGCGCGCCGGCGTGGCCGATGGCAGTTTGTGCAACAATGGCAAAGCGCCAATGCAGTATTCGCGTATTTTCAAGAATAGCGAACAGACTCATAACCTGTCATGCGATGCGGTTCTAATGGACGGGGCTGGGCCGAATCATATTCATCCACAGGGCGAAGTTGATTTGTGTTTCGCCGTCGATGGCGAGCCGCGCTTTGATGGTAACGAGCCGGGATGGACGGTTTACGCCGCAGGTTCTCAACATATACCAACTGTTAAGGGTGGCAGTATGTTGATTTTGTATTTACTGCCTGGCGGTGCTTTCGAATTCGTTAAAGGCTAGACTAGAGATACCACCATGATTAATAAAAACTTATACTTAATAAAAGAGCACACCGGCATTTTCAAGGCCGCTAACAACTACGATATTTATGATCCAGAAACGGGCGATATTGTATTCGAGTGCCGTGAAGAAAACCTAGGCTGGATAACAAAAGTGCTGCGCTTTACAAAG
>JAPKEZ010000021.1 GCA_028821845.1 Planctomycetota bacterium | reverse complement strand
CGAACGATGTCTTCAGCTTACCACTTAGTTTGTCATCTTTAATGGAGACGGTAGCAGTGATGTTGAGATCCATTTCTTCTACGTAGAAAATGAAACTGAGTTTGCCGTTGCTGAATTTAACGTCGCTACAGTCTAGAGTTTGGCTGCGATCTTCAAGCTGAAAGCTATGAACGCTGTTGTCGGCGCTAGACACGCTAATGCCGAATTCGCGGGTTCCCATTTGGGTTTCGGACGTCAAGTGCCAGCCACCATCAAACATAGTGTTGTCAAAGTCGTCATCGGAATCTTTCTCGTCTTTATCCGATAAGCGGAATGCCATGCCATTGCTGAACATCCACGTTGGTGATTGCATAGAATCGCTGAATGGCTCGGCGCATAACATGTAATCGCTTAAAGTGTTGTAAGATTGAATGATGTCCAGGACATCACTCGACATAGCTAAGCGCAACTCGTCAGCGGTTAGCCCAGCGTCTATGAATTGTTGGCAGCGCTCGGCGAAATCGTCGCTATCGTTTGTTGGCAGCAAACCACACCAAACACCGCTGTTGCGCAGCTCTATAAATCCGTTAACCTGCTTCTGGTGAAGACGGCGTTGTTCATTGCGCTGGGCCAATGGTTGGCGCCAATATTCTCGCTGCTCATTGTCTAACTCTAAATCTTCTTCAGTCGCTGGCGCCTCGTCAAAATTGATTTGGTACAGCACGGCAACGCGTTGTTTGAGTAAACGATCGCTGTGCAAATGAGCATCACGCCCACCGTAAATCACCCAAGTACGCTGTTGAGTGTCATAGTCACGCTGCAAATCTAGAAAGTTTTCTATTTCGCGTGAGGAGTTGGCGCGGACCACCAGTGTGTCGCCAATGTTTATTGCAGGGTAAGACTCGTTTGAGTTTTGCAGAAGAAAAATTTGCCGCAGTACAGCTAGGGCAGACATTGGTGTACCCGGATATCCACTTGTCCCGCTGCGCAAAGATGCAAATTCTAAACCACGGGCTTCAATAATAGCGTGGGCGAGATCTCGTCCGTCTAAAGCGATGTGCGCTGCCTTGCCTTGCAAGATACCCTTATTCGGAGTTAGGTAAGCGGAGCTAAAGCCAAGTTTTCGCCATTGCTCTTGCCCGCTGCTTTTCCAATCACAATTGTCAGCAATACGCGCATGAGCTACATAAGCTTGCTGGTCGCCGAGCTCCATTCGGGTTATTGGTCCTTGAGTAGGGTCAGATTGCTCAGAGGCGAAAGTGTTTGTTGCGGGATCGCCACGATTTTCACCAAAAGAGGCGTTGACCATGCCTGGGTAAAGGTATCCGGTGCCTTCAATCTGCGGAAGGTGTGCCCAGTCTTCAAGCGAACTCGCAGAGTCAATGAATTTGATGTTTTCTTTGCCTAAGACTATGAGATGTTGGGCAATGAAAGAACCGTCTTCTTGCCATACCTGTACGTCGTTAACTACGAAAGGAGCGGCGAGTTCGTCGGCTACTTGAGCGGACGTAAAGTCTGCTGTCAACAGCAGGAATGAGAACAGGGTAATGGTGCATTTAAGCATAAGAGATGTTATCTTGTCGGCTGTGAATACGACAACCTTTCTTATAAACCTTGTGTTGACCGTGATGTTTTTGGTACTCACCATTCGCTCAGGGAAAATGGGCCTGCGTAACAGGCATTACCTGCTTGTCACGCTAACGTTTTTCTCGCTAGTTGGTGCAATCTGGCAAGCAGAATTATTCGGACGAAGTTTTGAGTTCCATCAAGTAAAACTTACGGTGCACTTGTGCTTTGCGGTATCTGCTTTGCTAAGTTTCCCAGGAGTTGTCTTCACCGGATATAAATTAATGAGCGGTTCTGCTTGGCGTCAGTCGCACAATCGATGGGTCGGGGCTTTTGTCTCTTTAGTTGGTTTTTCAGTTTTGACGGCTCTTTATATGTTCGTCGATGCCCAGAGAAAAGCTTAATAGACGCAATGGATGTTCAGTGCGCTTCTCGGACGCCATAAATCGTAAGTGCGCATCAATCTGCATACGACACCCAGAGTTGGATGACAAAACGCGAGTTGCCTCGCTTGCTTCAAGACAGCGCGCTTTGGCGTCACCCATTGATGCTGACAGTTGATGGTTGTTAATCATTGATGCGCCTCCAGCGCCACAGCATAAATCTTTATCCGTGAAATCTAATAGATTCAGTCCGGGTATAGAAGAAAGCATTTTTCCGACAGCTTGCCAATTGTGTTGCAAGTGCTTTAAATGGCAGGGTACTGCCCATGCTATTTCTGCTTCAACAGGCTTTAAATCACCCCTTAGGCCTTGTTCTGCCAGAAAGATTAAAGGGTCGTAAAAAATAGTTGAGCCGCTGTGCTGTTGGAGGTGTGAGCTGCAACCAGCGGATAATGAAACGACATAGTCAAAATTGGAGAAAGTGGTGGCGGAACTCATGGCCATTTCAGTACCGCCAATAGTGTCGCTAGAATGATAATGGAGCGCGCCGCAGCAATTTTCCTGTTCAACGATATGTAATTCAAAGCCTTGATTGGTGAACACTGCAATGAGATCATTTATGACATCGCCATTAGCTTGCCTTTCCACGCAGCCGAGTTGCAAAGCGACACTTGCCCGGAAGTCGCCAAGAGCAGGATAAACCTGTTGGCGTTTGCTGAACGGCGTGACTTTGTCAGGGGTCAGCATGAGCGCTCTCCCGATTTTGCCGCTGGGCATTTTTCGTAGCCAGCGATATGCCACTAAAAACGATAACGTGCGTAAGCCAAGGCCAGCAAGATTGCTGAGAGTTCTACTGGCCATAACTTTCGCGATAACCGAAGATTTCGGCTTAAGGTTTTGCTGCAGTAGACCGCTGTAGTCAACATTAGAAGGGCAGCTAGATTCGCAAGCGTGACATTGAACACAACGGTTGAGCGCAGGTTGAATTTCATCAAGAGACAGGCGTTGCTCATGTGCCGCACGCATCAGCAATAAGCGACCGCGCGGCGAATCACTTTCAATACCAGTAGCTCGATAGGTTGGGCACGTTTCGATGCATAGTCCGCAGTGCATGCAGGCGTCGATAGCATCGAAAGCAGAGTCGCTACAAGGGGTGTTACTCAATGCTGAACCTCTCGCCGTTAGGACATAAGGCTAGGCATAATTGTTCGAAATGGGGTAACGCAAAATCATTTATTGCAGAACTAGGGTATTGCCAGCTATTCCAATCGAAGTCGGGGTGTGGAGGAGAATCAGGTCGTGAACTCATTGCAGTAAGACCCGGAGCGTCTTTGAATTTACGAAGTAAGTCAAGTGACGTCCTGGAGCCTAGCTCGCAGTCGACCACCTCAAGGTAATCTCTCCGTAATTTAAAATGACTAGCTAAAATAATGTGCTGATGCCCATCAGCAATCGCCGACATCGGTTGCAACTCATAATGCGAATAAGTTAAATAATCTGTAAGGGTAATACGGTAGTAATACAATTCTCGCCGTAGTGGACGTAATCGCAAAGTCAGTGTGTTACATTTTGCTAATCGCAAGCCGCTGCCTATTAATAAACGGGTAAGGTCGTATCCCGCAACTGATTTCACTACTTTGGCGCCAGTGTCGATGCTTTTGCCGTTTGCTAACCGCCAATTTCCAGCCAAGACTTGATCACGCAAGTAACCATATGAACCTTGCCACATATTATGGCGACCGTGCATAAATAAATCACTGAGCGGCATACTGCTAGCGGGGTCGTGTAGCACTCCAAGCATTAAGGCATGCTCCTCTAGTTCCTGCTGTAAGTCGGCGACTGACATCTCGGCATCAACCACTACGGTTTGGTCAGCACATGATAAATCGATAATATTCATCGGGAAACATCTCGGCTATGCCTGTGGAAGGCTTCGGCGCATCCGCCACCAAGTGGTAATCCTCGGTTCGGGTTAAGCAGTTGCTGCGGATTAAATCCGCTACTAATACGTAGCATGATGTCGATTTCTTCAGCGCCATATTGTGCTGCCAATAAATGTTGCTTCTCAAGACCGACTCCGTGTTCTCCAGTTATAGAGCCACCTAGATCTAAACATCTTTGCAAAATTTCACAGCCAGCGTCTTCGACATTTTTAGACTGTGATTCGTCGCTACCATCGTATGCAAAGTGTGGATGTATATTTCCGTCACCAGCATGGAAGAGATTAGCGCAGGGCAGTTCATAGCGTTCGGCAACCTCGTCGACAAAGCGCATGATTTCAGATAACTTTGATGGCGGTACAACACCATCCATAACATACGAGTCAGGCGCTAACTGTCCCAAGGCGCCACCGGCATTTTTACGCCCTTTCCATAACAAGGCCCTTTGTGCCGACGTATTAGCCATTTTGATGCTCAGTGCTCCGGTGCGGCTGAAGCAATCTTCAGCTAATGTTTGCTGTGCCTTTACGTAATCACTGTCGCCTTCAATCTCTACAAGCAAAATCGCTCCAGCATCGCGCGGCATTCCTGAGCGGTAAAGAGAATCTTCAACGGCGTGAATCGCTTGTTGATCCATCACTTCGAGAGCTGCGGTCTCAATGCCTTCTTTTATAATGGTACTAACACAGTCACAGGCATTCTCTACACTCTCAAAAGCCACCAACGATGTACTAACTGCTTCCGGTAGAGGAGTTAAGTTTAAATGTATTTCAAGCGCAATTGCTAGAGACCCTTCGCTGCCACAGAATAGTCCGCGCAAGTCAATGCCGCCATTGCCGTGCGCAGGATGACCCCATGTTTCTACACTGCCGTTCGCTAGCACGACTTTTACTTGTCGAACGTGATTGGTGGTGGAGCCATGTCGGAAACACATCGGACCGCCAGCATTTTCGGCGACGTTGCCCCCAATAGTGCAAACCGATTGTGATGCAGGGTCCGGTGCATAGCGCAAACCATATTCCTCTACATGTTGGCTTATACGCGCATTAACGACTCCGGGCTCGACAACAACTAGGCGACTTGCAGAGTCAACTTCAATGATTTTATTCAGTCGGTTGAGTCCGATGATGACACCGCCTTTCGGAACAAGAGCTCCAGCTGACAACCCCGTTCCTGCACCGCGTGCAGTAAAGCAAACACTTGCTGCTGACAATATCTTCACGCAATCAACAACCTGCTGCTGATTATTTGGGAGCACTACAGCCGCAGGCTCACAGCGAAATAAACTTAATGCGTCAGACTCATAGGCCAGCAAATCTGCAGCACTAGTCAGAAGGTGTTCTTCGCCAACAATTTTTGATAATTGTGATAGCCAATTCATTAATCATTGACACTTATCTTTGGCAGCCATCGCGGCGTACGTTCTTTATAGCGGGTGTAGCCATCGCCAAAACTAAGTTCGGCATCACGCTCTTCAATAGGTGCTACAAATGCAATCCAAATGGTTAGAATCACAATAAGCAGTAATCGATCGGCGCTGACTTCTGGCATCGCCCACAGCATTAAAATAATACCTAAGTTCATTGGTTGGCGAATAAGCGAATAGGGTGGCAAAGCAACAAACTGCTGTTTAGGTGCAGGGCGCCCGGATTCTATTGAGCGCAGGTGAGGCAGAGCGGCTAAGCCTCCGGCGCCGACGACGAAAGCACTAGCTACGACGAGAACCAATCCGAGCAATTGCACTATAACTAGCGAGGTGGCAAGCAAGGTTGAGTTGTCGGTCGTCCATAGCATGGGGCCAGAGGTCTCCCAGAAAAATACCAACAGGCTAAGAGTAATGCCGCTAATCATCACATATAGCGGTCGCTCAGCTTCAGGACCGAATGGTTTGTTTAGCCATTTTCTCCCAAGCCCGCGCGCAAAGAAAGTATGACTTGCAATAAAAATTATTAGGAATACCAAGTCGTTAAGCAGAAGCTTTGTTCCTCCTTCAAGACCGTTATCGTTTTCTACTCCAACTAATAACCTAGAGAAGCCCATGATGCCAAGCATTGCCAATAACGGTCCAATCGACAACCACACTGCCAAGCCGATGCGTCGATTAGGCTTGCTTTCAACAGGCTCTTGAAACACATCAGGGACTGGCTCGATTCGCCGTCTTTTGCGTGAGTTTCCAGCCGCTGAGTTGTCGTGTGACATTGGCTAAATTACTTAGCGCGTGAAATTGTTTTTGCTTGCATGAACAGCAACAAGTAATCGCGTCCACCTGCTTTCGAGTCGGTGCCCGATAAATTGAAACCACCAAATGGGTGGGCGCCAACTAGGGCACCGGTACATTTGCGGTTGAGATAAAGGTTACCGCAGTGCAGCTCGACGCGTGCACGAGCAATCTTGTCTTCATCTTTCCCGTAGTAAGATCCAGTCAGGCCGTAGTCGGAATCGTTAGAAGCCTCAACGCCTTCTTCGAAAGACTCTACTTTATGGATGGCTATTACCGGTGCGAATAGTTCCGTTTTAAAGATGTAGTCTTTACGCTGTACTCCGGAGAATACGGTAGGCTGCAAGAACCAACCATCTTCGCCTGCGCGTTCGCCGCCAGAGAGCAAGGTGTTGCCATCGCTCTTGGCTTCTTCGATGCCCTTCAGCGCGCCATTAAGCGCAGATTCGTTGATCAGCGCACCAACATAAGTTGCTTCATCACTTGGATGGCCAACAATCGTTGCTTCAACTAAAGGCAAATACTTTTCAATAAATTCATCGTGAATTTTTGAGTGCAGTATCAAGCGTGATAGCGCAGAGCACTTTTGCCCAGAATAACCAAAGCCCGCTGCGTGGGCGCCAGTAACGGCAGAGTCGATATCAGCGTCTTCATCGATGAACATGAAGTCTTTGCCACCCATTTCGGCGACAACGCGCTTAAGCCAAATTTGACCATCTGGAGTTTGTCCAGCTTTAGCGTAAATCTCTTTGCCAACTTCAGCTGAGCCCGTGAATGAAATGAAGCGAGTCAGAGGGTGTTCAACCAAGGCATTTCCGACTTCGGTTCCACTGCCAGGGCAAAACTGAAGAACGCCTGAAGGTAGCCCAACTTCTTTCATTAGGTCGATGAACATACTGGCGATGCCAGGGCTTTCAGAAGCCGGCTTCAATACAACCGTATTTCCGGAGACGATAGCCGCAGTACACATTCCTACCATAATGGCGAGAGGGAAATTCCATGGAGGGATAACGGCACCCACACCCAACGGAATATAAATCATTTCGTTGTGTTCTCCTGGAGCAGGGGTAATCGGCTGCGTACGTGCATAGCGTAATGCTTCGCGTGCGTAGAACTCAATGAAGTCGATAGCTTCGGCGGTGTCGCCATCCGCTTCAGCACGTGACTTGCCAACTTCGTAAGTCATCACCGCAGAGAAATCGTGCTTACGTAAACGCATGATGCGCGCCGCTTTGAAGAAAAACTCGGCACGATCTTCAGCAGAACGCTTTGACCATTCTCCGAACGCTTTATGTGCACCAACCATTGCGCGCTGCGCGTCACTAACATCGCCTTTTGCGCAATTAGCAACAACGCGCGAAGTAAGAGATGGGTCCGTTGACTCGAAAGTGCCAGCGCCACCTTCAGCATCTTTGCCGTCAATAGATAGACGACAAACGATAGGGAAACTGGCTTCAGCCTTGGCCAAAGCTTCGTTGTAAGCGCTACGATTTACATCAGTAGAGAAGTCGGTAAAGGGTTCGTTGGTGAACGTAGTAATTTCTGAGGTGCTTTGCATGATTAAATTGGGGTCGTAGTGTTTGACTCGCTCATATTATGCCTAAATTCTTGCATTTTTGCATAACTTCGGTCGGCATAAGCTCGCTTACGTAATTTTTTCTTAACCGGAGGGATGAGCGGTGTCAGCAAGCCAAATTCGGCCTTCATAGGCTGAAAAGACGTGGCTGGCGACTCGCTAACATGATGGCATAGTGATCCAAGTAGCGTTTCACGGGGTGGACAAACTAATTCTTGGCCTGCAATCAACCGCGCCATGTTTAGGGCAGCTATCAATCCACTTCCTATATTGCCTAGATAACCTTCCATGCCGCAGATTTGGCCCGCAAAGAACAGCCCAGGCTGCTTGCGAAATTGCATTGTCGCATCAAGCATTTGCGGCGAATTGAGAAACGTATTTCGATGCATAGAGCCTAGACGCGCGAACTCGACGTTTTCCATTCCAGGTAAAGTGCGCAACACACGCTCCTGTTCGCCATAAGTTAAATTAGTCTGAAAGCCAACTAAGTTATACAAACTACCTTGCAAGTTTTCTTTTCGCAACTGGATGATGCCATAAGCCCAATGACCAGTGCGTGGGTCGTCAAGTCCTACAGGCCGCATCGGACCAAAACGCAATGAATCGCGTCCGCGTGCAGCGATTATTTCTACTGGTAAACAACGTTCGAAAAACTGTTTCGCCTTAGGGTCGTTGGCTTCGAAATCTTTTAACGTGTGTTTCTCGGCAGCCAGCAGCTCGTCGACAAAAGCATAGTACTGCTCTTTGTCGAGCGGAATATTAAGGTAGTCGGCATTGCCATTGGCGTAACGCGCCGCCGCGAATATTACTTCGGTGTTTAGGCTTTCGGCTACCACCACCGGCGCAATCGCATCAAAGAAAGATAAATTATCATTACCGCTAAGTCTCTGGATATCATCCGCCAATGCATCAGATGTAAGGGGTCCCGAGGCCACAATAGTAAAGCCATCACGCGGAATGGTGCGAACTTCTTCACGGCACAATTCAATTAACGGCTCGGCCTCAATCGCTGCTGTAACTACTTCGCTAAATTGCTGGCGGTCGACGGCTAGCGCGCCACCTGCAGGTACCGCACATTGCTCAGCAAAGGGCAGTAGCTTACAGCCCAAACTGCGCAACTCAGCTTGTAATACACCGCCCGCACGATCGGCCAACTTAGAGCCTAAAGAATTAGAGCAAACCAACTCGGCGCAATTACCACTTTCATGCGCCGCTGTAGGTTTTTGTGGACGCATTTCGTATAGGCGTACCTTAATGCCGTTTTCTGCTAATTGCAGGGCGGCTTCAGATCCGGCCAAACCTGCGCCAATAATGTTGACAACAGCCATCTCTTGCGATTTTGGGGATACTTGGGGCATTAGTTTTTATAGAATAACGATGCCATGAATTTACAGAAGCTACTTTGTTTAAGTTCGTTATTGTTGCTCGGTGCTGACCTTAGTGCTCAACAAGACATACTGCGTTTAGAATCCAAGATAGATCGCGTTACGGTGTATCCAGGGTTCGCGTTAATAGAACGCTTGGTCGACGTCCCTTCTCAGCAGGTCGGAAGTGACTTTGTTGTCGCCCTCGGGCCACTGCCACAATCAGCGCAGCCCAACTCGTTTCAAACTCAGTTGGTAGGTGATGCGCTTGCAGTGCAAGGTCTTGAAATGCGTTCGCGAGTTGCCGCGGTCGCTAACTCTGCGAAGACAGATGCTATGCAGCAGCAGCTTGATGATTTGCAGCAGCAGCTAATTGTGCTTAACGCTAAAAAGGCAGGTATCCAACTTCAGATTCAGGTTTTGCGTAACATGGCCGATTACGAAAACCAGTCGGCGACTTCCACTTGGGGTCTACCGGGCGGTGTCTCTGAAAGCTTAGAATTCTTGCGTGCCCAGATGACTAAGTTTAATGGCGAGTTGCAGCGCAATGATGCAGCTATCGCTTTGGTTGATCAGCAAATGAAAGACATTGTCATCCAAATAAATGGTGTGCGTAGTGATTCAAATGAAAAAACGCGTGAACTGAGAATCAATTGTTTCGCACAGAAAACTGAGGCAACACAAATACGCTTGACTTACCTTGTGTCAGGCGCAAGTTGGCAACCGTCTTATGACGTGAGAATCTCGCCCGACATGACTGGTGTTAGTGTTAAGTCAATGGGGCAAGTTAATCAACGCAGCGGCGAAGATTGGCAGGGTGTCCGCTTAGTGCTTAGTACTTCAATGCCACAAATTGGGCTAGATCCGCCTGAAGTGCCGTTGTTAATAGTCAGCGAGATGGAGGAGCCAGTTATCGAAGAATCAGAAGTTGTTGGTCTTGCTGGTGGTGCTGGTGGCAAATTCGGTGGACGTGGTGGTCTCCGTGCTCCATCCGCTCCTGGCTCTCGTGCTTGGGCGCCAAGTGCTGAGGCCGTTGATTACGGTATTACTACGCAATTTATTATGCCAGGTAGGCTCGATGTGGCAATGAACGGCGAAGCACACCGCTTTTCTATTCACACAATACCGTTAGAGGTCGAGCCTGAGCGTTACATAGTTCCTTCACAATCGGATAATGCTTATCTTCGCGCTGAAGTGACTCACACCGGAGACAGCGTGTTATTGGCAGGAACAGCCAAAATGTTTCTAGGACCAGACTATCTTGGCGAATCGAGTTTCCCGTTGCTCCGTCAAAACGATAGCACGGTGCTAAACCTTGGTATCGATCCTAATCTCGAGGTGGAATATGAGACCCTTGAAGACTATCGTGACGACCCAGGTTCGTTCTCTTTATCGTCGACTTCACTGATAACTCGTCGCTATCGAGCTTCATTACGCTTGGCGCCAGGCGCAAAAGGGGCAGTGGTAGTTGTTGTCGAAGAGTCGTTGCCAATCAGTAACAGTGATAAAGTTGAAGTTGAAATTGGAGATATCTATCCTGAAGCTATTGCGTCGGACAAAGCGCTGGCCGAACGTAAGGAAACGGGTATGTATCAGTGGCGTTTTACGATGAATCCTGGAGAGAGCAAGTCGGTACGTTGGGGATACGAACTATCGTTTGACGAAGATCTTTTCCCGACAGTCGAGGTCCGATAAATGTTGTTGTCATCAATGTTGATATATTTAGGAGCGGGCTCTCTCTTTCCCGCTCAAGAAGTAGTACAGGTATCATCATCAATCGACCGTGTTACTGTTTACCCGGGGTTTGCTTTGGTCGAGCGCGTGGTCGAAATTCCGGCGCAACAAGAACATCACGATTTTATTGTTGCGGTTAGTCCATTGCCGCTGTTATCACAGCCATCATCTTTTCAAACTAAGGCATTAAATGAATCAGTTGCGGTGCAAGGTGTTGAATTGCGCTCGCGCATGAGCACTATTGCTAATATGGCCCAAGCTAATGAACTTGAAAAGAAGTTAGCTTCGCTCGATGAACAGATGATTGATGCCGTAGCCGCCAAAGCAGGAATTAAACTGCAAATGGATGCATTGAACAATATGGCTGATTACGAAAACGCTTCATCATCAACTGGTTGGGGATTACCTGAAGGCGTGTCCGAGCGCCTTGATTTCCTTGGGCAACAGATGGCACGTTATGATGTAGATTTACGCACTAACCAAATTTTGATTGACGGCCTCGCGGGTGAGATTAAAGACATCGATTTGCAAATCAACGGCGCGCGTAACGATAGAGGCTATCGAATTCGCGAGGCACGTATTCATTGCTTCTCGCAATTGCTCGATACACCTTCGCAAATCCGTTTAACTTACTTAGTGTCTGGTGCAAGTTGGCAACCTGCTTACGATGTAAGAATTGATCCTGATATGACAGGTGTTAGTGTGAACGCGATGGGGCAAGTTCAGCAACGAACTGGCGAGGACTGGAACCAGGTCAAATTGGTGTTAAGTACTTCAATGCCGCAAATCGGATTAAATCCACCGGATGTGCCGTTGCGATTTGTTGAGAGTAATTTTTACCCTTCAACCCTAGGAGAGCTAAGTGCTATTGGTTATGTCGATAAAGAAGCAGGAGCCGCCAACGATTTAATCCGCCGTCGGGGCAAAGCCTTGATGCAGGAAAATATTGAAGAATTTGATGCGGCGCCGATGGCTGAGGCGATTGACTATGGCATTACCACTCAGTTTTTGATGCCGGGAAAGGTCGATGTTGCGAAGAACAACGAGGTACATCGCTTTTCTATGCGCACGATACCGCTTGAGGTAGAACCTGAGCGTTACATAGTGCCTTCTCAATCTGAACTCGCCTATTTGCGGGCCGAGGTCAAGCACATTGGTGACAGCGTATTGCTCGCCGGGACAGCGAAAATTTTCTTGGGCCCTGATTATCTAGGAGAGTCAAGCTTTCCGTTATTGCGTCAAAATGATTCGACGATGCTTAACTTGGGCATCGACCCTAATCTCGAGGTCGAATACGAGACCATCGAAGATTTTCGTGACGATCCAGGATCATTCTCGTTGTCGTCTACTTCGACGATTACTCGTCGCTACCGCGTGAATCTAAGACTTTCTCCATCCGCACAGTCAAAGATTACGGTGGTGGTTGAAGAAGGTATGCCAAAGAGCAACAGTGATAGCATGGAGGTAGAAATAGGTGAGCTAGTACCATCTGTGATTGATACGGATGAGGCTGTTGCTAAGCAAGTTGAACAAGGCTTGTATCGATGGTCATTCGTGTTGCATCCAGGCGAGACTAAGAGGGTGCGCTGGGGCTATGAACTTTCTTTTGATGAAGACAGCGTTCCGTGGGTCAGACAACAGTAAAATCTGCGCCTCATGACTAACGACCGACCCGTCCGCGTGCGCTTTGCGCCATCACCTACCGGCATGCTGCACATTGGAGGCGCGCGCACAGCATTGTTTAATTGGGCGTTCGCGCGTAGCAATGGCGGCAAGTTTATTTTGCGTATCGAAGATACAGATACCGAACGCAATAGCGACGAGTCGTTGCAGTCGATACTTGAGTCAATGAAATGGCTCGGCCTAGATTGGGACGAAGGACCGCAAGCAGAAGGTGATTTCGGCCCTTATTATCAATCGCAACGTGTAGATATGTATCAGGCGGCGATTGAGAAAGGCATGGGCGAGGGTTGGCTTTACCGTTGTTTTGCAACTGCCGATGAGCTTGAGTCGCAGCGTGAAGAGGCGCGGTCTAATAAAGTTAATTGGCAACACGATGCGCGGTGGCGCGAGTTGTCTGCCAATGAGTCGCAAGCCAAAGCTGACGCCGGCGATGCTTTTGTCATTCGTTTTCGGGTTCCGGTTGGCGAGTGTGTGGTTATAAAGGACCATATTCGCGGCGAAGTGAAGTTTGCCAGTGACGAAGTAGAAGATTGGGTAGCGGTGCGTTCGAACGGTATGCCAACTTATAATTTCGTTTGCGCAATTGACGATTCCGAAATGCAAATCAGCCATGTCATTCGTGGCGAAGAGCATTTGGTGAATACGCCTAAACAAGTGATGTTGTGCCAGGCCTTGGACATGCCGGTTCCAGACTTTGCTCACGTGCCGTTGATACTCGGGTCAGACGGTAAGAAGTTGTCAAAACGTACTGGCGACACTGCTCTTGGAGATTACATTAAGTCGGGCCATCCTGATGACGCACTGTTTAACTTTTTGTGCTTGCTTGGTTTTGCGATTGACGACAAGACCACAGTGTTTAGTCGCGACGAGTTGCTGCAAAATTTCGAGTTGAAGAAGATTTCAAAGGGTGGAGCGCTTTTTGACACCGATAAACTTAACTGGATTTGCGGAGAATATATCCGCAACACTAGTGTCGACGATTTGTGCACCGCGGTCGCGCCATTCATGGTTGCGGCAGGGTACCAGCTTGCTCCAGAGTTGCTCGCTAAATTGGTCACGGCCTTGCAGCCGCGCGCTAACCTGTACTCGCATTTCTCCGAGCAGGCCGCTGGCTTAGTTAGCGAAGTTACGTACGACGAAAAGGCGAAAAAAGAGTTGTCTAAAGAGGGCGTGCTGCAGTATCTAGAATTGGTCGCAGCCCAATTGCAAGACGGTGAATGGCCGCCAACCGATTTCTTTGACTTGGTTAAGCAGATTGCTAGCGATAACGAAGTCGGCGTTGGCAAGGTAATGAAGCCTTTGCGCTGCGCATTGACGGGTGCCTTAGGGGGTCCAGAGTTGGCAGACGTTCTCAATATCCTCGGGAGAGAACAAAGTATTTCTCGGCTTGCGAAGGCTGGGCAGTTGGTGTAAAATCTTCGCCCTTGTACCTCTCAGGTGCACGGGGATGTAGCTCAGCTGGTTAGAGCATCGGAATCATAATCCGAGTGTCAGGGGTTCAAGTCCCTTCATCCCTACCAACCATGCGGGCGTATCATCTGATCCGTCCGCTATTTTTTGCCACTATGTACGAATTCGAAACCTTCGATAATCCACGACCAGAGCGCCACTTCATGATTGAAAGTGTCACTCACGAGTTCACTTGTAATTGCCCAATGACTGGCCAACCCGATTTCGCCAGTTTGCGTTTTCGCACGGTTCCTGGCGAGAAATGCGTAGAGTTGAAGTCGTTAAAGCTGTTTCTGTGGTCGTTTCGCAATGAAGGTCATTTTCACGAAGATGTCACTAACCGTATTCTCGACGAAATGGTTGCCGCCATCGCACCAGTGTTCTTAGAAGTTCGTGGCGAATTCAATGTCCGCGGCGGTATTAGCACTGTAATTACCGCTCGTCATGGCGAATTGCCGCCTTCGCTCGCTGATATAGAGCGCTCAGAAAATATTTTTTAATTTTTTCTAAAGGTTATCGGGCATTACTCCGAAATAGTAATGAACCTGATTTTCTGTAGCCGACCAATAGGGAGCCCTCGCAAGAGGTTATTGGCCGGCTTTTTTCATGCCTGAGAAACGCGATTACTCAATGAAAGATCGCCACAGCTAACTTCTAAGGTGTCGCCATCGGCAATAGGGCATACACCCTGAGGGGTTCCGAGAAGCAAGACATCGCCACTAGATAATTGATGCCAACGACTTATCTCACTCAGAGCTTCGCCGGGGTTAAAAATCATCTCTCCCAAAAGAGCTTGTTGCACAATTTCGCTATTTAGTCGGCCAGTAAGTTGTAGTTCAGAGAAAGCATGCGCCCCCGGATAATCTGCCCAACGCGGTCCCAGAACACCGAAACTTTGAATATTTTTAGAGCGCAACCATGGCATGCCCGATTGTCGGTCGCTGCTTTGAACATCACGCGCAGTAATATCGTTTGCGCAGGTGTATCCCGTAATAGCGGCTTCACATTCAGCCGCGCTCGCATCACGCAGGTCATCACCAATTTGGATGGCCACTTCAGCCTCACAATCTACGCGCGAAGTCAACCACTGCGGTATGTGGATGAAATCGCCATCACCAATGAAGATATTTGGTAGCTTGTTGAACCACAGCGGAGTGGATGGCGGCTCTGAATTTAGTTCTCGGGCGTGTGCCGCAAAGTTTTTGCCTAGACAAAAAACGTTTCTCAATTGCGAATGAATACTCATGCGATTAACGGAGACTCTTTAAAGCACCTAGTGCGTAAGCCGTGCATAAATCAGGGTTGCCTTCCCACCAACGTGGGGCGTCGTTGTTAATCCACGAACCATTTTCAAGCTGTACATCATGCAGTTTGTTCGCCAGCTCGCTACGCCAATTATGCTGCTTGCCAGCGACATCGGTAATGATATCTAGTTGCAAACCGTTAAGTGCCTGTGCAAGTGTTTGATAGTAATAATACAATCCTTGGAAACCACCGCGCGGATCAATCAAAGGATCGAATCCTGGATTAACTTCCAAAGTGTAGTGGTTGCTAATCCAATCGATTGCGGCCTGCACTCGCTCATCGTCTTGCTTGACACCCGCAAAAGTGTAACACTTAAGGAGGGCATAAGTCATTGAACCGTAGCTACGTGCGACCAACGATCCATCAGGTTGAGCATCGTATCCAGCTGGCGAATTGCCGGGGTAATAAGCGGCACCGCCATCATTGCCGGCGCGCGCAGGCTTGTCGCTATCTTTGTCGTAGTAAGTCTCGCCATTCGATTCAGAATGATTTTGGCTACGATTTATAAAGTAAATCGCACGCTGGAAGGCCGCGTCGTCTGCCGGTACCTTCGCTTCATTCAACGCCTGTAGCGCATATTGCAGGTTCGACAAATCAGGGCGCAAGTCACCGCCGTAACCAATGCCCCCGTAAAATTTATCTTCGGTAGTGTAGCCTTCACCTTCATCAGTTTGGACTGCGCGCAAAAACACAACGGCATTATTGATAATGGCCTCGTCACTAGGACGTTGCCCATCTAGCAATGCGCCGATGGCGACAGAGGTGGTGTAAACCATTACGCGGCCGTCGTGAATAGAGCCGTCTTCGCGCTGCAAGCTCACTAGCCAATCTAGAATAGGGTAGGCTTGCTCGCGAACTTGTGGTCGATTACTGCCAAGCATGGCGCGTGCGGCCATGGCGCTAATGCCAGGCTGCGGCTGACCGAAAACCTCCCAGTATCCTGATTCTCCCCGACTACCGAGCAAATAGTCAACGCCGTGCTCATAATCAGCTGTGGCTTGCTGCTTGGCGATTGCCGTAGCATTTAGGTCAGAGCTTTTAGTTGTTTCATAAGTGCGCAACAGGCCGCTATTGGCGACGGCATTGGCAATTTGTTCTAAGCTCGCATTTGGTGGCAACGCATCGATTCGTAACTCGTCGATGTTCAGCAACATCGCCGCGCGGAAATCATTAATGGTTTTGCCGTTGCGCAGCGCCATTTTTTTTGCAGTAGGCAAATACATTACGCGATGTATATGCACTAATGCCATACCGATTCGTTGATCGGTTTCCCATGATGGAGCGTCGTCTTGATGCTGAAGAATGTAGTTAACAGCATCGCGCATAAAAGGGCCGTCGTCAATGCGGTAAGCTCGCGGTGACAAAGCCATGCCCGTTAAAATGTTGGCCGTAATGACAACGTCGCCGCCAAATGAACCATCAGCCATTTGCGCAGGCCGTACCGAGTTTAGGTAATTATCAAACAGCTCTTTTTCAGAAGGCTGTTGGCAGAGAGCAAGGCCAATGAGGATGTGAGCTAACATGAGTGTTTAACGTGTTAAATTGTGTTCGGTTCGATGTTTTCGATTATTTCTACCACGCGCTGATTAACTCCCGGAAGTAGATAGCGATCGCGGATGTCCTGCAGTTGCTGTTGCAGGAGTGGGTAATTTGCTTCATCAAGTAATGGCAGCAATGCGTTACACAAATCGTCGGCGCTAATGTTTCTGCCAACAACTTCTGGGAGCATCTCTTTGTTGGCGAGCAAATTGATACCACCTACAAATGGTACGGTTAGGGCATTTCTTGCAATCCATGAGCCAAATACTGAATCTATCTTGTAAACAATCACCGCAGGTATCCCTAGTGCAGCAACTTCTAGGGAAGCAGTGCCTGATACAACCCATGCCGCGCGAACATTTGCTAGCTGTGCATGCCAATTGCCAAAGCTAAGCTCAACCTCTAAGTCGTAGCCATTTAAGATTTCTTGTATCAGTTCGCGCAATGATTCGTGGGAGTGGGGCAACACGAACTCAAGCGGCGGATTTATCTGCTTCATCTTTATCGCCGCCTCAAGCATCACCGGCAAGTTGCTACGAATTTCGCTCTTGCGGCTTCCAGGCAAGATGGCAATTATATTTGAATCGTGATTGTTGTTAATGCCGGGTAACTCGTCGGCAATGGGATGACCAACGAAATGCGCATCAGCGCCTTTGCTGTTGTACCATGCAGTTTCAAAAGGCAAAATGCTAAGCAAGGCATCGGCGTTTTTGAAATCACGCACACGCCACGGCGCCCATGCCCAAAGTTGTGGCACGATGTAATCAACCACTTTAATTTTGTTGCGGATAGCAATGCGCAGTAGATGACGATTTAAACCAGGGTAGTCAATCAGTATCACCATGTCAGGAGTACGCTGTTTGATGTCTCGTGCAAAATAGTAAATCGCCTTGAAGAACAATGGTAACCGCGTACCAACATAAACAAAACCCATGATATTAAGGTCGGCCAAAGGCAACAACACCTTGACACCATGCGCTTCCATTTCATCTCCACCAAAGCCACGTATCTTAATGCCCGGATGCCGCTGTTTGAGTAAATGAATTAGCTTTAAGGCATGCGCTTGCCCAGACTGATCGCCTACGGCAATGAATACCGAATGGATAGGGCGCGGCGAATCACTTAGCTGCGCTGGATCGAGTGCGTCGAGTTTGTCTAACTGACTAAAGTGCTGCAAACGTTTTTTGCGCATCATCAGCGAGAGTAAATGCCTCGGCAAAGCGCACGCCAACTGTACAAGAGCGTAGAAAAATTCGCGTAATACGGTGCATGAGGCTGTTAGCATTTGCTTATGAGCGATCTACACCAGGCGCCGAAAATTCTCAAACAAGATCTGTTCGGGCGTGTAGAGCTAATCTATTTTAGCGATTCCTCGGCAATCCCACAGCTCGCAATTCGCCGCGACTTCAATTCTGCTCGCTGGTGGGCGCGACCCTTGGCTACTTATCTTGCCCGCCGCGAAATAAAGGCGTTAACTCGGCTAGAAGAGTGCGATGCCTCTGAATCGAGGTTCCCGCGCATTATTTCGCATAATAGCCAACAAATAGTGCGTAGTTATATCAGTGGAGTCCCTCTGCACATTTACGGTAAGCCACAGCCGCAATTCTTTGAACAACTTAAAGAACTACTCACACAAATGCATGCCGCCAAAGTAACGCATAATGACCTTGCTAAAGAACCAAATATTATCGTGACCGACGACGGCCGACCGGCATTAATCGACATGCAACTTGCAAGTTGTGCAACATTAGTCAGCCCATTATTTAATACGCAATGCCGTGAAGATTTTCGTCACATTTTAAAACACCAACGCACCTATTATCCCAGCACCTTGACGGACAACGACTTAATCTTGTTAGCCAAAAGGTCTATCCCAGCCAAAATTTGGATGACGTGCGTAAAGCCAATCTATTTGTTGATCACCCGCCGCATTTTTAATTGGAGTGACCGCGAAGGTGCCGGTGACCGCGGTGCTAATTAAAGCTCGTTATCAATGTAATTTAGCCAGTTCTTTTCGAACTCGGATTCATCTATCTTGCCCCATGAGTCATCGATAGCCTTGTAGCTAATCGTTCTTTTTTCTTCGCTGTCAAGATAAAGCCATGGCTTACTGATTCTCTCTTTTAGGTTATCAATAATCTCTTCATCGGCGTCAGCCTCGAGTGCTGTTTTTAGATTCTCTTCTTGCTCTTCAACATAGTCCGCGTAACCTTTCACGTAGCCGGCATGTAGGCTGGCAATGTAGTTTGGAATAATGTCTTTATATTCTTTTTTGAAATACTTAGAACTTACTCGACCACGAGATCCTTCGCGCAAAAAGTAAATGATTGTGAAGGACTGCGCATAACAAGATACGCCTGATGGGCCTTGCCCTTGCCATTCAGGGTGGGTGTAACGTAAGTGATCTGATAAAGGCGCTACATCGCCATTAGCAATCATTCTCTTTATTTCAGGTATGCGCGCCAAACCACCTTTCATGTCCTCGTTAGGCTTAAGCTTGCTGCCGACTAGCTTAAAAGCTCCGTAGTAATCGCCATGACCCTCGTCGTACCAGCGGTGGGCAGCAGCCCGGTTGAATAAGAAGTGACAGTACTGGTGAAATCCCTCGTGGGTCATAACAGCAAGTGTTAAGTCAAGGCCAGTGGTGTTTTCTCCGAAGTACAGCACCAACTCTTCGGAGGATGGTGAGAAATAACCCGCAACACCGGCGCCCATACCACTAAACATTTGAAATTCTTCGTTAGTCTCACAAATGCGTACTACCGAGACATTGGTTATCGGCTCGGCCGGCGGAAAATCTTCTTCAAACAGTTTGCGTGACGCTTCAAGACGCTTGATAGCAAGGCTGATGCTTTTGCGATCTTCGCAATTAGTCTTGATAACATAATTCTTTGATGGAGTCTCCAGAAGTCTCCAGCCAGGAGTTTGGTCTACTTCTTGCTGGTGAAATCTAAGAATAGCTGAATAGTCGTCATCGGAATCGGGAGCATCTTCAATTGAAAAATCTTCGATTTTGCTGGCATCAAATTTAAAGGTTTTCATCGAAGCGCGAACAGCGAGTGACCATTTCTTTAGTTTCTTTGTGCTGTCCGGAAAGGCTGGATACTGCCAGATGAAAATTATTTTGGCGTCAGGCAGTTGAATAGTGAACACATCAAAACGAGTGTCATAGCCTTGGCCTCCACTGACGAGGTAGGAAGTTATTTCTTCGCGTTTGGCGTCAACTTTTTTTATTTTTGGGTCAGATACTTCGGCTTCAAGAAGCTTGAATTCGTCTTTGCGCAAGCTGCCACCGTAAACAGAGATGATGTAATCATGAACAGTTTTTTCTGCAGCTTGCTCGCGGCCAGCACGGCCGCGTAATCCACCTGTTTCTTCTTCAGTAACAGCTTCTTGCGGAGTGTCACGCAACACCATTAACGATGGCGCAACATTTAGGCCAAACCCATCTTTTGACGGAAGTCGTACAGCATCTTCTGCCGAAAATTGGCCAATGCGTCCGCGAGCAATGTCGTCGGGTGCCTGTGGTATGTCCTTCCAGTCTTTCAATGGACGAAAGCTAAATCCGTAAGACGGAAAATCTCGAGTTGTGCGACCGGATTTTTGGGCACTCAAATCGCTCGCAAGGAAGCAAGCAATGATTATGCTGAGTATTATCTTGAAAAGGCGTGGTGAATAAACCATGCCCTCAATCTAGCATAGCGAGTTGTTAGCCTTCGCTAATATTGCTTATAACTCTGACTTTTGCGGGGCGTAAAATTTTAACTCCCATGCAGTATCCGCGCCCAAGTAACTCTAGTTGAGGTTTCTCCAAATCTGTATTTACCACCGTTTCGATGGCCTCGTGTCTCTCAGGGTTGAACTCGTCGTCGCTTGTAGGCGCAATGAACATCACTCCGTGCGAAAGAAATACCATGTCAAGAGCCTGTTGGATGGCTGACATGCCAGTTAAGAATGCCTCGCCTTGCTCGGCATCTTTAATGCTTTGCGGAACGGCCTTTAGTCCGGCCTCGAGGTAATCGGAGACCGCCATTAAGTCACTAAGTAAACCTTCGAGGCGCAAGCGAACGCGCTCTTCGGTGTCGTCGTGCATTCGGCGACGCATGTTCTGCACGTCAGCTTGGGCGCGCATAAATTTATTCTTGAAGTACTCGAGGTCTTCGACCACTTCCTCGACGACTTCTTCGACTACAGACTCTTCTGCTGCCTGCTCGATTTGCTCTTCGTTAACTTCTTCTTCGATGTTTTCTTTAGATTCAGACATGATTATTTGTTTTTCTTCTTGTATATTTTGTGTAAATCTTTGATTAAGACTTTCTCTTCACGGCTTAATTTCTTAGGCACATCAACTTTGATGCGCACATGTAAATCGCCACGCTTTTTGCTTTCGTGTAACCGAGGTAGGCCTTGGCCAGAAATGCGAAAAACCTTGCCTGTGGCAGTGCCTTCCGGAACAGTCATTTTTGCTTCGCTTTCAAGCGTCGGAACGATTACTTTATCGCCCAAAACTGCTTGTGGCCAGGTGATTTCTAATTCAGTGTAGAGGTCGCGCCCTTGGCGAATGAAGCCATCTTGCTGACGCACGTTGACTTCGACATAAAGGTCACCAGCAGTACCACCGTTACGTCCAGCTTCGCCCTCGCCGGTATGGCGAATTTGTGCACCATCTTCGATGCCCACTGGAATGGTTACCTCAATTTCGGTACGTTTTGATTCGAGGCCTGTGCCGCGGCAGGTACCACAAGGCTTGCTAATGGTTTGGCCGTCGCCGTCACATCGTGGACATTCGGCTTGAGTAACAAAGAAACCTTGGCGTTGCTGTACAACACCGCGTCCATGGCAGCCATCACATGTTTCGACACTGCCACCAGGAGCAGCACCAGAACCATCACAACTAGAACAGTTTTCTTTGCGACGCATCGACAGAGTGCGGGTAGCTCCGTTTAGTACTTCAGCAAGTGAAATATCCACATTTGCCCGCATTGACCGACCGGTGTTATTGCGTTGAGCTCGTTGGCCTCCGCCACCAAAGATGGTCTCGAAAATTGAGCCACCGCCGCCGCCAAAGATGTCGCCGAACTGGGAAGAAAGGTCATTGAAGTCGACATTATGGCTACCGCCACCGCCACCAACAAATCGATCGTGTCCTAATTGATCGTAACGTTGACGCTTTTCTTTATCGGACAGCACCGAATAAGCTTCAGATGCTTCTTTGAATTTATCGGCTGCACCTTCTTCTTCATTGCGGTCAGGATGATACTTCAAAGCCAGCTT
>JAPKEZ010000119.1 GCA_028821845.1 Planctomycetota bacterium | reverse complement strand
ACCATTGAGTGGCAAGATGACATAAAAGTGCCTGTTGGTGACCCAATAATTCAGGCTCAGCAGCCCCTTGCCTAGTAGGTGGCTCGTCGCTAAACTATGGGACCCCTTACGAGAGGAAATTACTTTGTACGCAATAGTCCAAGACCGTTCACGATGCCTTACATTACGCCCTGGCCAAGAGCTATGGGTAGACTTACTCGATGCCGAAGCCGGCAGTGAGATTGTTTTTGATAAGGTCCAGCTTCTTTCTAGCGACGGAAACGTCACTGTAGGCGCACCGCATGTAAATGGCGTGAGTGTCGTTGCCGAGGTTATCGGTAATATTAAAGACAAGAAGCTCCTGGTGTCCACATTCAAACGCCGCAAGTCAAGTAAGCGTCGTCTAGGCCACCGCCAACAATACACTTCGATCCGCATTAAAGAAATTAATGTCGGCGGTAACTAAATAATAGAGGCTTAAAAGATGGCACATAAGAAAGGTGGCGGTTCGACTACTAACGGTCGTGATTCTAATTCTAAAAGTCGCGGCATCAAGAAGTACGGTGGTGAATTTGTTCGCGCCGGTAATATTCTTGTTCGTCAATGTGGCACTAAGCATCACGCAGGTCGTGGGGTTGGTGTTGGCAATGATTACACACTATTCGCGTTATGGGATGGCACCGTCGAGTACCAATCACGTAAGCGTGTTTCAGTAGTCCCATTGGCAGTATAATTTTGAGCGCCTCCGCGGCGCTACAATTTAAACCTAGACGCTCTTTATGCGTCTAGGTTTTTGATTTTAATAAGATGTCTGCACGCATAGAAAACATGTTCCGCGACGAGGCGGTAATGGTGGCCATAGCCGGTAACGGCGGTCCGGGATGTAGTGCAATGCATCGCGAGAAATATGTCATTCGCGGTGGCCCTTCGGGTGGCGATGGTGGTGACGGCGGTGCTGTGATTTTGGTTGCCGACTGCAATGAAAATTCATTGTATAAAATTAGCCGTGACTTTCACGCCCGTGCGACTAATGGACAGCCTGGCGGTAACAACAACTGCAGTGGCTTGAACGGTGAAACTATCGAAGTGTTGGTTCCAGTAGGCACCCAAGTCTTTGACTTTGAGCGCAATAACTGTTTGGCAGATTTGAGCGAAGAGGGTCAGCGTTTGATAGTTGCAGCTGGCGGCAAAGGCGGGCGTGGCAATGCGCGCTTTGCCACATCAACTCGACAATCTCCTACTTATTTCGAAGAGGGCACTAGCGGCGAAGAGCGCAAGTTGCGTCTTGAATTAAAACTAGTTGCTGATGTTGGTTTACTTGGCTTGCCCAATGCAGGTAAGTCGACGTTGATGAACTGCGTTACTTCTTCAAAGGCACGTGTGGCCGACTATCCATTCACGACGCTTGATCCGTCGTTGGGTATCATCGATATGCAAGACTTTGGTCAACCGATTGTTATTGCAGATATCCCCGGAATCATCGAGGGTGCTGCCGATGGCAAGGGATTAGGTATTCAATTTTTACGGCATGTCGAACGCACCAAAATTTTATTGCATTTGGTTGACTGTTCAGGGTACAGCACCGACGAGCCAGTCGAGTCTTACCATACTATCCGCAGCGAGATAGCAGCGCATAGTACCGAGCTTGCATCACGCCCGACACTAGTGGTCGCAACAAAAGTTGAAGGCGATGTCTCAGCGCAGCAGGCGTCCGATTTCTTTGCTGCTATTGGTAAGCCAGAATTCTGTATTTCGGCGGTTAAGGGCGAAGGATTACCGCAATTAAAGTTGAAATTACAAGAAATGCGCAATGCCGACCAAATTGACGATAGTCGCGGCTAATTAGTTGCAAGACTAAGTGTCTTTGAAGCGTCGAAATAGGGTAGCCGTTAGGTTAAGATAGTATGGTGAACGAAAAACTGCTTAGATTGTTGTTGTCGTCCGTGGGTTTATTAGCCCTCGGTGGCTTTGGACTACAAATTAAAGACTTCATGGTTAATCGTGATGTGTTGATGCGCCCTGTCGACATAACCCGCATAGAAAACACTTTCGGGCGCCTTGACTCTTCACAGCTCGGTGGCCATTTGCTGGCTTTTGAAAACTATAAAGTATTGCAAACCCTTAATGTTACTGGCTATGTTCCGCCTCCACCGGAGGTGGAAATAGAAGATCAACCGCAGGTTAGTCAGATAATAGCAGCCGATGATTTTGTAGTTCCGTTTATCCAATATCCAAGTGGCGCATGGATTCAAGGGTTTGGCGAAGTCGTTAGCGGCGACGAGTTTCCCGGAGATTTTTATGCGGTCGGTGACAAGTTCGAGTTGGCAACTAAACCTGGTGTGATATTACGTTTGGCGGCTGTTGAAAGTGGGGCAGTAAATATTGATCTAGTCGAGGGTGATGCAAGCGTCACTGTGCCAGTCTCTACCTACGAAGTCGACAGTTCGCAAATTATTGTTAGAGGTCCTGACGGAGAGTTGGTAAATAGCAGTGATGTCGTTGTGCCGCAGCGTACGCGCATGACTGAACCAAACCATTACTCTGTTGGTTCTGCGGATGTTTCCGAGCTCGAGCAAATGTCCCAAGAGCAGGTCTTGGCAGCGGTGCCAGTTCGCACCGAACGTGACCCCTTCACCAATGAGATAAAAGGTTTGCGCATTCGTAGTGTGCAACCAAACTCGGTGTTTGCGCGAATGGGTGTGCAGGCCGATGACATAGTTCTTGAAGTGAACGGCGTGACAGCCTCCGACCGCCAGCAGCTTTTTACGTCTTTACAGAGCATGTCCGGCGGTAACGTCGAAGTAAAGATTGAGCGTATGGGCGGTATCCGCACACTGTTCTTTACTTTGCCTTAAAGAGAATGGCAACGGTCAAGGTGTTGCTTCTAGATATTGGTAACCGCCAATTAAAAACTAAGCTTGGCGATGACTGTCATGCTTTTGATTGGCGTAGCGATGTTGCTCTTAATGATTTTGAAGAATACTTGCGTGCCGTAAGTTTTGATATCTTGGTTTACGCGTGCAGCGCTCCGCAAGTCGAGGCGCAGGTCCTTGATGCCATTAACGCCTACCCTTCAGAGAAAATATTAGAGAAGCACATTGCGTTGAATGTAGTTTCTGGCAACACTGGTGTTGATCGTTTGCTCGCGGGATTTGCCGCGTCAAAAATGGCGTCGGCTCCGGTAATAGTTGTTGACTTAGGCACGGCTTTTACCGTTGATGTGGTTGACGCCCGAAACCATTTTCGTGGAGGGGCAATCGGCTTGGGTCTGGGCTCTCAGCTTTCTGCTTTGGCACAGGCGGTGCCACATCTTGAATCTCCAGTCGAGTCGCGGGATGTTGTCCCGTCATCAACAGAAGCGGCGGTTTTTGATGGCACTTATCGCGCATTGGCTTTTGCTATCCGCGGCTTGGTTGAACATTATCAAGTTGCTGGCGTCGAAAATGCTACTGTGTTCGTTTGTGGGGGGGACGCTCATCGCATGCGTACATTGTTGCCGGACTATAGGTTCGAGGACCAGCTTCTTTTTGACGGAATGCACTTGGTCGTCGCAGATAACTGGCTATGAGATACCGTCAGTTGTCATCCACTGGGGCTAGCGCATTAGCAATCTTTGAATTTAGTGGCACGACTGATGAAGTCGCCGACCTATTTGGTATTGATTTAACAAACTTCAATCAGTTTCGATTGGTTCAACCACAGCAGGGGCGCTTAGATTTTGATCAATTCTTGTTGGTGAAGATTTCCGATAGTATTTACGAAGGACACTTTCACGGAGGATATGGTGTTAGTCGTGCTCTTCACCAATTTTTGTTAGACAATAAGTGGCAAGAGTCGCGTGCGCCACTTTCTCTAATTTCTGCTGCGACTTCACCGTTGGCCTTACGATTGCTGAATAATGGTGACTCGGCGTCACTGCTTAGTGACTGCTGGCGACAACGCTTGTCTTCGCCACCGCGCATTGCCTTGGTGGGGCCGCCCAATGCTGGCAAGTCGACATTGTTTAACGCGTGGCTGTCAGAGCAGCGTGTTACTGTTAGCGAGCATCATGGCACCACCCGTGATTTCGTAGAAGCACCAATTATGCTCGGAAGTGGGGATGATGCGCTTGCCGCAACCTTAATTGACACAGCTGGCCTGTGCGATTTCATTGACGCCTCTCAGGAGAATGACGCTGCGGCTGTTGCAATGACTCTTCAGTTACTCGACGATGTCGACGAGTGCGTTTGGATTTTTGACAACTCATCGGCATTAGGTCCTGACATCGACGGTGTCCTTGAATCGCGCAAAGACCACGATGATTTAATGTTTGTCAATCGCTGCGATTTACCGGCGAGCGAACATATTAGCGAGTATCAGCAGCGGGCGGTTCTGCTAGACGATATAGATCACAAGCATCGCTGTGCAGCAATCGCACAAGCTTTATTTGAAAAGTGGGGCGCGCCATTGCCAGAACAGTTATCCTAATGCCAGCTTAATCGTTAAGCTCCACTCGCAATGAGTATTTTGCCGACCATCGACGGGCTTCATTCTTCTGAA
The DNA here is from genome assembly GCA_028821845.1 of Planctomycetota bacterium. Classification (GTDB taxonomy): domain Bacteria; phylum Planctomycetota; class UBA1135; order UBA1135; family UBA1135; genus JAPKEZ01. The sequence continues at coordinate 504 of JAPKEZ010000119.1, read as the reverse complement.
GCACTAAGCCCAATATTTCTAGAGTCTCTGTTTGCTTGCGCAGCAGACATCGAGGCCCAGCCGTCAAAGTATTCTCAGGCATTAAGCGGCAAGGTTATTGCTACTGTTTTTAACGAACCATCAACGCGTACTAGGCTTTCGTTCGAGTCTGCTGCGCACCGTTTGGGCGCGAGTGTCATTTCCGTTAGCGACTCGAAATCTACATCTGGCGCTAAGGGTGAATCTTTAGCCGATATGACGCGCGTTGTCAGCAGCTATGCCGACTTGATGGTCCTACGCCATCCATATGACGGCGCCTCACGTTATGCCTCACGTTATTCCGAAATTCCATTGATAAACGGTGGCGACGGGCGACTCGGCCATCCAACTCAGACGTTGGTCGACTTATATACCCTTTACAAAAAGTGGGACGGAAAATTTGAAGGCAAGACTGTGGCCTTGCTTGGAGATTTGACTAATGGTCGTACTGTGCGCTCTTTGGCATGGTCGCTGGCTATGCTCGGC
>JAPKEZ010000020.1 GCA_028821845.1 Planctomycetota bacterium | reverse complement strand
TCTGCGGCGTACGCAGGCAGAATACCGTCTGCTAAAGGCTAAAAAACAGCTATAATAGCGAGAATGGAGAAAAACAGGCACTTCTCCTAAGTCCATGTTCTGAAAATGGTTATAGTCGATAAACTAATTAAGTCATCCCCCCCCGACCTTCTTACAAAATGAGTGACAACGTAAAAACTACTACCAAGCGCGATCTCGTGCAACGCATATCAGATTCTTCCGGCCAAACAAAAGTTTTGGTGCGTGATATTGTCCAGGCTTTTCTCAACGAAGTTGGCAACGAATTAGTTGCTGGTAACCGTCTCGAATTCCGCAAGTTCGGCGTATTTGAAGTGCGTAATCGTCCTGGGCGTATTGCACAAAACCCTAAATCTTTAGAGAAGGTCGTCGTGCCAGCTAAGCGCGTCGTGAAATTTAAAGTGGGTAACGTGTTGAAGAAGCAGGTCGAGGCAATCGCACCAAACATTGCCATGAATGACAGCGCAGCGCCTGCCCCTGATTCTATTCAGCCGTCACAGTATTAGACTTTAGCTAAAGCCTGTTCAATATCGGCGATTAGATCGTCGGCAGATTCTATACCGATGCTTAAACGCACCAAGCCATCTTCGATGCCAATTGCGCGTCGCTGCTCTGGAGGAATCGAAGCGTGTGTCATCGGCGCCGGCAATTCGATTAGCGATTCAACGCCACCTAAAGATTCGGCGAGTGCGAAAATATTTAAATTATTCACCAAGGTCGTGGCAGGTTCGATGCCACCAGGTAATTCGCAACATACCATGCCACCGAAGTCCTTCATTTGCTTTTTAGCAAGATTATGTTGAGGATGACTTTCTAGACCGGGGTAAATCACTTTACTTATTTTCGGATGTGCTTCAAGGTATTTAGCAACTGCCATGGCGTTGGCGCAATGGCGCGCCATGCGTACATCTAGAGTGCGCAAACCACGTAATGTCAGAAAGGCGTCAAATGGCGAATTGACTGTGCCAGCGCTGTTTTGGTGAAACGCGATACGCTCTGCTTGCTCGGCATTCGCTACGACCAGCGCACCGCCAACGACATCCGAGTGCCCAGAGCAATACTTGGTAGTCGAGTGCATTACATAGTCAGCGCCCATGGTTAATGGTTGCTGTAAAGCAGGGGTGGCGAATGTATTGTCAACCGCAACTTCGGCGCCAACTTTTTTCGCTGCGGCTATTGCACGCTCGAGGTCGGTGAGGCATAACAGTGGGTTCGACGGTGTCTCTAGGTAAAGCAAGCGTGTGTCGCTTGGTAATTTATCGAGCGCTGCTCCATCGGTAGTGTCGATGAAATCGAACAATATCCCGAAGCGTTTTTCGACACGACTAAACAAGCGGTGGGTTCCGCCGTAGAGATCGGCGCCGGCCACCACCCGATCACCAGATTCGAGGCTGAGCATCAAAGTATGCACAGCAGCCATCCCAGAAGTAAATGTAAATCCGGCATGTCCCTGTTCTAAATCGCACAAGGCGTCTTGCAGAGCAAAGCGCGTTACGTTTTGGGTGCGTGAATATTCGAAACCATTGCGTGGTTTGCCAGGGCTATCTTGCACATAAGTACTTGTCATGCAAATCGGTGGCATTACCGCCCCAGTTTGCTCGTCAGGCTCCCAGCCAGCATGGACGACGCGAGTAGAAAAATCTTGAGTAGGTTCAGACATTAGTTAGTGTGGTTAAGGCGTGTTAGTGAGCGCAACAAATCGTTGCGACTCAAGGATGAGTAACCGTCAGCATTTTTGACCAACACGCTGTCGTGATTAGTTAAGGCAGCGGTGGCGTCTTGCCATGGTTGTGAAACATCTAAAACTATTATTGATGAATCATCAAGGCAGTCGCGCACTAACATAGAGCTAGTGTCGCTGCCATTACTTAATAACTCAATGGCTTTCTCTTCGTCGAAAATTCCCATCAAATTATCGTTGTCAATCACAGGTAGAGGACGTACTTGGCGTTCGCCAGCTTGCCGAATTCCCCAAGCAATAGTGTCGTTAGGAGAAAGTGTAGCGGTGTTTTTGCTGCTGCAAATGTCACCGACTGTCGCAGTGCTTGCGCTTACTCCTTCGAGGTAGTTGCAGTCGCGTAAGTAGTCGTCGTTGTAAACTTTCGACAAATAGGCTTTGCCGTAATCAGGCAATAATGTCACTACACGGGCATCTACAGGCAAATCGCGTGCATATCTCAAAGTAGCAGCTAGATTTAACCCGGAAGATCCGCCGGCAAAAATGCCAGTAGCGCGCGCGAGTTTACGTGCCATTAAAAACGAATCTTTATCGTTAACAACCAAGTAGTCGTCGATTACTGAGGCATCCCAGGCGCGCGGCACCTCTTCTTCACCAACACCCTCGACCGCATACGAGCCACCTTCGATAAGTTCTTCGGTTCTCCAGTAATGTTCTAGCACAGAACCGACGGGGTCGACGCCAACAACTTTGCAACTCGGAGCATGTTCTTTTAAGTAACGACCAATACCGGAAATGGTGCCGCCGGTACCTGCACCTGCGATGAAGTGGTCAATTTGGCCATCGCACTGCGCAAAAATCTCGGCGCCAGTGTATTGGTAATGAGCATCAGTATTATCGGGGTTGTGATACTGGTCGGGCCACCAAGCGCCTTCAGTTTCATCAGCAATACGTCCAGCAACTTTGGTGTAGTGCATTGGGTCTTCGATGCCCACGTTCGATGGAGTTACAACAACATCAGCACCCCAGCCGCGAACAGCAGCAATTTTTTCGGACGACATCTTGTCGGGGATAACTACTGTAATGTCGTAGCCCAAAGCAGCAGCTACCATCGCTAAACCAGCGCCAGTGTTGCCAGATGAGCACTCGACAATGCGCCCGCCTTTTTTAAGTTCGCCTGATTTTTCGGCTTGGCGCACCATATGTAGAGCGATGCGGTCTTTGATAGAACCACTAGGATTCATGAATTCGAGCTTGAGCAAGACTTCACATTTTACTTCTGGGTCGAAGTCGGCGGGTAGGCGCACCAACGGTGTGTTACCAACCGCATCGAGGATGTTGGCACTGATTGGTTGTAGTTCGGAGATTGGGGTTACTTCCACGCAAGTATTCTATGCTTTTGTTGTTGATGTTTCAGCTCGGCTCGCGCTGTTAAAATCATCGCTTCATGTCCGCTGACCTCCTTGAATACCGTCCAGTGCTTGAATGGCTTGCTCAGTCGGCAGTCACTCAGGTTGGTAAAGAAGCTGTGCTTGGCATCGAGATGCATGATGGGGCTAATGCGAACTTGCGTCGCGACTATGGGGTAGAAGTAATGTCGGCAATGGACAATCAGTGTCCACCCAATCTCGCTCGCTGTGTTGACTTGCGCGTGGTGCTCGCACATTGCGAACAACGTGCTTTGTCGGGAGACGAGTTGATTGATGCTTGCGAGACTTTTGAGCGCAATATGCAGTTGCAGGCATGGGCGAAAATCCGCAATCACTATCGCGCGTTGAACAAACTGATTGTTGCGGGACCGGACACCGCAAACCTTGCACAATTTATCCGTCAGTCGGTTGATGAGCGCGGGCGAGTACGTGACGAGTCAGATGAGAAGCTTCCGCAGTTGCGTAGCGACATCCAAAAGCTTACTTCGCAGCGTAGTAAGAAGTTTGATCTTATAGCCGAGTCGATGTATAACAAAGGAGTACTGCAGCAACGTCAACCAGTGCAACGCGTCGGTAAATTATTGCTGGCGGTGAAAGCTACTCACGCCGGGCGAGCGGGCGGAGCGATTCACGAACGTTCGCAATCGGGCGACACGATTTTTGTCGAGCCAACGGCAATCATCGAGATTAGCAATAGAATCTCCGAGCTCGAGTTTCACATTAAACGCATTGAAGAGCAAGTATTCCGCGATTTGAGCTTAGCCGTGTTGCGTCGTCAGCATGACTTGCTGCTGTTGAATGAGATTATTTGCACCGTTGACATCGCTTTGGCGAGTGCGCGATGGGCTCTCGAGATTAATGCTGTTTATCCAGAGTTGGTCGAACGCGATGCTGGCGTAAGTTTGCATCAAGCGCGCCATCCACTGTTGGTGAGGCAACTTGGTTTTGACGAAGTGGTTCCTTTAGATTTGAGCCTTGGTAGCAATTACGATTTATTGGTAGTTACTGGACCGAACACTGGTGGCAAAACATTGGTCTTGAAGACAGTAGGCCTGTCGGTTTGGTTGGCGAACTGTGGCTTACCAATCTGTGTCACTGCCGGTAGCAAGGTGCCGCTGGTTAGTAGTATTTTTGCCGATCTTGGTGATGCCCAATCTCTAGAAAACTCGCTGTCAACATTCTCTGGTCACTTAATGCGCATTAAGCAGATATTAGAAGATGTCGACGCTAATTCGCTAGTGTTGCTTGACGAACTCGGAACAGGTACCGACCCCGAGGAGGGCGCTGCAATCGGTCAGGCTGTATTGGAAGAACTACTCGAGTCGCGCTGTATGAGCATCGCTAATACTCACCTTGGGCAACTCAAGCTATTTAGTTTCGATATCGAGCGCGCTGAAAATGCTTCAATGGAATTTGATCCAAGAAATTTAGCACCTCGCTATAAGCTACTGGTCGGAGTGCCGGGTGCTTCGCATGCCATTGAAGTCGCCGAAGGGTTAGGCGTCAGTAAAAAACTATTAGCTAGGGCGCAGCAACTAGCTGCCCGTGGCGGTAAAGCGGAGCGTTTACTTGCTGATGTTGGTAAAGTTCGACGCCAGGCAGAGGTGATGCGCAAAGATGCCAGCCGTGAAGAAATTCGTATGCAACAGGCGGCACGTGAGCTGGCGGCATCAGAAGCCGAGTCGCAGCGACGTCAGCAATTGCGCGAAAAGGAAGCCGAGGAGCTGTTTCGGATGCATTACGCAGAATTAATGAAAGTGGTCGAACAACATGGCGATGCACAGTTGGTGTCCAAAGTGGTTGCTTTGCTTGAAAGTGTTTCGTTGAATAAGCGCTGGCGAGAATTTACTAAGGGTTTGCGTAAAGGCAGTCGTGTTTATGTTCCAAAGTTGCGCGAGACTGTGATAGTTACTAAAATTGACCAACGTCGCCAACGGGTAACCTTTGCTCATGGTGCCGTGCAATTAGATTTGCCGTTCTGCGAGCTGACTTGGGCTGACGTCCCACCTCAACAATAATGAAAAAAATATTAATAGTAGATAACGATCCCGGGATGTGTCAACTGATGACTATGGCGTTCGAGTATGCCAAGTTTGAAGTGGTTGCCACCGGGTCGCTACCAGAGGTGTCAAAGTTGGTTCTTGACGATTCCTTTGATGCGCTGCTAATGGATTTTCACCTTGGCGCTGGAGAATCTGGATTGTCGATGCTTACTCGTTTGAGTGAGTCTGGCATGCAAATGCCATTTTGGTTGGTGACAGGAACTCCGCACGATCCAGATGCCCTGAAAGTTCTAGAGCTCGACGGATGTCAAGGGATTATCGCCAAGCCATTCGTGATTTTAGAATTGATTGCTCAGGTTAACGATATAGTTTCGGCATGAGCTTAACTTACAGCACCGCCGGAGAGTCTCACGGCCCAGGCTTAATGGCGATGATTGATGGCCTTCCTGCAGGCTTGCCAATCGATCTTGATGCCATTCGCGCAGGTTTGGCCAGACGTTGGCAAGGCTACGGGCGCGGTCCACGTTCTAAATTTGAGCAAGATAAGCTGAGTTGCTACAGCGGTCTTAAGAATGGGGTGACTTTGGGCACCCCGTTGGTTTTATTGATTGAGAATAGTGATTCACGCATTGATGAGTTGCCAAATTTGGCAGCACCGCGGCCTGGACACGTTGACATGGCCGGTGTCCAGCGTTTGCAATGTCGTGATATTCGTGCGGTTCTTGAGCGCGCTTCGGCGCGTGAGACGGCAGCGCGCACGGCTTTAGGTGAGGTGGCTCGTCAATTGCTCTCACACTTTGATGTTGCTATAGAGTCCCAAGTGCTTTCTATAGCAGGTGTTAGCTATGAGGATGCTGGTGCTTGGCAGGCTAAGATCGACGAGGCCAAAGCTGCTGGGGACTCACTGGGGGGACGCTTTCAAGTACGTGCAAATGGCGTTATTCCAGGCTTAGGTTCTTATTCTCAGGCTAATCAGCGGCTTGATGCCAAGCTGATGGCTGCAATCGCTTCTATTCCAGCGATAAAAGCGGTGTCTATGGGCAGCGGTTTTGACGCAGATCTGACCCCCGGATCTGAGTACCACGATCCGATTATTAGCGACCCCATGGCGTGGGGCGGAGTGTCGCGCTCATCGAACAATGCCGGTGGCGTTGAGGGTGGTCTTAGCAATGGTCAACAGGTAGTGGTTGAAGCTATAATTAAGCCTATACCTACTTTGCGCAAAGGCCTGCCTTCAATAGACTTAAGTGATATGAGCGCCACTCGATCTACTTATGAGCGCAGTGATATTTGTGTTGTCGAAGCAGCCGCAGTAGTTGGCGAGGCTTTGGTAGCTCTAGAACTGGCTTCGGTGCTGTGCGACCGGCTGTCTCAGGTAACTTTGGCCGAGATGAAAAATATATTTTACGGTTTATCTAAAAACTCTGATATATGCACTTGGCCAAATGATATTTCTACGCTAGAATGCCCGACCCAAATCGACTAAGACTCTGTCTTGGTCTTTTTATGCTTGTCGTGTGAAGCGCTAGCTTAGCTCAGTGGTAGAGCTCCGGTTTTGTAAACCGGTGGTCAAGGGTTCGACTCCCTTAGCTAGCTCCACAGTTTCACCACTGCAAGTTGTTCCTTTCTTTTTACGCTCCAGGGCGATTTTGAAGCCATGCTTCAGATCTCATTTGGGGGGAGATACCGAAGTGGCCAAACGGGGCGGATTGTAAATCCGCTGGCTCTGCCTACAGAGGTTCAAGTCCTCTTCTCCCCACCAACCCAAGCGGGTGTAGCTCAGTGGTAGAGCCCCAGCCTTCCAAGCTGGTTGCGAGGGTTCGATTCCCTTCACCCGCTCCATTCACACGCTACTGTAGCTCAGGGGTAGAGCACTTCATTGGTAATGAAGAGGTCACGAGTTCAAATCTCGTCAGTAGCTCCATTACTGAACCAAAGTTCGACTCTAGTCGGTCTTTGAACACAATCTAAACAACTAACACTAAACAAAATCCGCGAAAGCGGTCTAATAATACCATGGCAAAAGAAGTTTTTGAAAGAACTAAGCCGCACGTAAACGTTGGCACTATCGGTCACGTTGACCACGGAAAGACAACACTTACTGCTGCGATCACCGGTTATCTGTCCTTGGCTACAGGATCTAAGGCCATGGCGTTTGACCAGATTGATAAGGCACCTGAAGAGCGCGAACGCGGCATCACTATCTCAACAGCACACGTTGAGTATGAGACTGAAAATCGTCACTACGCACACGTTGACTGTCCAGGTCACGCTGACTATGTGAAGAACATGATCACAGGTGCAGCCCAAATGGATGGCGGCATTCTTGTGGTAGCTGCGACTGATGGCCCAATGCCTCAGACGAAGGAGCACGTCCTTCTTGCTAAGCAAGTTAACGTACCTAGCTTGGTAATTTTCTTGAACAAATGTGACATGATGGAGGGTGACGATGATGTAGAGATGCTCGATCTAGTTGAAATGGAGCTGCGCGATCTTCTCACAAAGTACGATTTCCCAGGTGACGATGTTACTATCGTTCGTGGTTCGGCCCTTAAGGCTTTGGAAGCTGCGCAAGAAGGCGCTCCTCTAGACGACCCACGTTTCGAGTGCATGAAGGCTCTTGCTGATGCAATTGACGCAGATGTCGCTGAGCCAGTGCGTGACTTAGAGAAGCCATTCCTAATGCCTGTTGAAGACGTGTTCTCTATCGAAGGTCGCGGTACTGTGGTAACCGGCCGGATCGAGCAGGGCAAAGTTAACGTTGGTGACGATATCGAAATCGTTGGTGTTCGCGAAAGCGTAAAGACAACCTGTACAGGTGTTGAAATGTTCCAGAAGACACTTAACGAAGGCCTAGCTGGCGATAACGTTGGTATCTTGCTTCGTGGCATTAAGAAAGAAGACGTCATGCGTGGCCAAGTTTTGGCTGCTGTGGGGTCTATCACTCCGCACACTGTTTTCGAGACAGAGATTTACGTGCTTACTAAAGACGAGGGGGGCCGTAAGAAGCCATTCGTCACTGGTTACCGTCCGCAGTTCTACTTTCGCACAACAGACGTAACTGGTTCAATTCAGTTGTCTGATGGTGTCGACGTGGTTATGCCAGGCGATAACGTGAAGGTTACTGTTACGCTAATCTCGCCAGTTGCAATGGAAGAGCAGCTTCACTTTGCTATTCGCGAAGGTGGCCGCACTGTTGGTGCTGGTGTCGTAGCGAAGATCGTCGAGTAATCGACAACAATCATTGGCCTCTACCGTTTCGGTGGGGGCTAATAACCAAACACATTAGTAATGAAGAACAAAGAACGACACGTTTTCCTTGAGTGCACAGAGTGTAAAAACCGTAACTACACCACGGACAAGAAGGCACGCGCAGAATACAAGCTCGAAAAGAGCAAGTACTGCAAGTTTTGTCGTAGTCACACCACTCACCGCGAAAAGAAACTGTAAATAATGTTATACAGCTACAAGCCAGACGAAGGACGCAACGCCCGCCAAACAGCATTTTGGTTGAGTATTGGCATGTTGTTCTTTGGTTGTTACTCTTTGAGTGGCACCCTCGCTGGGGTCGAGTCATTGCGTGGGCCCGTTATTTCCGGTCTTGCAGTTGTGCCATTATTGGGCATTCGTCTTTCTGGGGCATTCGCTGTGGCGGCGGCCGTGTTTTTCGTTGCGGCTTTCGTGTTACTTAAATACTTGGGGCGCGAATCAACTTCCGAGCATCTAATCGAGGTCGAGCAAGAGATGAACAAAGTTACTTGGCCGACATTCGAAGACGCGACTAATTCTTCAATTGTGGTTGTGTTTACTGTAGCCATCCTAATGGGCTTTTTGGCATTTTCCGATTTTGCGTTAGGTCGCATCTTCAATATTATTCTGTGGGGTGACCAACGTGGCTAAAGAGTGGTACATCGTGCGCGTGTTGACTAACCGCGAAGACTGGGTTCGTGAAAATATCGAGCGCAGCGTTAAGGCTGCTGCTCTAGAAGAGCGCATCCCGGAAGTCTTGGTACCTGCTGAGCAGATTTCAGAGATAAAGAACGGCAAGAAGAAAATTGTTACTCGCAAGATGTTCCCTGGTTACTGTGTAATCCAGGCAGATCTTGGAGATTGGGGTGGAGCAGAGGTCCCTCAGACAGAAGCGGACCAGGAAGTTTGGTTTACGCTTCACGAGTCTAAGGGCTTTGGCGACTTTGTCGGTGGGCAGAAGCCACCGTTGCCAATGTCTCCCGAAGAGATTAAAGAGATACTTGACCGTGTTAACGATACAGCCGAATCACCGCGCATGGCTGTAAAAATCAAAGTCGGTGATTCCGTACGCATTAAAGATGGTCCTTTCGAGGGCTTTGACGGAAACGTAGAAGAAATCGATGATGCCCGTGGGCAACTGACAATTTCAGTTATAATCTTTGGCCGTTCGACCAGTGTTCAGATTGATCATTGGCACGTCGAGCCAAATTAAAAGCCGCATTGGCTAACCCGTTTTCACCACATTCGTGGGAGGGATAAAAAATGGCAAAAAAAATAGTAAACAAGTTAAAGCTACAGTGCCCAGCGGGTGCTGCAACTCCTGCACCGCCTGTAGGCCCTGCGTTGGGTGCCGCTGGCGTTCCAATTGGCGATTTCGTCAGTCAGTTCAATGCTGCCACGCAAGATAAGCGTGGCATGATTATTCCGGTAGTTATTACGGTCTATGACGACCGTAGTTTCTCACTAGAATACAAGTCACCTCCTGCAGCTGTACTACTAAAGAAGGCCGCTGGCGTAGATAAAGGCGCTGGAGAAGTCGGTACTCAGATTGTTGGTTCAGTAACATCTGATCAGGTTCGCGAAATAGCAGAAACAAAAATGGCTGACCTTAATGCTGCGTCTGTAGAGGCTGCTATGCGCATTATCGAAGGCACTGCCCGCTCAATGGGCCTGGAGGTTAAGTAAGATGGCTATTAGTAGACGTTATCGCGACAATGCCGAGCAAGTAGACCGCTCAAAGGTCTATGACTTGCAAGATGCTATGTCAGTTTTGAAAACACTGCGTCCAGCCAAGTTCGACGAAACAGTCGAAGTGGTTGCGCGTTTAGGCGTTGATCCTAAAAAATCTGACCAAATGGTGCGCGGTGCGGTAAGCATGCCTCACGGTTTGGGTAAAGATGTTCGCATCGTTGTTTTTGCCGAAGGTGACGCTGCCGAAGCTGCTAAAGCTGCTGGCGCGACTGAAGTTGGCAGCGACGAGTTGGGCGCAAAAATCGAAGGCGGCTGGACTGACTTCGATATTGTAATTGCACACCCGGCTATGATGCGTGTCGTTGGTAAGTTGGGCCGCACGCTTGGGCCACAGGGCAAGATGCCCTCACCTAAATCTGGCACAGTAACTCCTGATGTCGCGAAGGCAACTAGCGAGTTTAAGGCTGGTAAGGTTGAATTCCGCGTTGACTCTGCAGGTAACGTTCAAGTGCCGGTAGGTAAACTTTCTTTCTCTGCTGATAAGCTAGAAGAGAATGCTCGCACTTTCCTTGATTTGGTTAGCTCGATGCGTCCTTCTTCTGCGCGTGGTACATACTTCCGCACAGTTTCAGTATCTTCAACAATGAGCCCTGGGCTCAAGGTTAACTTCTCATAACTCTTAGGATCCAGGATAATAAAAAATGGTAAGTAATCTTAATGAATGGATGGTCGGTACATACGGCGCAGAGTTTTCTGAGAAAGAAGGCTTGGTGTTGTTAAGTATCGAAAACCTAACAGTTGAAGAGTCTCAAGAGCTGCGTAACAAGGTTCGTGAAAGCGGTGCCCAGCTACGTGTCACCAAGAACCGCCTTGCTAAGGTGGCGCTCAAGCAGGCAGGTATCGAATTCGATGAAGACTCTTGGTCTGGCATGTGTGGCATCCTTGTGGGTGACACCGAGTCAACAATCAACGCTGCTAAAGGAATCGAAGTCCTCTGGAAGAAAGCAGAGGTGCGTAAGGTTAACTACCGCGCTGCTGTTCTTGATGGCGCAACTATGAGCGCTAGCGAGGCTGCTTCGATTGCCGGCATGGCCGACAAGGGCACTCTTCGCGGTCAAATCTGTGGCACAATCATGGGTACACCACGTCAACTAGCCTCGATTTTCAACGAGGTTCCTACATCTTTGGCGCGCGCTATACAGGCACGTGTCGATCAGGGCGAATCTGCTGAATAGCGGTTGCGCCCACAACAATCAATCAACGATTTAAACAACACATAAAATCATGTCAGAAGAAACAAACACTGTAGAACTAGACTCAGATCTAGAAGCTATTTTCTCATCTCTAGACGCATTGCCAATTGGCAAAGCTGCTACTCTCGTCAAGGCTCTTGAAGAGCGTTGGGGCGTTTCAGCTGCTGCTCCTGTTGCTGTTGCTGCCGCCTCTGGTGGTGGTGATGACGAAGCAGGCGAAGATGCTAAAGATTCATTCGACGTAGTTCTTGAGAGCGATGGCGGCAGTAAGATCCCTGTGATCAAAGCTGTCCGCGCAATCACAGGCCTAGGTCTTAAAGAAGCTAAAGAACTCGTTGAGAGTGCTCCGAAGGCTATTAAAGAAGGTGTACCAACTGCCGAGGCTGAAAAGCTCAAGGCAACACTTGAAGAAGCTGGCGCAACCGTCAAACTTGCTTAATATTTTTTTGGCTTTCAATAGCTATACTGCAAATCACTCTCGCTGCTTAAGCGGCGAGAGTGATCGCGGATTCTCTGCCGTTACCCTACGGCATTGCTTTGCTTAAGCAAAGTTCACTGCGAACGTTATTTCGTTCGTAGTATTCAGCACGCTTTTTCTCCCCAAAACCTGTGCCAGGTGCTTCCGGATGACCACCAATAATAAAAATATCGCTGACTTTGAAGTTCGCGATTACCGCTCCTTCGCTAGTAGAGATGATTCTCTGCTTCCAGGACTGTCTGATTTGCAAACTCGTTCTTACGAGGACTTCTTGCAATTAAACGTCCCAGCTTCCCGTAGAAAAGTTCAAGGCCTCGAGGCGCTGTTCACGGATATATTTCCGATTGAAAGCCACGACAAGACTCTTGCTCTAGAATACGGCGGCTACGCTCTAGGTCGTCCACGTTACACTCCTAGCGAGTGTCGTGAGTTGCGTTATAGCTACTCTTACCCTTTGCGAGTCAAGATGGCTTTGCGTCAGGGTGAGCAGGCCATCGAAGAAGAAATATTCTTGGGTGAAGTTCCGGTAATGATGGGTGGTGGAGAATTCATCGTGAATGGCTCTGAGCGCGTTGTTGTTGCTCAGCTGCATCGTTCGCCTGGTATCGACTTTGCTCTAGATCGTGCATCAGGCGACAAGAAGTTGCACACGGCACGCATTATTCCAGAGCGTGGCTCTTGGGTTGACTTTATGGTGTCCGGCAAGGGCGCTTTGCAGGTGCGTATTGACCAGCAAGGCAAGTTTAGTGCTTTGACTTTGTTGCGTGCACTAAATCCAGAATGGGGCAGCGATGGCCAACTTTTGGCATTGTTTTACGATGTCGAAAAAGTTGTTCGTCCTAAGAAAGGCTCAAAGGCTAAGTTCGCTTCAGCAATCGAAGGTCGTCTTGCTCTAGAGCAAATTCGCGATACTCGTACTGGCGAAGAATGGGTTAAATCTGGCCAGGTTATCACAGCAGAAATAGCCGAGCACATTGCTGGCTCTGCCTTGACCGAACTCGAGTTGTTGGTAGATCCAGAAGATCCGCTGATTATCAACTCCTTAAAAGAGGACGCCTCTACTAACCATGAAGAGGCTTTGTCAGCTATCTACGCTAAGTTGCGTCCGGGCAATCCAGTACAGTTAGAGAAAGCTCGTGAATTACTGCAAGATCGTTTCTTCAACGAGGCACGCTATAGCTTGGGTAAGGTTGGCCGCTTCCGCATTAGTCGTAAATTCAACCGTCCGGAGGAAGCTAACAACGGGCCGCGTACTCTACAAATCGAAGACTTCCTCGATACCGTTAAGTACTTGCTTGAGTTGCGCGCAGGCCGTGGCGAAATCGATGATATTGACCACTTGGGTAACCGTCGTGTGCGTACTATCGCTGAGATGGCTCGCGATGATTTCCGTAAGGGCTTACTAAAAGTTTCTCGTGCGGTAGTCGATCGTATGTCGCAAGAAGAAGATCCAGAATCGCTTACTCCACGCGCGTTAATTAACGCCAAGCCTTTCAGTACTTCAATTGATCAGTTCTTCTCTCGCGGAGAACTGTCGCAGGTGGTTGACCAAACAAACCCACTTTCTCAGCTTGCGCACGAGCGTCGCTTGTCTGCTTTGGGACCTGGTGGTTTGAACCGTAAGCGTGCTGGTTTCCAAGAGCGCGATGTTCACATCTCGCACTATGGCCGCCTATGCCCAATTGAAACACCTGAAGGTGCTAACATTGGTTTGATTTCATCATTGGCGCTGTTTGCAATGGTTGACGACTATGGCTTCTTGGTGACTCCTTATCGTGCTGTAAAGAAGGGTAAGATTACCGACGAAGTTGCATATGTGCGTGCTGACGAAGAATACAGCTGTATCTTCGCTCCTGCCGACTCTAACGTTGATAAAAAGGGCTTCCTAATCACTGACGATAACGGAATGGTTATGTCACGCCATCAAGGCGATTTCGCTTTGTTGCCGCGTAACGATATTCAGTATCTTGACGTTGACCCTGCTCAAATCTTGGGCATCTCAGCTTCATTGATTCCGTTCCTTGAGCACGACGACGCCAACCGCGCATTGATGGGTTCCAACATGATGCGCCAGGCGGTGCCACTTATTGCTACAGAGCCACCACTGATTGGTACAGGCATGGAGCGCGCCGTAGCTGAGAACTCTGGTTGGGTTGTTAAGTCACGAGCGGCTGGTACCGTAGAGTATGTCGATGCTATGCAAATCCGTATCGAAGGAGATCCAGAACCATACGTCTTGCGTAAGTTCGAGGGCACTAATGAGCACACCTGTCTAAACCAAAGGCCTCTCGTACGCGTGGGTGAAAAGATAAAGAAGAATCAAGTGATTGCTGACGGTCCTTCGACAGATAGGGGTGAGTTGGCCATCGGTAAAAACCTACTCGTGGCGTTTATGTCATGGGAAGGATACAACTATGAAGATGCGATTATCGTATCTCAGCGTTTGGTTAAAGACGATGCGTTCACTTCGGTGCACATCAATAGCTACACTGCTGAAATCCGCGAAACGACACTTGGTAAAGAAGAATTCACTCGTGATATTCCTAATGCCGGTGAGCGTGCATTGAAGAATCTCGATGAAGACGGCATGGTGCGAATTGGCACGCGTGTTGGTCCAAACGATATTCTTGTTGGCAAGGTTGCGCCTAAGTCAAAGACTGAACTCACGCCAGAAGAGCGTTTACTGCATGCTATCTTTGGTCGCGCCGGCGAAGACGTTAAAAACGTTTCATCAAAGCTTCCTGCTGGTGTGCGTGGTGTCGTAATCGGCGCCGAGAAGTTTAGTCGTAAAGTAAACATGACTGCTACCGAGCGTCGTGAAGCCCACGAAAAGATTCGTTCATTCGAGAATGAGTACGATGCCGTGTTGCGTCGCGTATTACAGCGCTGTATCGACGACCTCAATGAATATGTCGGTTCAAAGATTAAAGACCCAGCGACGAAGAGGTTAATGGCTGTTACCGAAGCAAGCCTGTTCGGTGATTTACAGCGCATTCGCGAATACTTAAAAGCGTTCCCAGAGTCCCTCGATCATCCGTCGCGGCGCTCTAAGGCCGAAGAGCTGGTGCGTTCTCATATGAACCGCATCGAAGATAAAGAAGCCTGGAAAATCAAAATGTCTAGCCGTCTATCACGCGGCGACGATTTGCCGAACGGCGTTCTTGAAATGGTCAAGATTTACACAGCGACAAAGCGTAACTTGTCAATTGGCGACAAGATGGCTGGTCGTCACGGCAACAAGGGTGTTATCTCGACTATTCTTCATGAAGAAGATATGCCGTATCTCGAAGACGGAACCCCTGTCGATATCATTCTCAACCCACTAGGTGTGCCTTCGCGTATGAACGTTGGGCAGATTCTAGAAACGCACTTAGGTATTGCGGCTATGAGGGGCGGTTTCCGTGCTTACACCGCGCCTTTCGATGGTGCGACTGAAGAGCAAATCGAAGAGGCCCTCGCAGCAGTTGATATGCGCACTGATGGTGCAAGTACTCTTCTCGACGGCCGTACCGGTGTTCCTTTCGAGCAAAATGTTTGTGTCGGTTACATGTACACGCTGAAGCTTCACCACCTGGTTGATGCTAAGGTTCACGCGCGTTCGACTGGCCCTTACAGTTTGATTACACAACAGCCTCTTGGTGGTAAGGCGCGCTTCGGTGGTCAGCGTCTCGGCGAGATGGAAGTTTGGGCTCTAGAAGCTTATGGTGCAGCCTACTTGCTGCAAGAATTGCTAACCGTTAAGTCTGACGATGTTGACGGGCGCACCAAGATTTACGAATCAATGGTTAAAGGTAAAAACATTCTCGAGCCAGGCACACCAGTGTCATTCGAGGTGTTAATGAACGAGATCCGTGGTCTCGGTCTAAACATTCAACTTGACGCACCTGAGGTTAACTAATAAAGGATTACACAATGAGTGAAACAACAACAAATTCAACACCAGTCGAAGAGGCAGTAAAGGCAGAGAAATCTGCGCGTGATTACAACTCTGACCAACTGTCCGTGTCAATCTGTCTGGCCTCACCCGAAGAATTCCGTAAGGCATCATTCGGTGAAGTTAAAAAACCAGAAACAATTAACTACCGTACATTCCGTCCCGAAAAAGATGGTTTGTTCTGTGAGCGAATCTTTGGCCCTGAGCGCGATTACGAATGTGCTTGCGGTAAGTATAAAGGTCAGAAGCACTTTGGTATTACTTGTGACAAGTGTGGTGTTTTAGTTACAACATCGCGTGAGCGCCGCAAGCGTATGGGCCATATCACTTTGGCTGCACCTGTGGTTCATATTTGGTTCTTCTCTGTTACTCCTTCGCGCATCGGCAATTTGTTGGGCATGAAGAAGACTGAGCTTGAGCGCGTGGTTTACTTTCAAGACTATGTGGTTACCGATCCCGGAGAATCTGACTACAAGCAGTGTCAGTTAATAACTGAAGACGAATACCGTCGTGCCCGTGTACAGCACGGAACATCACTTGTGGCAAAGATGGGCGCAGAAGCCGTCCGCGATTTGCTAGAGGGTTTAAACCTAGAGAGTAAGGCCGTAGAATTGCGCGAAGGCATGAAAAACTGCACTTCGAAGCAACGTCTTGCCGACATCATTAAGCGTTTGCGTACAGTCGAGATGCTGCGCGATTCGCCAAATGATCCATCATGGATGATCATGGATGTAATTCCAGTCATTCCGCCAGAATTGCGTCCGCTTGTGCGTCTCGATTCAGGTAACTTTGCATCATCTGACTTGAACGACCTTTATCGTCGTTTGATTAACCGTAACAATCGTTTATTGCGTCTAATCGACCTTAACGCGCCAGAAGTTATCATCCGTAACGAAAAGCGCATGTTGCAGCAGTCTGTAGATGCATTGTTCGACAACGGTCGTTGCAAGCGTCAGGTGCTAAGTACATCTAACCAACCACTTAAGTCACTGACTGACATGATCAAGGGTAAGCAAGGTCGCTTCCGCTTGAACTTGTTGGGCAAGCGTGTTGACTACTCAGCGCGTTCAGTAATTGTTGTTGGTCCAGAACTGAAGCTACACCAATGTGGTTTGCCGAAAGTAATAGCTCTTGAATTGTTCCAGCCGTTTATTATTCGCCGCCTAAAAGAGCAGCGTCTTGCTGAAACTATCAAGGCCGCCAAGAAGATGCTTGAGCGCCGTGAAGAAGTAGTATGGGACATCCTCGAGAAAGTAATTGCCGGGCATCCTGTTCTTCTAAACCGTGCGCCTACTCTGCACCGTATGGGTATGCAGGCATTCGAGCCGGTTCTCATCGAGGGTAATGCGATTCAGCTGCACCCATTGATGTGCCCTGGTTATAACGCCGACTTTGATGGTGACCAAATGGCCGTTCACTTGCCGTTGTCGTATGAGGCACAGGTTGAGGCATCTACTTTGATGCTGTCAACTAACAACGTGTTTTCACCGTCAAATGGCGAGCCAATCATTTCTCCTCACCAAGATATTATCCTTGGTCTGTATTACATGACAACGATGCGTGTTGAAGCTCTTAACGAATGGACAGAAGATGCTGTCGGCGTTACAGGTTGCTACAGCTCACACATCGAAGTTCTTCAAGCGTATGCAGCAGGTCACCTAGAAACACACTCGAGTGTTAACGTGGTGTTCCCAGAGGGCATGGTTGTGCAATCAGCTCACGGCGAAAAGTCGCGTGCGCTAAAGAAAGACACCATGATTGAAACGACGCCGGGTCGTATAATCGTGAACGACAGCATGAAAGAAGGCATGCCGTTTTACAACTTCATCCTCAACAAGCATGCGATTCGTGATTTGATTCACGATTGCCATGACTATTGCGGACGTCCTGCGACTCTCGAGTTGCTTGATGAATTAAAGGCTTTAGGCTATAAGGGCGCTACGCGTTCTGGCTTGTCGATTGTTAAAGATGACATGCGTATCCCTGCTGAAAAGTGGGACATCATTTCTGCCACTCAGAAAGAAGTTGATCAGACTCGTCAAGATTTCCTTGATGGTCTTCTTACCGATAACGAACGTAACTCAAAGGTTATTGACCTCTGGACAACCGCTCGTGATGAAGTGTCAAACTGCTTGCTCAAAGAGCTAGAGGCAGACACTCGCGATGGTAAGCCTTATATCAACCCAGTATTCGTTATGGCGAACTCTGGTGCGCGTGGTAGTGTTGACCAGATTCGTCAGCTATCAGGTATGCGTGGTTTGATGGCTAAGCCGTCAGGTGAGATTATCGAGACTCCGATTCGTGCGAACTTCCGCGAGGGTCTGGCTGTGCTCGAGTACTTCTCGTCAACTCACGGTGCTCGTAAAGGTCTCGCCGATACGGCGTTGAAAACTGCTGACTCTGGTTATCTTACTCGTAAGTTGGCCGACGTTGCACAAAACGTAATTGTTACCGAGGTAGACTGCGGCACATTGGGCGGTATTTCGAAAGTGCCGGTTTACAGCGGAGAAAAAATATCAATCCCATTGCGCCAAATTATTAAGGGCCGCACTGCGCGCGATACTATTCGTGACCGTGTTACTGATGAATTGGTCGTTGGTGAAAGCGAAATCATCTCTGCCGACGCTGCTAAAAATATCGAAGACATGGGCTATTCGAAAATCCGCGTGCGCTCTGTTTTGACTTGTGAAGCTACAGTCGGTATTTGTGCTGTTTGTTACGGTGAAGATTTGTCGCGAGGCAAACAGGTCGAGCTAGGTACTGCCGCAGGTATTATTGCTGCACAATCGATTGGCGAACCTGGTACTCAGCTGACGATGCGTACTTTCCACATTGGTGGTACTGCTAGTCGTGCGATTCAAGTTTCAGACACCAAGACTCGTCGTGGTGGCACTGTTAAGTACGTAGGCTTGCGCACAACTGTTAATCCAGAGGGTAAGACGGTTGCTCTGTCTAACACGGGTTCAGTTCATGTCTGTGACGCCAAGGGCCGTACGCTAGACGAATACGAAGTCAGTATTGGCGCGCAATTGATCATCGAAGATGGTGGCAAAGTCAAGAAGGGTGCACGTCTCATATTATGGGACCCTCTCTTCGTTCCGTTGCTAGCAATGGAAGCTGGTGTTGTTGAATATGTCGATATCGAAGAGGGCAAAACTATGCTCATCGAGGTTGATCCTAAGACCGGCGTGAAGCGCACCAAAATCATTGAATCTCGTGGCGATTTGCATCCGCAATTGATGTTGCTTGATAAGAAGAATGGTTCTGTGCTGCACATTACATCACTTCCTGATCAGGCTTACATCGAAATCAAAAATGGCGCTACTGTTAAGGCCGGTCAGATGATGGCCAAGTCTCCCCGTACAGGTGGTGGTACTCAAGATATCACTGGTGGCTTGCCGCGTGTGACCGAACTGTTCGAAGCTCGTGTGCCTAAGAATCCGGCAATTATGTCAGAGATTGCAGGTACTGTTAAGCTTGGCGATAAGCGTCGGGCAAAGCGCGCGATTATAGTGACAGACGAAGAGACAGGTCTTGAAGTCGAACACATGGTTCCGCAGTCTAAGCACTTGCGTGTACACGACGGCGACGTTGTGAAAGCAGGAGATTCTCTAGTCGCCGGTCAGAAGCCACCAAACGACATCCTTAAGATTCAAGGCGAAGAACACGTTCAAGCATACATGGTCGAGCAGATTCAATCTGTTTACCGTGCGCAGGGCGTAGGTATCGATGACAAGCACGTCGAAATAATCGTGGCGCAAATGATGCGCAAGGTGGTTGTTACTGAATCAGGTGATTCAGAATTACTTCCTAATTCGCTAATAGATCGCAAGAAGTTTAATGCTATCCGCAACGGAATCGCTGTCGATCCTGAAAAGGCGTTGCCGGGGTGCCGTCCTGAAATCATGGGTATAACTAAAGCTTCTGTGCAATCAGAATCATTCATCTCAGCTGCGTCTTTCCAGGAAACGACTAAAGTGTTAACTGAAGCTGCCTTGCGCGGTAAGTCAGACACCTTGCTCGGCCTTAAAGAAAACGTGATTCTGGGTAACTTGATCCCGGCAGGTACCGGTTTCCGTGACCTTCTACACACTCATGTCGAGCGCACGCACGATTTCAGTCAATTTGATGACGAACTAGACACATCAACCTCTTTTGACGCCGCAATGGCAGCAGAGGGAGCAGAGTTGTCAGAATCCGTCGAAGAGAGCGGCTAATCAATAAATACACAATAAAGATTGACTTAGGGGCTAATTACGCTAAAATTTTTGGCCCAATCGCCTAGACATCTAGGAATAAACACAATGCCTACCATTAACCAATTAGTCCGCAAAGGCCGTAAGCCTCAGCGCTCTGTATCAAAGAGCCGCGTGCTCGACAAATGTCCACATAAGCGTGGCGTTTGCACTCAAGTGAAGACCATGACGCCTAAGAAGCCGAATTCTGCGCTTCGTAAGGTTGCTCGTGTGCGTCTTTCAAATGGCAAAGAAGTAACTGCCTATATCGGCGGTGAAGGTCACAATCTTCAAGAACACTCTATCGTGCTTGTGCGCGGTGGTCGCGTGCGTGACCTCCCAGGTGTTCGCTATCACGTTGTCCGTGGCACACTCGACTGTGCTGGCGTTGACGATCGTAAACAAGGTCGCTCTAAGTACGGCGCGCGTAAAGGTAAGTAATAGTCATGCCACGTAACTTCAGATCAACTCAGAAATTCCAAAAGCCAGATGCGCGTTTTGGTTCAATGCTTGCAACTAAAATCATCAATGCGGTGATGAGCGATGGCAAGAAATCTATTGCAACAGCAATTTTCTATGAGGCCTGTGAAATGGCAGCAGCCAAGCTCGATGACGTGACAGTCGAAGAGGTCTTTGAGAAGGCAATTGAAAATGTACGCCCAGCAGTCGAGGTTCGCTCAAAGCGTGTTGGTGGTTCTAACTACCAGGTACCACGCGAAGTGAGTCCTAAGCGTGCACAGGCCCTTGCAATCCGCTGGATAGTAGGCAACGCGCGCAAGAAGAAGGGCATGCCTATGGCTAAGCGCTTGTCAACGGAATTCGTTGACGCCGTGAATAACACTGGTGCTTCAGTCCAATGGAAAGAAAACGTCCATAAGATGGCAGAGGCTAATAAGGCATTTAGTCACTTTGCATTTTAAGCACTAAGCATAAACTGTTAAACTCGGGCTGCTCTTTTACTAGGGCAGCCCGAGTTTTCTTATGTTTAAGACCATCATCATTCGCCTCAAGAAAGAGTCGCCCAAGAAGTGCAGTCTCACGCCACTTCGGCAGCGCGATGATTTAGATATCGAGTGGCATCACTGTAACATTGGTGACAAGGTTGAGGTCGGAGCGGTAACTTTGTTGCATCCAGAGGGTGTTCCGCTAAGTGGCGCCGACGATCGCCGCCCGTTATTATTAGTGGACTCTTCTTGGCGCGATTTGCCGCGAATGCTGGCGACGGTGAGCGGAGACTTTGAGTTGCGTTGTCTACCTAAAGATTTGGTTACGGCATACCCGCGCAAGTCTAAAATTTTTGAAGACCCTGAAACTGGTTTGGCCAGTGTCGAAGCATTGCACGCAGCTAGTGTTGGCCTCGGCCGACGTGACGATTCTTTACTCGAGGGCTACTATTTTGGTGATAAGTGGTTAGAGTTAAACCCACAATTAAGCGATGAAGATTGAGCAATTGCGTAATTTCGGAATCTTAGCGCACATTGATGCCGGTAAGACAACCTTGTCTGAATGCATTTTGTACTTGACTGGTGCTGAGTCACGAATGGGTGCTGTTGATGTCGGCACTGCGGTGATGGATTGGCATAGCGAAGAGCGTGAGCGTGGCATCACAATTTCTGCTGCCGTTGCGCATTGTCCATGGCGTGATCACCGCCTGCAATTCGTTGATACTCCTGGTCACGTCGACTTTGCCGCCGAGGTTCGCCGTAGCCTGCAAGTACTAGATGGTGCGCTAGTAGTGGTAGATGCTCTGGAGGGGGTACAGGCTCAAACCTATTCGGTAGTGAGCCAGGCTAAAGATCATCAGCTACCATTGCTGTTTGTCTTTAATAAGATGGATCGCCATTGCGCAGAGTTTCGCTCATCATGTGCAGTCGCTGCCGCGCAGTTGCAAATCGAAATTGTGCCATTGCAATTAGCTTATTTTAAAGATGACCACTTCACAGGAGTAATAGATCTGATTAATATGCAGTTAATACAGTGGAATCCATTTGACGACTGTGCTGAGTATCAAACTCTTGACATACCAGAGAACCTTTTCGCACGCGCGGCAGAGGCACACCAGCAGCTTTGTTCTAAGGTCGCTGACTTGAGCGAAGAGTTCGAAAACTATTATTTAGAGCACTCAACTTTAACTGCAGAAATGTTGCGCAGTGGTATCGCGCAGGCAGCTGGTACGCATAAGTGGTATCCTGCGATGGCGACGTCAGCATTGCAGCGAGTCGGAGGGCAGCAAGTTCTCGATGCGGTAATCGATTACTTACCATCACCTTTAAAGGGTGCCGAAATCTCTTTACACGATTCTCAAACGGGTAAAGATGTCATCCTCAACGTGGATGGTGAAGAATCGATT
>JAPKEZ010000118.1 GCA_028821845.1 Planctomycetota bacterium | reverse complement strand
TCGCCGCTAACTAAATCGCGAGTGATGATACCTTTAGCCTCGCCGTCGACAGTAACCACATCAAGCATTTCGGTGCGAGTGTGCATGGTCACGCCACCCTTGCCGATCTCTTTACTCAACGCTTGGTAAGCGCCAATCAACAGTTGCTGACCGGTTTGACCACGTGCGTAAAAAGTACGGCTCACCTGAGCGCCACCGAATGAACGGTTGTCAAGTAATCCGCCGTAGTCGCGAGCGAATGGCACGCCTTGTGCAACACACTGGTCGATGATGCCATTAGAGACTTCGGCTAGCCGGTAAACATTAGCTTCGCGTGCGCGGTAATCGCCACCCTTGATGGTGTCATAGAATAAACGGCGTACCGAGTCGCCATCGTTAGGGTAATTCTTTGCAGCGTTGATACCGCCTTGGGCTGCAATCGAGTGCGCGCGGCGTGGTGAGTCTTGGAAGCAGAAGCAATCAACGCTGTAACCAAGTTCTGAAAGGGAGGCCGCGGCAGATGCGCCAGCTAAACCAGAGCCAACCACGATAACGTTAAATTTACGTTTGTTCGCTGGGTTGACTAGCTTCATGTCAAAGCGGTGCTTTGTCCACTTATCAGCAAGTGGTCCTTCGGGTATTTTTGAATCTAGATTGAAAGCCATTTTTATTGCCTATGAAATAAAACCGAAGTAAATTGAAAGCGGAACGGATAAGTTGCCAACTAGCAAGAAGACCGCCAACACTGGGCCAATCCTATCTCTGCATTTCTCAGGGCAACCACGCAGGCCTAATGTTTGAACAAGTGATGACGCGCCGTGGCTGATATGCATGCAGAGTAAGATCATTGCTAGGCTGTAAATGATAGTCGTCGGCCAGTGCTGGAAGCTAGTTATAACCATGCCATAAATATCAATCTTTTCACCGGCGATGTGCGTGTCGGCGAAAGCGCCAATAGGATCTATGTTACCCGAAGTGAAGTGCAGGACGTGATAAACCACGAACACCAGAATCAAACAGCCAGAGATCAGCATTGTTTTAGCGGCGAAATTAGTCGCTATATCTTTTTGCATTGCATACTTAACCGGACGCGCCGTCACACTACGCCGCACAACGCGCGCTGCCGCCCAAATATGAGCGAGCATAGTACCTAGCAAGAATAGGCGTATCGCCCAAAGCAATGGCCCCAAGCTTTGCAGCTTAGCGGCGTAGGCATTGAGGTATTCTGGCCCGACGAAAGCCTGTAAGTTGCCAAGCATGTGGCCAATGACAAACAGCAGGAGGAACACTCCGGTGACTGCCATTAAGGTCTTTTCGCCGATGGAAGATTTTAAGTGGGTACCTAAGCTCATACGGAGGGAAATGATAACATTTCCCTCCGTATTTGAGTGGGTCGCTTACTGTGCGAATCAGCTAGCCAATATGGTGTTAAGAATTGCCACCAATACGCCCATAATTGAAATACCAGCGATCAAACCAGCGGCAACTGGCACCAAGTATGATTCGGCGTGATCTTTGTTGCTCTTTGTCCAGTACCAAGCAATTATCGCGCCTACGCACATCGATAGCGGGTATTGGAACGGCAAAATCAGCCCTAAGCCAATACCGGTAGCGGAAGGCAAGTAGGCTTTCATTTTCGGCAGTGTCATTTCCAGGATCAAGAACAATGCCCCCAAAGCCAAGCCCCAGTAAATCGCAGTAAGGTGCATCGGGTGCATCGCATCGATACCACCACCGGTCATAACGTCTGCTACAGCCTTCCAGGCTTGTGCAGCCGGAGCGGGGAAGTCAGGCGCAATGTGGCTGCCATCCGGGAGGTCGACGCCGGTTAGGACAGTTGCATTTGGCACTAGTAGACGGAAACCAGTTACGGTCGCAGCAGTACCAGCCAAAATGCCCATCATCTGTGCCACAAATTGGCGACGTGGATTGGCTCCGAGCAGATAGCCAGATTTTAGGTCGGTTAGAAGGTCGGCAGCGCACCCAGCGCCGTTGGCGGTGATCGAAGCCGACATTAAGTTGGCAGTACCAGACGGGATGAAAGTGCCAAATGTAAGCTGCATAATTTTGCCCATCGCCCCAACAGGAGTTATGTCTGACTCACCAGTTGCGCGCGCGGCCACTAGTGCCAAGAAAAAGGTAAGCACCACAGCGAGTAATCCGAAGTGCATCGGAATGTCGAAGAAGGCGTTAGCGGTGATAATAATTGCCGCGCCTGAAATGCAGAAGCCGGTCGCGAACCAAGAGGTAGGCACTTCGGTTGCCGCCACTAACTTAGCTTGATGGTCAGCGACCTCAGTTTTCTTACCCAAGCCAGAGAAAGCGCGGACGATAGTGCGCCACTGAGTAGCAAACTGCAAAAGACCGTAACTAAGCATGATTGGCACGCCTGTCCAGAGACCTATTTCTTTCCAGGCCTTCCAAGGCTTAGAAACAGCTTGGACTACTTCACCATCGGCGTTTACCCATTCGGCGTTCATGCCCATATCGCCTAGCCCGTAAACTAGAGCGAGTCCGCCGATCATCATGTAGATGGCGATGCGCAGACCGACCAGTGCGCCAGCAGCAATCATTACCGGATTTACATCCCAGACCATAGTCCAGTCAGATGACTTATAAGGGACTTCTTTGCCGTCTATCAGGTGCGTGCCACCCGGAGCAGGTAGTTTGTCGAAGATATGCCACTCGGCGGCCATTAGTGCTTCGCCAGCTTTTACTTTTAATTCGATGAGCAGTGGGAAAATTGCACCGCTTGCAGCGGCGATGGTTAGCGCTTTGGCTTTCTTCAGGGCCTCAACGCCCTCTGAGTAAAGTGATTGGAGGGTAGTAGCGGCAGCAGTGCCTGATGGGAACTTGAGTTTTTCTTGGTTAATCAAGTTGCGCTTCATTGGAATAGCCAGCACCGTACCGAATGCAGCCAGGAACATCGTCCAGCAGATGAGGATGATGATGTCCATGTGTTCGCCCTGAGGATTCTCAGGAGTGGCCGACAAGATGAGTAGCGCGGCAATGGCCGAGACCATTGTTCCACCTGTTGAGTATCCGGCAGCTGATGCGGTTGATTGCATGCAGTTGTTTTCGAGGATAGTCATTGGCGATTTTGCGACGCCCGTTTTTAAGAAGAAATTCCAGATGCTATAGGAAAGTATGCATGCGGTAATCGCTACTCCTAGACCCCATCCAGTTTTCAGTCCGATGTATAGGTTGGTGAAGGCAAGCAAGAATCCCAGGAACGAACCCATTAAGGTGGCGCGTAAAGTCAGCTGCGGGACATCATCGCCACGGTATATTTTTTCGTACCATTCAGCCTCGTCCATTTTGAGGACTTGATCAGGGGCGATGTCTAGAGGCTTGTATTGCTCGGCCTCTTCGACCGTGCGGGGAGCTTGCTGGAATAGTGCCATGGCAGAATATAACAAAGCGCGCGGTTTTTCTAATATTCACAGTATGTTCAATTATAATTGCCATGATGGCCAACAAGATTTTTTGGTGGAATATGTCGAGGCAACTATTGGTAAAGGTAGTGTGTTTCCCGTTTCGTTCATGGAGAAGATGAAATACGTCTTCGTCGTAAACCGTAATGCCGGTAAAGGCCGTGTCATCAAGAAGTGGCCGGCGCTCGAAGCGCGCGTTGCTGAGTTGTTTGATGACTACACCGTGTCCTATGATTTAGCGCCTATCGCAACGGATGCCGATGTGGTGGTCGCTGTTGGTGGCGATGGCACCGTGAATTATGTAGTAAATTATTTAATGACAAGTAATCGCCACGCCGCGCTGGGAGTGTTGCCTTTGGGTAGCGGCTGCGATTTCGCCCGCAACTTTGAAACAGAAGATGCGCTTGCTGTTTTAGCGCGCGGGAATACCAAAGCAATTGATGTTGGTGAAATTGAATCAGCCGGCAATAAAATGTGGTTCGCTAATGTTGCAGATGCTGGCATGGGCGCCGAGGTTACGCGGCAAATGGCCAACCATTCGCGTAATTATTTATTTAGCACTCTAAAAGCATTGGTCGGTTATAAAAATGTCGATGTCAGATTGTTTGCAGACGGCGAAGAAGTTTATTCTGGGCCACTCAAATGTTTGGTGATGGCCAACGGCAAATATTTCGGCGACGGCATGGGCATCGCTCCCGATGCGGTGCTTGATGACGGCTTGCTGCAATATGTAATTATCGGCAATATCTCGCGGTTGATGGCGGCAATTAAGTTACAGCAAACTTATAAATGCACACGTATTAAGCATCGTCATGTTTACTACGGTAGCGCCCGCGAGTTGCGCTTAGAGATGTCATCCGCGTTAGCGCTTGAAGCTGACGGTGAATTGATGGTGAAAATGCCGGCTGGCGAGGCGGTTTATGTCAGGGCGATACATCACGCATTAAATGTAGTCGCCGGCTCTAAAAGATTATGGACAATCCCACAGTAAGGTAAGTGCTCTCTTCTTCTTCAGCGTATCCGGATGGGTAGGGGGATAGGTCTGTGTCCGTGCCCATCCAATCTGTAATATCGGTGAACCGTCTTGTTAGTTCATATTCAATAGATACGTTTTCTGATAAAAAGTGGGTTGCCCCGATAGAGATTGCTGTGGTGAATATGCCTGCATCCCCTCTAGATGCAGGAACAGCAGGGTCATTGCCAGACATGCCCTCTTTATGGTTCCCCACAAGGATAGCGCCCTGCACCCATGGCACCATTCCACCAGCCCCTACTTCCTGGACAAATAGGTAATATCTACCGTATGGGCCAATGCTTGCAGAGTTACTCCTGTAAGTGCTTGTGAAGCTAGTCCCAGAATCTTCGGTGTAGGTATTGCTGCTCAAGATCACGCCTGCCTCAAGATTCTTTGCGACAACTCTGCCAAAAGTAATATCAATATCATAGTCCCGGTTTGGAGTAAAACTTGTAGTACCAGTGTCATCGGACACTTTATCTTCATTGCCTGCCATATTTGTAGAAATAGCCATTCGGTTATCCCCGACATCAATTGATGGAGAGTATGAAGACGAACAAGATCCCGTGAACATGCCTGCGAGCATCAATAAGTAGATAGTTTTATTCATTATTGCTATTGTAGTCTTGCTCACATATGGTTTATTGACCGCGACCCTTTTTTATG
>JAPKEZ010000117.1 GCA_028821845.1 Planctomycetota bacterium | reverse complement strand
GCGCGACGCCGGTTATTACCAGCAAGCTTTTGACGTCCTTGAACAGGCAGAAGCCACGCTGAAAATCGGCTACGACGAGCGCTCGGCGCTTAACGTCGGGGCGATGACAGAAAGCGTGGCATCAGTGCTTGTGAATCAAAAATCTTTGGCGTATACCGGCACAATTTATGATCGGGTTTTACTGAATACCTATAAAGCCCTCGCGATGCTAGAGCTAAATCAAATTGATAACGCTTTAGTCGAGGCTCGCAGAATAGATCAAGCCCAACAGCGCGCAGAAGAACTGTTTCGCGAAGAGTATGAGGCAATAAAGGCAGAAGCAGAAGATAAAGGCTATGACGTCGATCTGGATAAAATGTATAGCAACGAAAAGTTTGTTAAACAAAACCGTGGGCTGTTTAAAGATACAGGCGTCGATGACTTCCAAAACCCATTTGCGACGTTTGTGATAGGCATGTTGCGCCGTATAGCACCAAATAATGGCGAAGACCCAACATACGATTTTCAGTGGCTTAAAGACCGCTTGCCGTCGAACATTTATGTGAAGCAAGAACTAGAAGCAATCATGAACGGCGAAAATGTTGACGGCTCTGTATATGTCATTTTTGAAAATGGACGCGGCCCGTCGCTGGCTGAAAATAGGATTACCATTCCGACAGGCTCGTTCGGTTATTACTCAGGCAGTGACGGCTTGAGAATTTTCAACGAAGAATATTTAGCTCTTCCGCGCTTCGTCCCCGGTCGCAAGGCGGCGAATGCCTTAGAGGTAATTGCTGGCCCAGCGAATCGCTCTACGACTATGATGGTCGCCGATATGAACAGTATTGCTTTGCATGAATTTAACGCAAGGTATCCAGGTATCTTGATACGTGAAATGGTGTCAGCAGCTATCAAGGGTATTGCCTTTGGCGTGGGTCAAATCGTTGCTACAGAGATGATGAGTTCCGATGACGAAGACACGGCTATTCTTGGGTTGTTGCTTGGTATTGGCAGCTCTGTAGTTAAAGGCGCAATAGCTCAGGCTGATGATCGCGCATGGAAATCTGTGGCTTGTAATTACCAAATTGCACGATTTAAGCGCGGTGAAAGCAACACACTTAAGCTGAAATTGGTTGGCGGCAATACTGCAACTACCGTTGAAATGCCAGACGCTGCTGCAGTTGTCGTGATTGTACGCTCGGTAAATTCTTCACACATTAATGCGCGCGCTTACGGCTTCGGCGACCCTACAATAAATTAAATGAAATACTTAATTACTACATTACTTTTAGGGTTCGCCTCTTGTTCGTCATCCATTTCCGACGTGCCTATGGCTGGCGAAACGTCAGCAGGACTCAATTACGAGTTGGCGCTAATGGATTCATCGGTAAAAGGCAGTGTGCAATTAATGGACGTGGTTTCGCGTCTCCAGGGCGACATGCATGTTGTTGAATACCAACTTTACAATGCCGATTCCCTCGGAGAAAAGCGCGTGGTCGCCACATGGGAGTGGCGCGATGCTGCTGGCATGTCAGTCGGTCTCGACGGCACTGCACAACAAGCGCGTAAATACGCAATCGATTCTCAGGGTTACTTAACCATCAACAATTCCTCACCAACCGCCAACGTCTCAGGCGTTGTCTTACGTCTAAGATCACAATAATGCAATTACACTCAATTTTAATTCTTTCCGCTGCCGGCACCTTGGTTGCTTGTGGCGCCCCAGAAGTTCGTCATGACCAGCAAGGAGTAACAACTCTCGAGCAAATCGACATTGCCGATTTCCAACAAGCCGCTGGCGAGCACGTCAATAAAATGATTGCTCAAGGCATCTTCGACGACCAACACTTAACACGCGACTCACGCGGACGCGTTATTTTAGCGTTTGATGTTATCGAGAACAATGCTACTACGCGTATCGATACGCGCAACTTGTCGTCATTCGTGATGAGCGAAATGCAAAAGACCAAGAAGGTCGTTGCGACTCGTGCCTATTCTTTTGACGAGAAGAATATGTCTCTTGAATCTGTACGCGAAACGCGTCAAATTGAAGCTAGTGACCCGTATGCTGCTACCAAAGAAGAACGTGTAACCCGTGGTTTAGTGACACCTGACGTGGTGTTGACGGGCCGTATTTACAACGAGCGCCGCGATTATGACGGAGACAAGTCAAATCAAATGGTCATGGAGCTTATCGTTGTTTCCATTCAAGACGGCACCGAAATTTATCGAGAGCCTGTTGTCGTTACCAAGCGCACTAACTAATCATGAAAATCAATCAATTAATTCTTTTGGCGGTACTGTTGGTAGCTGTTAGCTGCCAGTCAACGGCTTCGTCTCAACGCAGTGTTTCAGTTGTTGGCTTGGTGCCAATGTCTGGCACATCCACAGAAACTGTCAGTGCTGTTGACGCCGATGTTGAGCGTTCAGGGGCAGGGATTCGCCTAGAAAATCGTGATGGTGCGATTGGCATGGGCGTGGAGCTGCGCCAAGCTACCTACGAAGACCCGAGCGTCATTGGTGATGACCTTGACGGTACCGAGATAGCTGGCTTTTTCCGTAGATACTTGCAGGACAGTAACAATTCAGCATTCATAGAGGCGTCACCTATTTTGGGTCTTGGACTCGATGATGGCACAGGAAATGAAACAAGCGCATATGCTTTATTGCGATTGTCAGCCGGTTATCGCTGGATGTTAGCGGAGAACATCTTCGTTGATGTTGATGCTGGCTATTACATGACCCTGATTACAATGGACACGGATACGCCAGCGCCTGCTACTGAGGACGATGTCAGCGGTGTCGGTGTTAGCTTAGCTATAGGTTTTAACTTCTAACAGTTATTGTAAATTAAGTTCAAAGCGGCGAATTGTACAATGCGCCAATGTTAATCTCACTTCTAGTATCCTTGGCATTGTGTGCTCAGTCACACGATGCCGATCGCACTGAAATTATTGGAGGTGTTACGCAAGTTGCGGCGCCAGGCACTCCCGGTTTGATGGCGGTTTACGGAGAGAACGCATTCGTTGTGTTTTCAGCCGGCAAGCTAGGCAAAGAAGTGCCCGTTGCCGCAGCTGCACGCTATGGCAAAGGCCGAGTTTTTGGCATAGCGCATAGTGGTTACTTTTCGTTTGCCGACCGCTCGACTGCAACTGGAGAGTTCATGATGAACGCTAGGGAGTGGTTAGGGGATAACGATTCGCTTGAGGTTAAAGAATTTAATACGTTAGGTATCCGTAGCAAACAACAGGCGGATGAATTGCGGCAGTGGGTTTACGACGGCGGTGCATTATTATTGGCCGAGTGCCCATGGGGATGGGAGCAAGTTACATCTAAAGACATGCGTGAAGAGTTGCCGTCCAATTGGGTGATGGCGCCGATGGGGCTTTGCTTTGCGTCAGGTTATGCCGCAACCAACACGGGTGGTAATTACGCGATGGCAAAATCTTTACCTCATGCGGCCAATGCGGGCGAGGCGGCGCGCCGCTTGATGAATGCCCGCGGCAAAGAGTTGTCAGCCGCGGGGATGTTCGCTCTGAACTCGGCAGTGGCTGCGGTGCCGCGTGACGATGAGATATTGCGCCCGCTATTGGCGGAGTACTTTAAATCACAAAAAGGCCGCGCGCCGTTGAAGCGTAAGCCAATTAAGAGTGCGGACGTGAGCGCACGATTATGGGTGAGCCTTTACTCGGCTTTCTGGAAGGAGTTGCCCGCTGAGGAAGTAACGGCGGCGTTGGGTGTCGACGAGTTCCCAGGAGTGGTTGCTGCCACTGCGCCACGCGTGAATGCGACTGTCAAAAATGACGGAACACTTCCTGGCTGGAATTCTACCGGCTACTACATAAATGCCGGCGAAGTACTGACACTGACTCTGGTCGAAGGCGACGCCGCCCATTGGCGAGTTAGGGTTGGCTGTCACAAAGATACTCTGTGGCATTTAGATAGTTGGAAGCGGTGGCCAGAAATAACAATCGAAAAAGGAATTGCGTTTGATGAGAACGGAGAGATGAAAGTTGCAACGCCGTGGGGTGGTTCTATATATTTAATTCCCACTGGCGAAGCAAAAAAAATAGCGCTGCAGTTAAGCGGAGTAGTAGCGCAACCTTATTTTGTGGCGAGTGATGAAAAATCAGATTCCGCCTGGCGAAAATCTAATAAGAGCGCTGCACCATGGGCTGAGCTCGTAGGGCGTAATGTAATTATTTCTATACCTACGGCCTCGTTGAAAAAAATAAAGGATCCGCGTTCCGTGACGGATTATTGGGACGCGCTACTTGCAAGCCATTGTGATTTGGCCGGCATCCCGATGCTGCGTCGCCCGGAACGCTTCGTTGGCGATCAACAAATTTCTGCGGGCTACATGCACTCTGGATATCCAGTGATGACATGGATGGATGTGGTCACTCCAAGTAATGGTCGGCTTGCTCCAATCCTAGATTTGCAGTTGTTGCGCAAGCAGGGTAACTGGGGGTACTTTCACGAGCTAGGGCACAATCGTCAGCGCGGCTGGTGGACATTCGGCGGAACCGGAGAAGTCACCAACAATTTGTTCTCATTACACGGCGGTGAAGTAATGGCAGGCATTGAGCCTTGGGAAAACAAATGGCTGCAAGGACAAAAGAAGGGGGCGGCAAAATATCTAAAGGATGGCGCCGACTGGAGCAAATGGAAAAAGAGCCCGGGCATTGCGCTAGTAAGCTTTGCCATGATTCAACGCGAATTTGGCTGGCAACCCTTCCAAACATTTTTCTCGGACTACGAGAAAGTTGCTGCGAGGAAACGTCCTAAAAACGACCAACAAGAAATAGATGGCTGGGTATTACGCCTGTCTTTAATTTTACAGTTAGATATGCGCGACTACTTCCAGCAATGGGGATGGCCGCTGTCGGATGCGGTACTTGTTAATGACGAGCTTGATGCGCTTAAGACATGGAGTGCCGACTTCTCATGGGCGAAATGATCACGCTTTAAAGAGATAGCTGGGTCGCCGGCGATTAGAAGCCGGCGAGTGGTGTTTTGTCGAAGGTGACAACATCGTCCTCATTGGATAGGTCGGTGGTCAAATCAAGGCTTGGCTTTGCCAGGAACGCAGTGCTCCTGTCGATGCTAAGCGCACCAAACTTAAGAGTTACTACGCCGCCTGTAACGTCGTAGCACACCCACGGATAGGCAGCGACGTCAT
>JAPKEZ010000019.1 GCA_028821845.1 Planctomycetota bacterium | reverse complement strand
ATTATCGCGGCTAAAGCCATCACCAAGCCTTGAATTAAATCGCTAACGGATGCCGCCCAAAATCCTCCGCTTAAGGTGTATAGGAAAACAATGCCGCCGCCAATTAATACTGCGGTGCGGAAATCCATGTCTAAAGTCACGGCGAATGTTTTACCGGCTGCCTGAAATTGCGAGGCTACATACACCCCAAGCGAAAGCAGGATGACTAATGATGCGCTTAATGTGATGGCGCGGGCAATGCGTGGTTTTGCGCCGTCAGCTAGCAATGCAGTTAACGTTACCGAGCCCTGTTCAAGCGACAACCGGCGCATTCGGCCTGCCAGCACATACCAATTAAGCGCAAACCCAGCCAGGCATGCCGGAAAAATATATATCGCTGACATGCCATAGGTAAATGCCGCGCCACTTACTCCAAGTAGTGTCCAGGCAGAAGAGGAACTAGCTGCCGAAGAAATAGAAGCGACCCATGGCCCTAGACCACGGCCGCCTAAATAGAAGTCGGCGCCATCGTGACTGCGTTTGGATGCCCAGTAGCCGATACTGAGTAAAACGATTTTGTAAATGACGAGGGTTATGATTAGCGAGTTCACGCTTTTAGTATATAGTAGTGCCATGCAAATTGTACTTAGTGCCCTTTTAACTCTCGCTAGTTTTGCGCAACAGCAAGAAATCCAGCAAGATGCCGAAATCATTCTTGCCGATGCTTACAAGCAAGCTGCCGCCGAACATAAAAATGTGTTCATTGAATTACGCGCAGACTGGTGAGGTTGGTGTGATATCTTCGAGGAGTTCCTCGGACGCGATGAAGTAAGATTGTTGCTTGAGACTGATTTGGTAATCGTACAAATTGATGAAAGCGCTATGCTGAACGGCCAAGAAGTTTGCGATCGATTAAAAAAAGACAACCCCAACTTAGGCATGCCGTGGTTCGTGTTCACCGATGCAAACAAAAATGTGCTGGCAGATGCAACTGGGCCAAACGGTAATGTAGGCTGCCCGATGATGCCCGAAGAGCGTGATTGGTTTATTGATGGTGTAAGGAAATCGCGTGTTAATTTAAGCGATGCGCAAATTGATGAGCTCAAGTTGCTATTGCATAAATATGCTATTGAAGTGATTGGTGACGAGGCCGGTGCTTTGCCGACTACTACGGCGCCGCCACTCGAAGCCACCACTACTGATTTACTCATTCAGTACGGTGCCGACCGCTCCGCGCTGCAACGCACATGGAACATTCCTTTTTCGAGCATCAACCACCAACGCCACATTGATTTTGAAAACCGCTGGTTGGCTTGGGTCGAGATCGCTCAACAACGCGACTATCCGCGTAACGGACAGATTGACTTGGCATTACTGCACAATCACATCCTCTCGCATATTGCAGAACTACAACTCACTAGAGCCAAACAAAAAGATGTCGGTGAGCATTTGTGGCCAGTCCTAATACTCAATGCGCTATTAGAGGCAAAGGCCAAGCGCGAATTCACCACTCCTGAAAAGGCCGCTAGAATCCTCAACGGCGCAGCCAGCAACATTGACCGACTCATTGACGAAGTAGATTTCGACGCGGTGGATGCCGTCCGCTCCCAACGCATATATCGCGTACTAGGCAGTTCAAAGCGCTTACTCGATGCGTGGTTCGATTTCGGCATGGACTACGACCCACTCTTTTCATGGTGGTGCGAGCAGCCCTACAACACCTTAGTCGAGAAGGTGGACGACTACCGCGAATTGTTTGCTGCCGATGAAGATGAAATTATCGGAGACCCTATCGGTGAGGCCGCATTACTACAACAACTCGGTTATGCCATGATTCCTTACTCACCGGATGATTTAGTGGCGATTGCCGAACGCGAGTTTGCTTGGTGCGAAACGGAGAAGAACAAGGTTATTGCTGAACTGGGTGCACGTAATTGGACAGGTGCCTTGCGCATGGCGAAAGCGGTACACGTTGCGCCTGGCGAGCAGCCGGCAATGATTAAAGAACTGCATGATGAGTCTGTTAGCTTTTTACGCGAACGTGACTTGCTTACCATCCCCGACTTAGCTGACGAGGTGTGGCGTATGCAAATGATGTCGCCTGAACGACAAAAAGTTAGCCCTTACTTTACGGGTGGCGAAGTGATTAGTATTTCATACCCTACCGATGGCATGACTCATGAAGAAAAGATGAAGTCGATGCTAGGCAACAACCGTCATTTTTCACGCGCTACTGTACATCACGAACTCATACCGGGGCATCACTTGCAAGGCTATATGGCAAAGCGCTGGAACACACAACGCTCCATGTTTTACACTCCTTTTTATGTAGAAGGATGGGCGCTCTACTGGGAGTTACTGTTGTGGGATTTAAATTTCCCCCAGAACGCGCTCGACAAAGTAGGCATGTTATTTTGGCGCTCACATCGCTGTGCGCGAATAATTTTCTCGCTCAACTTTCACTTAGGCAATTGGGCGCCGCAACAATGTGTAGATTTCTTAGTCGAACGCGTCGGCCATGAACGCCTCAACGCCGAGGCCGAGGTACGCCGTTCTGTCCAAGGAGGCTATGGCCCGCTGTATCAAGCCGCTTACATGCTAGGAGGACTGCAACTACGGGCGTTATCCAAAAAATTAGTCGGTGGCAGGCAAATGAGCTTGAAACAATTTCATGACAGCGTCCTGAAACAAGGACCAATTCCAATAGCTGCGGTTCGCGCAAATCTTGACGAAAGTGTTAAGATATCGACCATGGCAAATTGGGAATTTAATGATTAGTTGGCTTGTCTTAAGCCTGCTTAGTTCCGCGCAGCAAGTTCAGTACTCGCGTGACATTCAACCAATTCTCTCAAGCTCGTGCTTCACCTGCCACGGTCGTGACCCATCATCGCGCAAAGAAGACTTGCGGCTTGACAGCTTTGATTTTGCCACTGCAGAGCGCGAATCCGGCTTCCCCCTAGTCCCAGGGGACCCCGAAGCTAGTTTAATTTGGCAACGCATCAACGCTAAAGATCTTGATGACATCATGCCGCCGCTTAAGAGTAAAGTTCATGATCAACTAATAGACGAACAGCGACTACTTATTTATGACTGGATAAAGCAAGGCGCTAAATACGAAAAGCATTGGGCGTTTATACCTCCGCAAAGAAGTGATGTGCCCGACGGGGCGAATCCTATTGACCACTTTATTCAACAACGCAGTGCGAAGACCGAGACGCACACTTTAATACGTCGTTTATTCATCGATGTGACTGGCTTGCCCCCCACCCTTGAAGAATACGATTTGTTTGCCGGTTTAAGTCAGGCTGAACGCATCAACACATTATTCAGTGCTCCTGTTTATCAGCAGCGTTATGCCGAACGCATGGCCACGCCCTGGCTTGATGCTTCCCGCTACGGTGACACCATCGGTACTCACACTGACTCCGGCCGCCAAATGTGGAAATGGCGAGATTGGGTGCTAGAAGCTTATCGCAGCAACATGCCATTCGATCAGTTCACTTACGAACAACTGGCTGGCGATCTCATTGAAAATGGATCACTATCACAAAAAGTTGCTAGTGGCTTTAATCGCAACCATGTTATGACCGACGAAGGCGGAGCGATCAATGAAGAATACTTGGTTGAGTACGCAGCCGAGCGCACCAACACTACCGGCGAAGTTTTTTTGGGATTGGCTATGGGATGTGCTCGTTGTCACGACCACAAATTTAATCCTATCACGCAAGAGGATTTCTTCAGCATGTTCGCCTACTTCAACTCGAACGACGAACCCGGACTATATTCGCAAGAAAGCAACAACCCAACTCGCGCCTTCGAGCCAATGATAAGTGTTCCGAGCAATAAGCAACAATCACAACTAGAACTGTACGGCGTCGACATCGCGGCGGTAGAGGCCATGCTTATCCTGCCAAGTCAAAAGGACGCCGTCGAATTCGTATCTTTCCTCGATAACGCGAAAGAAGAACTTGGCGCGAAATGGCATGACTCAACCATTTCTGAAGCAAGCACCGCTAGCGAATCCACTATCAGTTTTGAGAACAACACCTTTGTTCTCAGCGGAGAAAATCCTTCCACCGACGAGCACTTTATTTCGTTAGACGTCGCTGAATCAAGTTCGCGCATGTTGCTATTCGAATTCAGCAACGGCAGAGCAGCTAACGGTAATGTCGTTCTATCTTCGATAGAGGCCGAATGCGTGTCTTTAGCCGACCCGACTCAATGGAACATCATAAACTTTGATTGGGCGTGGGCCGATCATTCACAAGACAACGCCGACTGGGAAGCTGTCAACGTTCTTGATCACGATGACAAAACAGGATGGGCTCCCGCGGCACACATGGTCGATGGCGGACGCAATTTACTGCTCATCGCAGACGAAAACTTTGGCTACGCCGACGGCAGCCGCATTAATATTACTCTGCGTTACAAATCCGTTCATACACAACACGTTTATGGGCAGGCAACAATTACTGCCGGCGATATTAACACTAGTAGTCTCGACCTAATACCTATAGCTAACTCGCGGTGGTACGGGACTTGGCCCTACACGCCTAAAGATAGATATTCTGGATACGACCAAATCTTTGGGCCTGAAGCAGATGCCACAATCGATTTTGAGAAAAAGTATGCACCCGACTCCTATTCGTGGGTGCTTGTAGAAGGGGTGAAAGACCACGAAGTTTTCAACGGCTTACCTGCCGGGGAAAAAGTAAGTTTCGCTGGCAAGATGTTATACGTACCGTCTGCGCGAAAGCTTGAAGTATCGATTGGCAGTGATGATGGCGTGCAAGTTTTCTTGAATGGTAAAATGATCTTTGAGAATAGAATTGATCGCGGTGCCCTAGCTGGCAGCGATAGTTTGACTTTAGACTTATTGGCTGGCATCAACACAGTGGTAATGAAAATAATTAATACTGGCGGCATTGGAGGCATGTATTGGTCTCCGCAGCCAGCGGCGAATGAATTAAGCAACTCTCTAGTGTGGTCAATTACTCCGCAAAGCAGTTTGCAGAATGGCGTGGCCGGATTAAACGAGAAACTGTCAAGAGATTGGCGCCTATTGCACTCGCCTGAGTATCGCACACAAACAGCTCAACTCGCTAAGCTAAATATCGAGCGTGATGTCGTTGAAGCAGCCATTCCGAAAACGATGGTGATGAGCGAATTAGCGGAGCCGCGCCAGGCTTATGTGTTAACCCGCGGAGAGTACGACCAAGCTGACCTTGACCGCCCCGTTTCCCGTGGAGTGCCTGTTGAACTTGGCTCCGTACTTGAAGATGCGCCCAACGATCGTCGCGGTTTAGCGCAGTGGCTAGTGAGCCCTGACAATCCGCTTACCGCGCGCGTATATGTCAACCGCTTGTGGCAAATGGTCTTTGGCACCGGCATAGTTGCAACACCAAACGATTTCGGAGTACAAGGCGCGTGGCCGAGTCATCCCGAATTACTTGACTGGTTGGCAGTTGAATTTATTGATAGTGGCTGGGACATACAGCACATATTAAAAATAATTTATTCTTCTGAAACTTATCAGCAATCGTCCGTAACTAATAATGACGTCGGCGGCGCACTAAGTTATTTCCCACGGCAGAGAATGGGCGCTGAAGAAATTCGCGACCAAGCTTTATTCTTGTCTGGCCTGTTGGTCGAAGAGCTAGGCGGAGTATCAGTGAAGCCGTATCAGCCCGATGGCTTATGGAAGGAAGTGGCTATGCCACAATCGAATACCAGCGCTTTTGTGCGCGGCGAAGGAAACGACTTATATCGCCGCAGTCTTTACACCTACTGGAAACGTGCGTCTCCTCCGCCGTCACTGCTTACGTTTGACGCACCGACTCGTGAGTTTTGCACAATAACTCGCGGCGCTACCAATACACCGCTGCAAGCTTTGGTGTTATGGAACGATGTGCAGTATGTTGAAGCTGCACGAATGCTAGCTCAACAAATTTTATTGCTCGATGCGCCACAAGAGACCGGTGTAGATCATTGGCGACTTACGGAACTATTCAAGACATGTACCGGACGCGCGCCGTCCGCCGAAGAGACTGGCTTGTTGTATTCGACTTTATCTTCAATGCGCGCCAAGTTTGATACTGCTCCTGAAGATGCTGGCAGCCTCCTTGAATACGGTGAAGCGATGGTTGACCCCGCTTTAGACCAACCAACATTGGCGGCTTACACCTTAATGGCGAACGCCATTCTTTCTCTAGACGAAGTGATTAACAAGAACTGATGGATGACCACGATTTACTTTTAACGCGTCGTCACTTTTTTGGTTTGGGCGCGGCAGGCATCGGAGGTTTAGCGTTAGATTCTCTATTAGGCCCTGACTTGTTGGGCTTAAAAGACTCTGTGCCTACAACTGGCACCCACTTCCGCCCGACCGCCAAGCGTGTAATCTACATGCACATGGAAGGTGCGCCAAGTCAACTTGACTTATTCGATTACAAACCAGGCTTACAAAAATATTTCAACCAAGAATTACCAGAGTCTGTGCGTCAGGGGCAGCGCCTAACGGGAATGACGTCGGGGCAAGAACGCTTCCCTGTTGCACCATCAGTTTTCAAATTTAACAAGTACGCCAACAATCAAGATGGCGTGTGGTTGTCGGAATTGCTGCCGCACACGGCATCACTCGCAAAAGATATGTGCTTGATTAGGTCGATGCACACTGACGCTATCAATCACGAGCCGGCTTTGACTTTTTTCCACACGGGTACTCAACAAGTTGGCCGAGCATCGTTTGGCTCATGGATGTCATATGGACTAGGTAATGCCAACGCTAACCTACCTGCATTTGTAGTGATGATTTCGCAAGGCGCTGGCAACATGCAAGCACTCGCTGCACGCATGTGGGGCTCAGGATTTTTACCAAGCGAACATCAAGGCTGTAAATTACGTGCCGGTGACGACCCGGTTCTATATCTCAACAACCCTAAAGGTGTCAGTCGCGACGATCGTCGGAAATTGCTCGACTTAACCAATGACTTAAACGAGAAAGAATATCAACGAAATTTCGACCCCGAAGTGCGGTCACGCATTTCTCAGTACGAAATGGCGTATCGCATGCAGATGTCGGTTCCTGAATTGACTGACATTAGTGACGAAGACGACGAAACGCTAGAGATGTACGGCAAAGACGTGCATACGCAAGGAAGCTTTGCTTCAAATTGTTTACGCGCACGTCGTCTCGCCGAACGCGGTGTACGCTTCATTCAGTTATTCCACCGCGGATGGGACCAACACAACAATCTTCCGAATGAAATTAAGGGACAAACTAGCGCGGTCGATCGCGCTCAAGCAGCGTTAGTAAAAGATCTAAAACGCCGTGGCTTGCTTGACGACACCATCATCTTATGGGCTGGCGAATTTGGGCGCTCTGTTTACAGTCAAGGCACATTGACCAAAACAAATTACGGGCGCGATCATCATCCACGCTGTTTTAGTGTGTGGCTAGCTGGCGGCGGAATCAAGCCCGGAATTGTTTATGGTAAAACAGATGACCACTCTTACAACATTACCGAAAACCCCGTTAGCGTGCACGACTTACACGCGACTATGCTCCATTGTTTGGGATTCGACCATAAGCGCCTAGGTTACTTCCATCAAGGCCGCGAAATGCGGCTGACCGATGTGTTCGGCGACGTGATTAAACCTATTCTCAAATGAGTTTGCTGCTAGAACTTTTCGGGCGCTTGCACCCAATGCTGTTACATTTGCCAATCGGAATGTTGTGTGCTTTGGGCATTTATGAATTTCGCGCTTGGCGCAAAGGCGACCCACCAGCACCAAGATTCTGGGTTTTATTGGCCGCCGGTTGTGCGGCATTTACCGCTGGTTCGGGGTGGCAACTGCACCAAGAGCCTGGGTATGTCGAAAACTTTGCACTCGAGTGGCACGAACGTTTAGGCATTGCCACTGGCATCGGCGCAATACTTTGCGCAATGCTGTACAGCAATGTCACACGCTATCGCAAGATGTTACTGCTAAGCGTTGCGACTATGTTGGGTGCTGGGCACTTCGGTGGCACAATGACCCATGGCGAAGATTTTATATTTGAGCCACTACAGAAACTAGCGGCAAACGACGCCACCCAAGAACCCGCTAGCCGAGTTAGTTATGAGAGAGATATTGCGCCCGTCCTCAAAGCAAAATGCTCTAAGTGCCACAGCGCGAGCAAGCAAAAAGGTGGCTTACGTTTAGACACACCCGAATGGATACGTAAGGGCGGTGAAGACGATGGACCCGCGGTCAATGTAGGGCATCCTGATGGGCACCCTATTCTTGAAAGAATCTTGCTGGATCTAGAGGATGAAGATCACATGCCACCCGAGGGCAAACGGCAGCTTACGCAGCAAGAGAGTGATTTAATAACTGAGTGGCTACAGTTAGGTGCGCCATTTGGCCCGCCGTTGGCAGCAGCCGACGCCGCAGCAATTCAACGCTTGCGTGACAGCTTGGTGCATGTGCAGACTATTTCTGCCGAGAGCAATGAATTGTATATCGACTTTGCAGCAACCGCGACCGACATCAACAATCAAATAGTTACCGAATTGTTAATGCCGATAAAAGATAACATTGTCGAATTATCGTTAGCGCGGGCTATCCAAATTGACGATGGCATCATGCCGCTGATCGCGCAGATGCCGCGCCTAGAAATCTTAAGCTTAGTCAACACTTCTATTACTGCAGCCAGTGAAGCGGCGCTTAAAGAAATTGCCACGGTGCATTTGTTCGGCACTGCCATTCAACCAGAGCAACCTAGCGATGCCTTGGCCACCGAAATACTCGACGAAGGCGAGATTAAACTCGCGAATACCGAGTGCCCAGTAACCGGTGAAATGATCGACCCTAAATACACCATTGTGTATCAAGGTGAAGAAATTCAGTTTTGTTGCCCAAATTGTCCAAAGACTTTCTGGGAAGACCCGGAAAAGTATTTAGGCGCTAAGTAAACTAATTACTTGCTGTCGGCTGTCTCAAACAATGAACGTCCGAGGTTGAACATGCTTAAGGTAAGCACGATGCTGCTGATGGCATTTGGCCAATTGAAGTTATACCAATTGGGTTCCGCGACAGCATCATTAGGAAACACGCCGATGGTTTCTAGCACCAAGCTGAATGGCACTAAGATTAACAGGCCAAACGCAGCCTGAAAAGACGGAGAGTGTTGAAGGCGACGCAGTTTTGTAAACAAAAACACGAGCATCGCGAGGTATGCAATGAAGAAATATTCCATTGCGGAGATTATAGCTTTTGGCGAGACAGAAATAAAGCACTAGACAACCCAGAAGCGCCAAAAATCATGCACATCACCACAATTTGGTAGCGCGCAGCGATTAACGGAGATACGCCAGCCAAAATCTGTCCCGTCATCATGCCGGGCAGCGACACCAGGCCTACAGCGAACAAAGAGTTAATAACCGGAATCATAGACGCACGAAACGAGGATGCCCGCGCTTGCTCAAAATCATGGCCGTTTGCAATTTCTGAGTAAAATCGTTCGCCGGCCAAACTGACACTGTTCATGGCGCTAGCGAAAATCATGCCGGCTAGTGGCAATAGTATTTTCGGTGCGAACCAAGGGTCAATTCGCAACACGGCTTGAGTAATGACAACTAAGGTGAACCCACCGCCCACCAATACGGACAGCAATGCGCTGCTTAATAGTTGCTTACGCTTATCAGGCAGGGTGCCCAAAGCAATCCAGCTTGCCGCGCCAATCATTACCGCCAACACCCCGACTACCAGCCACGCATTTTCCGATTCAAAGATAAACGCTAAAAAATAACCTACTAACAGTAACTGACCGAGCATTCGTAACAAGCCGTAGCACGCAGTGCCAAAACCGATTTGCCATTTAAGCAAAATCGCCATCACCCCCACTACAGGAATGAAGGCGATTACAAGTTGAGATAAACTAATCTCAGCCATTCTCGTCTTCGTCGTAGTAATCGAGACGATCAAGCGGCATGACCACCGAAGTAATGATGTTCATCGAATGCGCCAACACGCGCTTCATATAACGGTAAGTTATCGCT
The DNA here is from genome assembly GCA_028821845.1 of Planctomycetota bacterium. Lineage (GTDB taxonomy): Bacteria > Planctomycetota > UBA1135 > UBA1135 > UBA1135 > JAPKEZ01. The sequence continues at coordinate 12,868 of JAPKEZ010000019.1, read as the reverse complement.
GTAGCTGCGACATTTGTGCCTTCAGCCGTCGCCAACTCGCGCACCCGAGCTTCGCAGTGTGCTTGGTGCTCTTCGCACTCGGCAATAAATGCGCGCGCGCCATCGGGATCTTGAGTTTCATAAACATTGCGCGATTTTGCTAATAAGCGCGAGGTAGCATCTTTTATGCGCACTAGGTCGTTCTTATACGCATCATCAATTTTCGCTTCTATGATTGATAAATCAAAAATGTTTTTCGAGAAGTCGCCGATGCGCTCAGCGTCTTTCACAATTGACATCAATGCTAAACAAACCGGGAACTCGGTACGGCCGTGAACAGCAGCATGAGTAATCAAGCGACGACGAATACGGCGTTCGTTAGAGTTAATGCGTTTATCTGTTGCCCACAAATCATCTTTAATAATCGCAGGGTCAGTACCACCTAGTAGGGAATTAGCCGCGGCATCAAAAACATGGCGGCCATCTTCGAGCATTTGCTCGAAGTATTGCATGATTTCGTCGAGTCCAGAAGGCTGAGAGCGTAAAGCGGAGATCCATTCAAACATTTTCTTAATTGGTGTTGGTGATTTATAGCTTAAAAGAGAAGTATTCCGAGAAACGGAATGACGAGGAACATAATGAGTACATAAGCAATGACCCAAAGCTTATTGCGGACAGCGCGCGCAGCCAACCCTTCGGCGAGTGCTATTGGGATTTGACTGGCGCGCGGTATGATCAGAATACCGATGGTGCCGATAACATTAAATATCACGTGCACCAGAGCAATAACAAGGCCATTCTTGTCGGTGGCCAACGATGCCAAAAACGCGGTTATTGTTGTACCAATGTTAGCGCCTAGCATCACTGGGAATGCTGCCTCGATAGAGAGGATACCAGAGCCGCACATCGGAACAATCAACGACGTGGTGATACTCGATGACTGCACCGCCATCGTTATTATCGCACCTACCGCAATCGCGAAAACAACGCTCTTCTTTAGAGCTTTATTCATCGCGCGCTCGGCCTTGTGCGCAATTACTTTTTTCATGATTCTGGTAATCATCGTCAGACAAAGGAAAATCAAGCCGATGCCAAAAATCACTTTAGCGGTAGCGAGCCCACTTCCTTCGAGCCCGCACCATTCGAAGATTGATGAGAAGAATTTTTCTCCGGACTTCACCGCGGCTTTAATTGGAGACTTATAGGAACCGCCGCCACCGATTGCCATTGAGTTGGCTATGGCATGCGCAGATTTTTCTAAAAAACCCGTAGCTTGTTCTATCGTGAACATAATCGAAACAACTATTAGGTTGAAAAAGTCATGAACAGTCGCCGCTGAAAAAGCTCGTTGGAATTCATTGCCGCGTCGCACGTGGCCAATGGAAACAAGAGTATTAGTAATAGTCGTGCCGATATTAGCCCCCATTACCATCGGTACCGCAACCCCGACAGTTAGAGTGCCTGCGCCAACTAATGCCACGATAGTCGCAGTGGTCACCGATGATGACTGCACCAGGACAGTGAACAAAACTCCTGCAGCAAGACCGGCGAATGGATTGCCGACGCCAGAGAGTAACCCTTCAGTAAATCCTTCGCCAAAACCGCTGATGCCGCTCGACAGCATTTTAATCGCAATTAAGAAGCCAAAAAGTAGAACGAAAAGCACCACGTACTTCCACCAAGCACCGCCCTTACCTGGGGGGTCGACTAGCGGGTCGTGACTGAAATCAGTGTTTTTTGTGAATTGGCCCATCGTATAGAGGAAGGCTGGAAGTCAACAGCGCGTATATTAACGCCACATCTTCCTTTTACATAAATTTTTCGCAATCTTCACCTTAGTTTCACATTGACATCAAAAGGTTCGCCCCTTTAATTCTCCGTGAGATACTGCACCAAATCAGCCACATCTTGCTCAGACAAAAAGTTCGTAACCGCAGGCATCACAACAGGGTTATCGTCATAGCCAGCTGAACGCATAGACGACGGATTAATAATAGCCTGCTTAATGTCATCAGCCGACAAGCGTTCGCCGATGCCAGCAAGATCAGGCCCAATCCCTGGATGGCATCCAATGCAATTAGCGGCACTGTTTTGATAAACATCCGCGCCACGTTTGGCATCTCCATTTAATTGAGCTTGCGGTTGTTGTGCAGCATACTCAAGAAAAGACAACAAACTGTTAGCCGGGCCAATAGTCTCCAACACCATGTTTTTATAAAGAGCGCGGCCAGTTGATTCTCCCCACCCTCCGTATAAACAATTAAGCGTTACGCTAAGTTGGTTAACATCCGTTTCGAATTCGACAAACACTTCGGTCCAATCGCTGTCATCGACTACATATTGCGACACAATATGATGTGGATGAACGTTTAACAACGCGCCGTGCGTAGCCCCTTCGTCAGTAACGGCCTCTGTTGAAATAGACGCGCTAAACCGATATTTAAAACCGCCAGTTACTGGCAACGATATTTGATAAGCACAATCAGACCCTACCTGAGATTCAATGATCAACACGCCGTCGACTAATGAAAAATTGGCACTCCCGGAATAAATATCTTGCGCGAAGCCCTCAGCCGATAAAATCTGCTTAGGAATCGCCACCTGCGATTCATCAGCCACCAAGTCTGCTGCCAACTCAGAAAATGGCCCTGAGTGCGCCTTAATCGCCAATCTAAGCGCCTCTGAAAGCCAGACGTCTGCTCTGTCTAACTCCATGGCTGCCTCCAACAAATCGTTAGCGATAGCATAGGAGGACGGCATCTCAGCCGCCGCCTGCAATGCGTGGCGTTGAAGATTGCCAGCCTCTGCACTAATGAAATCGGTGTCGGCCAGCAACTTTGCATATTTTTCATTGCGTGGCATTACATCTAAAGCCACTTCGCCAAACCAAACGCTCTGAGACATCAAGGCTTCTTTTATGGTATCAAAAGCCTGGCCGTTCGGATGATTGAATGAGTCGAAGCCGGCCAATGTGCGTAACGCTTCTAAAGCAATCACTAAACCGTTATCTCCACGGTCCGAAAACTTACGAACCATAGAGTTCAAGATTCCGGTCGCACCGCGAAGGTCTTGTTCAATTAACAGTCGGCGCGCAGTTACTCGCCAAAACTTATTCTTCGAATCGAAAGCCTTTAATAATTCGTCGGCATTAGCGCTTGATAAATCAAATTCTGATCGCGCTGATTCTCCGTTGCGCACTACTCTAAAAATACGCCCGTGTAATTTGTCGCGCAATGGAGTCAAGTGAGCATTACCTTCGTCAAAATCTACACTTGGTAAACCAAGTTCCGGATTACCTGGTAAATTATGCAGGATAACGAATTGTGAAAAATCGGCAATCCATAACGCGCCATCAGGGCCAACCTCTACTTGTACTGGACAGAACCAATCATCAACCGACACCGCGACATTAAAACCGTCACGCGTGCGGTATCCAGAGCCGCTAACATAACTCTCTAAGCGCGATATGGAATGCGTCGTCGGCTCACAGACGAACGCCGAAGTTTCATCCCACCATTCAGGGAATTGATCGCCGGTCGCAAAAGTGTGGCTAGTCGCCGCAGTGAAGTTGCCAAAGAAATCGCCCTGGCGTGTTTTGGCTAAAGCTGGATGAACTCGCGCACTATCAAAAACCGGCAAAGCACGGCGAGCATTAGGCAAGCCAACAAAGAAGGACGGCGCATTGTTCGCAGTGCTACCCCAGATTTCACCTTTACTCGTAAAGTCCAATCCCCAGGTGTTATTGGTAAATTGCGCCATGAACTCAGGGTGTTCTAATCCAGGCTTCCAGCGCCACAAACCAGAGCCGAATGTTCCGGCATCACTTTTATAGCCAGAGTAACCAACAGTGCCCCACACATAATTATCGGGACCCCAATGTAAATTAGCCGGGCCAGCGTGTGTATCCCAAACACCAAAACCAGTCAACAGCACTTGGCGCTCGTCGCAGACATCATCGCCATCCGTGTCTTTTAAAAACAATAACTCGGGAGCCTGAGTAACAAGCACACCGCCATCAACTTTTAACACCGAAGTCGGCAAATTCAAACCATCGGCAAAAACAGTTTTCTTATCGGCGAACCCATCGCCATCCGTATCTTCAAGAATCGAGACACTATCGCTACCATCACGTGTCGCGGGATATCCCGGCGACTCAACCACCCAACAGCGTCCGCCCTCGTCGAAAGCTAGCGCAATCGGATTGATGACCATCGGTTCGCAAGCAAACAATTCAGCGTGCATTCCCGCTGGCACCACCAACGAGTCAAGTGCCTGCTGCGGAGTAGAAGCAACCTGCATCAAATCTTGCGGATCTCGCTGCTCGTAATTGGGGACCCACTCTTCAGCAACATACTCAAATTGCGGATACTTTCTTAACTGCGCATCATCGCCCGCTGTGTAAATAATCGCGCGCAGCAGCATGTCAAAAAAACCAGCGGTCGCCCATACGCGGGCATCGTGTCCACTAGCGCTGTAAAACAACCGCCCCTTGCCGACGTCTCGCACCCATGACCATGGCTCATCACCGCGCATCGACAAGATAGTGCGGTCGTCTTCGACATGAGTTTGTACATAAGTTTCATCCCATGCTTCGAAATTTTGCCATCCTTTTAATAACGGGTGCTCACCCACCAATTGCTGTTTAAAAACTTCGCCGCCGTGCGATTCAAAACGTGCGCCAATGAACTTCAGCCACGCATCCGATTTGGTAAAGCATCCGCTAGTGCAATGTAGCCCGACAAATCCTCCGCCACCACGCACATAGCGTGTTATTGCCCGCATAAAATCAAACGGCACCTCGGCATGCTGCGCCTGATTGGCATACATCACCACCGTGTCATACTGTCGCAGCACAGCAAGATTAATGACGTCGAGATCGTCTTCGTAATCAACGGCTACTCCAGCACGCACTAATTCGCCGTAAACGTCAGATAAGCGGTCTACGGGTTGATGATGGCCACGGTCACCGATAAACAACACGTTGATGCTGTGCGCCTCACTATTTATTTGAGGCACAGCAAATATCGTTAGCAGCGCAAGTAGCATGCGCTCATTTTAACCTATTCAGTGCGCTATTTATCATAGACAGCTGTCATTACCCCTCCCTGAGCATTTGGGATGCTATACCAGCGATTCTACGCTTCTAATAAAGACATCTTCATCGAGCATTTATATAATCTTGGCGATGAAACTCCTTTGCTCAACCTTTCTCCTAAGTCTTTTCAGCACCACCGCATTCGCGCAATCTGACGACCAATACGACTGGGAGCGCGTTCCGCAAGCTCGCCCAAACGCGACCATCTTTAGTCCGCTCGATTTGCCGGCTCCGAATAGCGTGCGCAATGGGGCAGGCGCGCCTGGTCCAGATTACTGGCAACAGCAAGTGGATTACGAGATAGATGTAGAGATAGATGTAGAAACTCGCACCGTACATGCGACTGCCGAAGTAACTTACACCAACAACTCGCCGGACCCACTCGATTACCTATGGTTGCACCTCGAGCAAAACGTTTTTCGTGAGGACAGTATCGGCAACGCTGTTGCTGATGCCGCTTCAATTGGCGCCGAACCAGAAGGTGATGGTTACACCATATATGGTGTAAAGCATAAGCGTAAAGACTTACCGTTTCATGTTTACGACACTATGGGTTTGCTTGAATTGCCGAAACCCTTAATGGCGAATGGTGGCAAGTTTAGTTTCGCAATCGAATGGAGTTTCGTGATTCCGAAAAATGTATTCCGCCGTTTCGGCATAAGAAAGTACAACAAGGGTACTGTTATTGAAATCGCACAGTGGATTCCGCAAGTAGCCGTTTATGACGACGTTAATGGCTGGAACACTCTGCCCTACTTAGGCAGCGGCGAGTTCTACACCAACATTGGTGACTTCAACGTTAATATCACTGCGCCACGAGATTTCGTAGTGGTTGCAACGGGCGTACTGCAAAACACAAACAGAGTTTTCACACCCTCTCAAGCAAAGGCATTAGGTAAAGCTAAAAAATCAGACGAAACGGTGATGATCATTTCCAAAGAAGAAGTTGGGCAGGACGATAGCCGTCCAAAAGGTGATGGCCCACTAACCTGGAAATTCGAAGCAGAAAGTGTGCGTACTTTTGCGTGGGCATGTTCCGACGCCTTTATTCTTGACGCTGCTAGCGTTGACGGCGTCCTAGTGCAAACGGCTTACCCTGAAGAAGGTGGCAAGGTTTGGGCGAAGGCCACACAAATGATGTGCAAGGCAATTGCTGGTTACAACCGTCGCTTGATTCCTTACCCTTACCCGGTCGCGACCAATGTGCTCGGACCTGAAGGTGGCATGGAATACCCAATGATTGTGTTCTGCAACGGCAGCCGCGAGAGAGGTGTTTATGGTGTGACTACTCACGAAATCGGGCACAACTGGTTTCCAATGATGATTAATACCGACGAACGCCGCCACGCCTGGATGGACGAAGGCTTTGATACCTTTATCAATGGCTATTCGACTGAAGACTGGTTTGGTCCGCAGCGTAAAAACGAAAACGACCCTGCCGATTTTGCGTTTATGATGCAGATGACTGGTTCTGTGCCGATCATCACCGCGCCTGATAAGCTACCTGCAATGGCCCTAGGCCTGCTTGAGTACTCTAAAACTGGCGTTGGCCTAACTTTACTGCGCGAAACGATTGTAGGCCCCGAGCGTTTTGATTTTGCGTTTAAGCAATACATGAATCGCTGGAAATTCAAGTCGCCGCAACCTGCCGATTTCTTCCGTACTATCGAAGACGCTGCCGGCATGGACTTAGCGTGGTTCTGGCGCGGCTGGTTCATGGAAGCTGGCTTACTTGACCAAGCTATTTCTGGAGTTGGCAGGAAGAACGATAGAATTCGTTTTGAGAATCTTGGCGAATTAGTGATGCCTTTACACTACCGCATCACTTACACTGATGGCAGTACTGAAGATTTCAAGAAGCCGGTTGAAATTTGGTACCAATCCAATCAGATTATTGTTAATCTTACTTCGAACAAAGAAATTGCTGAAGTAAAGATTGACCACCACCGTTTGTTCCCAGAAATGAATCGCGACGACAACACATGGAATGTCGCCGAGAAAAATAGCGAGCGCGATGCTGAGAAAGCTGCTGTCACTGAAACAGGCACTGAATAATGAATCAATCTACGCCAACCAATCCACCACTGCACCGACTTAATACTTGGTTCTTCGTCATCATTCACGCTCTTGCTATTGTCGCCATCTGGCACATGGCTGTGAATTTTTCGTGGGCAAGCTTGTGGCTAGGCATCACTTACTTCTTGGTGTGCACTTTCGCTATCAGTGCTGGTTATCACCGATTGTTCGCGCATCCATCTTATAAAACTTTTCAGATTTTCAGAGTCTGGCATTTGTTTTTCGGTGCAGCGACCGTGCAGAATTCGGCGCTTAAATGGTCTGCCGATCACCGTATCCATCACGGCCATGTCGACAAAGAACTCGACCCCTACAACATCAAAAAAGGATTCATCTGGGCACACATCGGCTGGATTTTGCACCAGGCCGAAGAACTAGATTATGAAAACGTGCCTGACCTAAAGAAAGACAAATGGTTGATGCATCAGCATCGAAATTATTTTTGGTGGGTGGCTGCTTCCAATTTCATTTTACCTTTTTGTTTAGGTTTACTTTGGGGTGACCCATGGGGGGCCTTCTTAATTACTGGGTGTTTACGCCTAGTCATCGAATGGCACTCGACCTTTTCAATTAACTCTGTCGCGCACATGCTTGGTACACGCCCATATTCACTAGCGAACTCGTCGCGCGATTCCATTATTACTGCTGTGTTAACGATGGGCGAGGGTTACCACAACTTCCATCACCGCTTTGCAAACGACTACCGCAATGGTGTGCGCTGGTTCCACTATGATCCAACTAAATGGCTTGTATGGACCGGTTCGAAGTTGCGCTTGACCTGGGATCTAAAAAAGACTTCGCGTGATGCCGTAATGCGTGCGAAGGCGAAGGTCATCGAAGAGCTTATGGCGCAGAAATTGGCTGCGGCAGGCGTGTAGGTAGTTTATATTTTATATCCTCGAGCAATTCGCTGAGCAATTTATCGCCAGCACGCAGTTGCTCGGGGGTCGTTAAGCGCCACTCGCCTTTTATTTGTTCTGCACGCAGCGGATGTGATTGTGCATCAAGCAAAGTGGTTAGTCCCCAGTAAAAATATTCCATGGCCATGCATTGGTATTCACAGCTAAAGTCATAATACGAATACCACGCTTCGTCAGGGTAAGGCCGCGGGATGCGTTCAAACTGCCCGCCACGCGCTACATCCATGGCTGCCGTTAGCCTAGAGGAATCTGGGTCTAAACCAAATATTTCGGGGTACACAGCAACATAGCCATTTGAAATCAAATGCCACACTTCTTCTAAAGTTGCGTCGAACTCGTCAGCGTCTTCGTTAAACGGCAAGCCATTGGGTCGCGTTTCGTCGGCGAAACAATCTTGCGCAACATTCCAGCCGTCTTTTTCGTGTCGTTCAGGATTGAAGCGCTTACTCGTCAAGAACATATATGCTTTCTCGTTTTGTAAAAACTCTACCACTTTATAATTGTCAACGAACCCGTTTTGATCGTTGTCTAAGTACTGGTACATCACCCACGCCTGGTGCACCAACTTATCTTCCGGAGCTTTTTTATCAGCCACCACCGTCAAGCCAAATACATTCACGGCACGATTGAATTTTTTATAAAATGATTTGTAATTATTTTCTTTTGTCACCTCTTGAACGATGACCTCAAATTTCGGCATCACAAAGTGAGCTGGAACAAATTCGCTCAAGGCAGCAGCGAGTCGCCGCGCGGTATCGTGACGTTTGTCTTTCTTACGCATTGGCCCTGACAATTCAAACTGAATGGTGCGCACCGCATCGCTTCGGTAATGTCGGGTTATGTAACCACCATTAAAATATTTCTCGTCGCCCGGATTAGGGATCTCAGGAGACGGCACCGCCTTGAACCCTTGAGATGTCAAATAAGCACCGACGCTTGTCTTGCCACTAATCCATTCACTGCCATCAAGCGGTGCGGCGTGCCCAACCTCAATCCAATCATTCGGATGTCCGTGTCCATGAATATCCAAAAACAAAATCTGGCCACCACCATACTGCTGAGCATCGTCACTCGCCGCCGCCAACGCATCGTGATAAACCTGCCACACGGCCTCGGCATTCTTATCACCCTGAGCCGCCTCTGTAATTTCACGATTCATGTCACACTTTATGCGGTGCAAAGTAGTCGTTACCACATACGGACGCCGTCCGCAGCGCAAGAATATCTCGTCTGCTAAGTGGTCGGCGATTGTCCGCGCGCCAGTATCGCGCACTATCACTCCTTCGCTGCGGTCAGCCATTGATTGTGGTTTTTCATAACCGTCGTGTGGCGCTGAAATAACTAACGGCATGTTGCCTTGGGTTATTTGCACGTAGTCGCTAGCATTTTGCGAACATGAGAGCATCATGAAAATGTAAAGAATTGACATCGGTTCATTATATGATAGTCGGATGAAGATAATCGCAGCACCTTGTCTCGCCATTCTAATGGTCGGTTGTGGTTCACTTGAGTCGGCTTCACGCCTCGACAGTTTCAGCCAAGATTTACTTCCGCAAACTAAAACTTTACGAGTGATTAACAGTAATGGCGATATTGTTATTTCGGGGTTAACGGCACACAACGATATCCATGTCGACGTAGATTACTTTGCACATGCCGAGTCTCTTGAAGAAGCTCAAAAGTCAATTAGCCTATTAGATATAACATCAAGTTACGCCGACGGCGGAATGGTCGTCCTTGAAGTCACTGGCCCTGATACTCATTGCGGCGCAAATTTATCTTTGCAGGTACCTGAGGGATTCAATTTAGATATTCGCGTCGGCAATGGCGATGTTCATGTCGTGCCCGTAGTGAAGACTGTGACCGTGCGCACCGTAAACGGTGATGTGATTCTAAATTCACACAGCAAGGTGCGCGTAAAAACGACTAACGGCGACATTGTGTTAGACGGCAATAGTGCTGATTTTAATTTACGCTCAGTAAATGGCGACATTGACTTGGCCCAATCAGCGCTATTCACTGGGTCAGGTTCGCTGACCGCAATTAACGGCTCACTGCGCATCAACAATAGCGCGACTATCGATGCCAAAATAATCGGTGCAACCAGTAATGGGAATTACATGATTTATGGTCCGTCACTGTTTGAAGATCAAGGCACCGGGCTGATTAGATTAAACACCACCAACGGCGACATTAATATCACTCACAATGAGATGCCTGCCGAAGTAGAATAGTGTCATGTTCGAACTCTTAGTAGTCGGATTAGCGGGCGGCTTACTGCCACTGCTAGTCAAATGGAATGACCGTCGCTTGCACATCGCGCTCGCGCTTTCTACCGGAATTTTTCTCGGTGCCGTGTTTTTACACATGCTGCCCGAACTACCAGTATTCATCGCTGACGCAGATATCGAGCCGCGATTGCTATGGGCCGTAGCCCTCACCGGGGTGCTAGCGATTTACTTCTTAGAGTCGCTAGTGTTCAGAACTCACGACCACGATGATGTCCACCGCCATACCGCTGTAGGCTACGCAACGCTTGCCGGCCTATCACTGCATGCCTTCACCGTCGGCATAAGCCTGTCAGCCACCGAATTGTCCACGCCTATCATGGTCGGCATTTTATTCCATAAGGCCTTCGAAGCCTTTTCGCTAACCTCTGTTTTTCAGTTAGCACACTTCACTCAAAAGAAAGTCGCAACGTTAATCACATTGTTCGCGTGCATCACCCCGCTTGGGTTATTGCTCGGCAGTAAAATATTGCCGCAACTTTCACCAAACGCTACTGCCATCGCCGTAGCCTTGGCGGTGGGCACGTTTTTATACGTTTGCCTAACCGAATTGCTTCCTGAAGTTTTTCACCATAAAGAAGACGTCGTGACTAAGGTTATTTTATTACTAGTCGGCATCGGCGGCATGGCGTTAATCCAATGATTGACTTCTTTGGCGCAATTTGGTCGATATTAGTTGAGGCGGGACCGTGGCTACTTGGCGGTTTCTTTATTGCCGGATTACTTAAAGAATATATTCCTCAAGACAAAGTTTTTAAACATCTAGGGCACGATAACTTTGGATCCGTATTCAAGGCGTCCATCATCGGCGCGCCACTCCCTTTATGCTCCTGTTCCGTTATTCCGACTGCTGCAAGCCTAAAACAAGCTGGGGCATCTCGCGGCGCAACCACCGCCTTTTTAATTGCCACCCCCGAAACAGGAGTCGATTCAGTAGGCATCACCTACGCCTTGATGGATCCACTCATGACCATCTTGCGCCCCATTTCGGCCGTACTAACTGCGATTATCTCAGGATGTTTAGTTAATAACTTAAACTTGCCGCCGGAAGAAAAAATTGACGAAGAACAAAGTTGTTCCGTGAGCAATACACGGCCCGCGAAGCCGTCCGTCTTTATGGCGTTCAAATTCGGCTACGGCAAACTAATGGCTGACCTCGCGCCATGGTTCATCATCGGATTTATTCTGTCAGCGCTTATTACCATGTTCGTCCCCGACAACTTTTTCGGTGACGTCATACCCGGCGGATGGCTGTCATTAGTCGCTATGTTGTTAATGTCTCTGCCTATGTATATTTGCGCGACCGCTTCTACCCCGATTGCGGTGGCGTTAATTGCCAAAGGACTCGACCCGGGTGCAGCTCTTGTGCTATTGCTGGTTGGCCCTGCGACTAACATTACAACCATATTAATAATCAAACAATTAATCGGTAAATCAGCGTTGCGTGTCTACCTTGCGAGTCTTGCTGGTACCTCGCTAATAATAGGCTATTTGGTAAACATCATCTATTCGAAACTAGATTACAATCTCGCTGAACGAGTCGTGGTGGACAGTCACCAGCATGTCTCTTTGTACAGCGAAATCGCCGGCGGCATTCTCGGAGTTTTACTTATTTGGCACTATATAAGTTCTTTTTTCAAAGAGTCTATAAATTAGCAAGCACGACTAGTTTTCGTTACTAGCGATTCCATAAAAAAAAGCAGCCGTCCAAATTAATGGACGACTGCTGCGAAGATTAAATTTACTACTTTATAGAAGCGCCGAAGCCAGCGGCCTCGATTGCTGCTAGAGTAGCTATCTCGTCGTATTCAGCGTCAACTTTTACAGTTGCCGCGCCAACCTTTACATCAAATTCCTCTACCCACGGTAGAGAGGCAAGAGCCTTAGAGACTTTGCCGCCTCATGAATTAGCTCACATCATGCCACTAATGGCGATGTCGATAGTTTGTGAAACAGGGGCTTCAAGTTCAACAGTTGCGGTGGTCGTTTTTAATGCAGGTTGCATTTTGACCATCGGCACTGTTTGTGGTTCTGGTGCTGAACACGCTGCAAAAACTAGCAACGTTGTGGCACCGCAGTATGCGATTTTTCTCATGCCCTATCATACGGTGCCCGGCGGACTATGTTAGGAATAAAGATGCCGTAGCTGCTGTGCAGTAAGTGGCCAGCGTGCCAGCTAGCATCGCCCTTAGGCCCAAAGAAGCAATCTCTTTGCGGCGTTCCGGCACGATTGTGCTTAATCCGCCTATCTGAATGGCGATACTGCTGAAATTTGAAAATCCGCATAATGCGTAGCTAGCAATAATCTTCGACGTATCACTCAATCCGAGAGCGGAGTAGCGCTGCAGCTCGAGAAATGCCACATATTCATTGACCGCCATTTTGGTGCCAAGCAGCGAACCAACTTGGGTCATCTCGCTCGCTGGCACGCCTAACAGCCATGCTATCGGTGCAAACACAGTTCCGAGGATCGACTGCAGCGTGATGTCATCGCCCAACACCGAACCCAT
>JAPKEZ010000018.1 GCA_028821845.1 Planctomycetota bacterium | reverse complement strand
TGATATGGATATCATAGCTCCGTGCGCTTACAATCTGTATGTTTTAAAGATAGAATAACTACTAGAAGAGAATCAATGTAATGGAAACTAAATCTGAATTGTTCGGGCATCCCACAGGCTTGTTTGTGCTTTTTTTTACGGAAATGTGGGAGCGATTTTCTTATTATGGAATGCGCGCTATTTTAGTGCTTTATTTGATTTCTAAATCTACGGGAGACAACCCTGGTTTAGGCTGGTCTCAACCAGACGCCCTTGCTTTATATGGTTGGTACACCATGTCGGTTTATGTCGCCTCTATTCCCGGAGGGTGGATTGCAGATAGATTTATTGGTCAAAAGAAAGCAGTTTTTATAGGCGGTTTAACCTTATGTTTAGGCCATAGCATTCTTGCGGTAGACGCTATGTGGGCATTTTTTAGTGGTCTTGCTCTGATCGTCGCCGGGGTAGGCTTATTAAAGCCTAATATCTCAACTATGGTAGGCGGATTATATGCGCAAGAAGATTTAAGAAGGGACAAGGGCTTTACAATCTTTTATATAGGTATCAATATAGGCGCGGCGCTTGCATCTTTGATAGTGGGATATGTCGGAGAAGTACATGGATGGCATTATGGGTTTGGCCTGGCAGGTCTGGGTATGCTTTTGGGGCAAGTTGTGTACATAATGGGTCAGAAGCATTTGTCACATGTCGGGAATGCTTTGGTTAAACTGGAGCCAGGTCGCAATAGGATTGACGAGCCACTTACTAAAATTGAGAAAGATAGAGTGAAAGTCCTTTTTCTTTCTTTTTCTATAGTGGTTGTTTTCTGGGGAGCTTTCGAGCAAGCTGGAGGCCTTATGAATATTTACACTTTAGAGAAAACTGATCGTGTCATTGCAGGAGCTACGATTCCGGCCTCGATATTTCAGTCTTTAAATGCAATATTCATCGTCTTGCTAGGCACCACTGTAGCTGGTTATTGGGCGATGCGTAAATCAAAAAATAAGGAGGCTTCATCTTTATTTAAAATGGCTATTGGTACCATGATTATGGGCTCCGGTTTCTTTTTTATGTCAGCTGCTTCTGCTGAATTTGATAATACTGGATCTTCCGCTATATACTGGCTAGTTTTTGCTTATTTGTTTCATACTGTAGGTGAGCTCTGTGCTTCTCCAGTGGCTTTATCTTTTATTACTAAGTTGGCCCCTGTGAAATATGCTTCGATTATGATGGGAGTTTATTTTGCAATGACAGGGTTGGGAAGCAAATTAGCGGGAATTTTGGGAGAGTCGGCCTATTCTTTTGGCGAATTTGCAATCTTTACAGGCATCGCTGTGTTCTGTGTAATTTTTGGTTTATTAATTATATTATTTAAGGAGAGATTAAAAGCTTTAACTCATGGTGCAGAAGACGCTGAAAATGGTTTGGTATAATTAATATTGGTATCGTGGGCGAGCGTCGGTCATGACGAGGTATACTGCGTTTTGACTGTTATCAGGAATACCCTTTCGAACACCTTAAGTAAAATGAAGCTTTCCATCGTAATTCCAATCTTCAACGAAGAAAAAACTTTGTTAGAAATAATCCGTCGCGTGCGCGCATCAACGGATTATGAAAAAGAGCTAATCTTGGTCGACGATTGCTCGCAAGACGGCACTCGCGATATTCTTCAGAGTATCGAAAAAGACGCCGATTTGTCTATTCATTATCACGAGGTTAACCAAGGCAAGGGTGCTGCTCTGCGTACTGGTTTTCAATTTGTGACTGGCGATGTGGTGCTCATCCAAGACGCAGACCTTGAATATGACCCCGGAGAATACCCCATATTGCTAGAGCCTATAGAAAAAGGTTTGGCCGACGTGGTTTATGGCTCACGATTTAAAGGCTCACGTATGTCTCGTGTGCACATGTACTGGCACCAAATGGCCAATAATTTATTAACATGGATGTCAAACATGTTTACCAACCTTAACCTTACCGACATGGAAACCTGTTACAAAGTTTTCAAGGTCGAGGTTATCCGCGATCTAAAGTTTGAGTCAAATCGCTTCGGCTTCGAGCCAGAGGTTACGGCTAAAATTTCACGCGTAAGGTTAAACGGTAAACGAGTGCGCGTTTACGAGGTGCCTATTTCTTACTACGGCCGTGATTACGAAGAAGGTAAAAAGATTGGCTGGAAAGACGGTGTCGCTGCCATGTGGCACATCTTCAAGTACAACGTGTTTCGTTAAAACTGCTCAGCCTTGATAGGACCGCGAGCTGGTGCTAGCAACAGTTCAACATGCTGCAGCCCGCTAGCGTTTAATGCTTGTTGCATGCATTCGCGTGCAAGCAGTGGAGCATTACTCTTTTGCGACAAGTGCGCAAGAGTCAGCTTCTTTAGCCGTGCTGAAGAGCCTTGTTGGATGGCCTCTGCGGCTTGCAGGTTGGATAAGTGCCCTAAGTCAGAGGAAACACGCTGTTTCAGCGCACGTGGATAGTGACCGGCTTCCAACATCTCGACATCGTAATTTGATTCGAGCACTAATTCGTCGAGGTCACCGAGTATATTGTTGGCTATTAGGTCGTCGGGGTTTCCGAGGTCGGTGAAGAATCCGGCGCGCTTACCCTGGTACTCGAAGATGAAGCCAAATGTTGGATCGGCATCGTGCGGAATTTGAATGGAAGTCACAGCGATGTCGTTGACATAAAAAGTGTTACCGTCTGAAATGTCACGGCGATCAATGTTGCGGCGGTTTAACTCGCCTTTACTGATTTTTTGACTGGTATCAATGTTGTCACGATGCATGAAGAGCGGTGCCTGAGCGCGCGCAGCAACCGCAATAATATTGGCTGAGTGATCGCCGTGACGGTGGCTAAGTAGCACTGCATCAAGCTCTGCCAAGTTGAGGCCAAGTTCTTCGGCGAAGCCACGGGCGGTGCGCAAGGCTATGCCGGCGTCGAGGCAAATAGTCGTGCGCTGAGAGCCGCTGCCAGCTGTGATGAGCGCGCAATTGCCGGTAGAACCACTAGCTAGAGTATGAATTTGCATGGCAGTAGCTTAACTGCGAGCTTGGCTGAATTACAATATGCACATGGCCTCCGCAATCAAATGGTACTTGCACCGCAAGAGTTGAACATCTTGCACCCGTGCCGACGAATACTTAAGCGTCGGCGCGATAACTGCCCGTGAGGTAGTCGATGCTAAAAAGAATCAAGTAGCTAGCAGCGATATTGAATCGGTGCTGACGAACATTTCTGAAGTTTATATAGCACGCGGCAAATCATTTTTTTGCACGTCATTGACTGAACTGCGCCAAGATTCGAAGTCCTTTGGGAAGATGTTTGGCCCTAGCAACAATTTGCGCGCGCCATCCATAATTGTTGACGACAAATTGGTTGTTGGCTTTAACCAAGAAATGTACGATGGAGTTTTCAATGACTGACACCCAACAACAGCAATCACCGCAAGGCCAGTGGTTTTACACCATCAAGGGTGAACAATCAGGTCCCGTGGCCGAGTCCGCATTGATTGAGATGTATAACACGAATGTTTTGTGCGACTCTGATATGGTTTGGTCGCTTAGTATGAAAGACTGGAAGCCACTCGGCGAAGTGCTGCCTAAAATCATGCGCGTTATTCCTGCTATGACTCAGCCACCGCAGGTGCCAGCTAACCCAAATATCAATCAGGTTGACTCTGGTGGCGAGTACGTTTTGCCGAGTTCGCCATTTGACAACCCGAGGACGCGCGATATGCAAGATAATTCGCGCCGCGCTTGGCGCCGATTCTCGGCACGTATCATCGATTTCGTCTTTGCTAGTTTTTTCACTAGTTTCTTGTGGGTTTACAGCTTGTCTGAAGAAGCAATTCAAGTGGTCGTTAGTACTCCGCAAAATCCGCCTGCGTTTTTGTTGGGTGCCGTACTGGCAGTGATGGGCATAGTCGAAGTGTTTGCGATTAGTCGTACGGGTATGACCCCTGGTAAATGGATTTTGCGGATTCGAGTTGTGCACAGCGAAGGACGTTTCTTGACATTGACCGAATCGCTTAAGCGTTATTTATATGTGCTAGTGCGCGGGATGGGCTTTATGCTGTTTCCACTTTTCGCCATTTTCTTCGTGTTGTCATTTGTCGAGGTCAGCCAAACGGGCGCTACATTATGGGACAAACGATTAAGTTCCGAAGTTCAGCACGGTAGCATGCAGGGCAAGCATGTTGCTGTGGCATCTGCCACAGGTGCATTCGTGGCTCTAGCGCTGCTTGCGATAATCGGTGGCTAAAGCTTGACGCTGCTGCTGCCAACGCAAGCGCCTAGTTAATTCGTTCTGGTCAAGACCGCTTATTCGCGGAATAACAATCTCGCTTCCACGCAATTCGTCGCGCAACAACAATAACGAACATTGCGCTTCTGGGCTAAATCTCTGGTCAATGAGCAAAGCATCGATGCGAGCGACACTGTAATCAGCACAGCGTAATAGGGCGTCGGCGGCAGCCGTACGTTGCTCGTAATTGCCATTTTCAATGAACGGCCACAAGAAGTCGGCTTGAATTTTATCCATTAGCGACCCGCGATATTCGATAGCACGCACACTGCTGTAAAAATCATTCTCAAGAACCTCCAAAGATTCCTTCAAGGCGAAATCATAAGCAACTTGTGAAGACGCTGGCATCCAGGTAAGCGTTTGCAGGCAGTGGTCGCGCACGTAACGATTGCTATCGCTAGCAGCGGCCGCTAATACAGTCATAGCCTGCTGTTCAAGTCGGATGAAAACAAAGCGGGCATCGTCAACCGGCCGCAATGGTTGTGAGCGAAATTGCGCTACCAAACTCCACAGCTCATCTTGATATTCTTGGTTAAAATCAGTAGTAACACCCTGGAAAGCGTGTACTTTATCCCATACATCTGACAGTAATTGTAGGTGCTGCCAGTTGTCTTCAAAGTTGTCATGGTCAGCATTTAGCTCTGAAATAAATTCGGCCGCTAGAGATTTGGCTAGATCCAAATCGTCGATTTCGTCTTCGCCAGAGTTCAGTAATATAGATTTAACCGCATCTATTCCTGCTAGGCTGCCGACATTTGCTAAAGCCCGTGCAATGATAATGTTAGATGGCCAATCCTTCTCGTACTTTAGGCGTAGAGTGAGTCGTGGAATAAACCTATTACTGCTTTGCCAGTCACGATTGGCGAGTAATGAATATGCGCGACGGCGCAATGCCGTATTCTGTTTGTCGGTTTCAACTATTAGCAATAAGGCGTGTTGTATTTCATTATTACCAAGCCGATTGACACGCCGTTGCGCTCGTTGTCCGATGGCGCCACCGAGTTCTGCCATGCCAAACAATTCAATCATTTCGTTGGCACGCTCAATCCCGAATTCGGGCCATGTGCTGGCATCAGCAAGATGCTGTTCAATAACTTCGTCAAAAGAATGCTTCTCAAGAGTGGTAATCTGCATTACCTCGTTTTGTTGAGAGCAACTGTGCGCCAATACCGCAATGAGTAGAGCTAGGTATTTACTCATCAATCGCTAAAGTCGCTGAATGAACAACAACCCCATCTTCGTCGCTCATGAAAGGGTTGGTTTTATAAATTAAACGTACCGAAACAGATTGCACGTCATTGCGCAAATCAAAACTCATGCTCTGCCCGGAGGGTAATTGTGTATTAGTTAAATCAGTCTCGTCACGATATGGGTCGCGAAAACGGTACAAGCGTTGCCATTCGCCCAGCTTGCCGTCTACTTGATATCGTACGAATAAGTCAGCAGCGCGCGAACGCTCGTCGGTGGGGAAGTTATGCCCGCTACCGTCATTGGTTAAGGTAGTCCGCACAACGCCATCTTCTATTTTTAAATTTAAGCTGACTGCACTTTGCAAAGCCGCTAAATCATGGCTGGCGGGAAAAGCATGGTTACTTCCGCTTCGACCGCCTTTGCGAAATTCTTGCGGCATATGGCAGGTTAAACAATTGTTGCCTTTTAAGTTGTCAGGTGCGCCACGCCATTGGTCTACGGTTTTATGTTGGTTGTGGCATGAAGAACACAATTGAACACTGCCCATGCGCTCAACAAAGCGTGGGCGGCACGGTGCATCACCATTGGCTTGACGGTTATTGGTTGCAACGCCACCATCTGTCACAGCGTGGCAAGCTAAGCAGTCAACCCCCAAGCCGCGCTGAGATTGGCGTGCCAACACCCGCTCTCCGGCTTCGAACTTAAGCACTGGTTGCGGCGCATGGCAAGCGATGCACTCTTGATTGGCGAAGTCGTTTGACAGTTTGCGCACTTCGGGGTTTTCGTAAGCAAACGCATGATGAGAACTCTCCCACTCAGCGGCAACATCAGCATGACAGTCAAGACATTGAGTTGACGAATACCACTCTGTGGCCGGTAAACTTTCTTGTGGCGCTAGCATCAGCGCTAAAGCTGCAATTCCGAGGACGGCAAAAAAAGCACTAATAAATTTCATCGTGCTAGTAGTTGGCCGTCAACCAAATTAAAAACAGGGAAACCGAGTTGCGTGGCGTCGTCTTGGTTGTGAGTGACCATGATCACGGCTGCTGAACTTAATCCTAGAACTTCTTGTAATAACTCGATTCCTTTCTGACGATTGTCTGAATCTAAGGAAGAAAAAGCCTCGTCCAGCAAGATTAGCTTTGGCTGGCAAATGAGTACACGCGCAAAGGCCAGGCGTCGTGCCTCGCCACCAGAGATGGTCGCTGGTTTGCGATCAGCAATATGAGAAATCCGCAACTGCTCTAGCAGGCGCTTGGCTTTGGCAGCGGCGTCGTCAATCTTCGATGCTTTGGCCGCCATAACCAATTGCTGCATGCTAGTGTGACTAGGCCATAGCCCCAGATCTTGAAACACCATCAGGCAGCGTCGCGGATGCTCGAGAGTGACTTGACCACTGTCATATTCTTCGAGGCCAGAGATTACTCTTAGCAGAGTAGACTTTCCGCATCCTGATTCTCCGAGAATCGCAATACGTTGTCCGGCTTTTAATTGCATGTCTAGCCCACGCAACACTGGCTGCTCGCCGAAAGACTTGCATAGTTGTTGGATGTTTAAGATGGGCTGAGTCATGAGTTGTTAAGACGAATTTTTAGACAGCCAAGAGTGTAGCATTACCGGCAAGAACAAGATGAAGCAAATACTTAACCCAAAAGCAGCTACAAAGTTATCGCGCGAGAAGTGCAGTGCGTTGTAATACCGAACTGCGGTTGATTGGTTTGCGGCAGGAAGCAGAATTGCAAAGTCGAGTTCGCGCATCGCGAACACAAAAACAAGTGCGCCACCAAGCAAGCACGCGCGCCAGTTGTTTCGAACAAACAACGCGTAAACACGCTGGCCGATTGACAAGCCGTGTAGCTTGGCACTATTGTCGACAGCTGCTGCTTGTGAGCCGAAAGCGTTGATGCAAATCAAAACAGCTATAGGCATGAAGCGTCCGGCGATGAGCATTGCTGGAAGCCATATAGAATTATAAAATACATCTAAATAGGGCTGATTGAACACCACTATGCTGCCGAAACCGAGCGAGAGCGATGGAACCAGCATTGGCATCACCAGTATGACAAACAACAGATTCCGCTTAAGGCCACTACTGTAATGAAAGACGAATGCCCATAGTGGGGCTACAACCATGCAGATTAGTGCGCCGATCGAAGCGAATTGGAAAGTGCGAATCATGTCGGAGCGGCCGAGGCTAAAGGCGTCGGCAAAGGCTTTACTCGAGGTTTGCAGCCAGCTACTGGTGGCGAGTGGACCGCGCATTCCGGTTTCGAAGTACATGCGCCCGATGATAGCGAAGACTAAGACGGTTGTTACTCCTAAACAAAACATGCTGAGACTCATGGAATGCTTTACTGTATGAGGCTGGGCGCATTGCTGGCTAGTGTGCTGTTGTTGGTTTTTTAGCCATGGCAAAAGACCTAGCAGCATCGCGAGGCTAATAATTATTAACGGTAAACTCGAAACAGCGCCAGCAGTAAAGTCTGAATTCCGTGAGTTGCTGAAAACTTCTGAAGAATAAACATGAAACAAGTCGCCTACAGTTGCAAAATAATCAGGAACAGCGAAATCGCCAATACTAAAAATGAAACAAAAGGCGGCGCCGACAAAAGCTGCGCTACGCGTATGGCTGATTAGCAAACGTAGGCCAAGGCCACCACTCACCATGCGCGCCGCATCGTAGCTAGCAGAGCTTTGCTTGCTTAAACTGCGAATAACTAACAATGCTGGTAGTGGTGCATAGCAGCAAGCAAAACTAAACACCGAAGCCCAAACGCCATTCATGCCAGTTAAGCCATGCCAGGCTTGCGCGACCATCAACGGTGGCAACATCAAAGATAGTGGCAAGAACAACAAATAAGTTGAACGTAAAGGGAAGCGGTAGCGCCCGAGGAACAAACCGAGTGGCCATCCAAGAATCAGTGCGCCTATTGCGGCTGCGGAGGACATCCAGATGCTGCGCCATAGTAGAAGGAGTAAGCGGCTGTCGAGTGTGCCGAGCCATTGTGGGAAATCAAAAAAGGCCACTATGCTCGGCATCAGTGGCAGCCATGCACAAAGCAGACTGACAATCGCCAACAGCCAGAGCCAAGGTGATTTAATCGTAATCATCGCACAAACAATTCTTGAAAGGTGGATGCCGCTCCATCAAGCTCGGCGGCAACTGCTGCCCACGGTATATCGAGCACGGGGTAATCACGGTTCGGCAATTGGATACCATCAGGCATGGTAATGCCTCTGTGCAAGGGTATTTGTGCAGAAGTTGAATTCGCCAAACGTAATTCGCTTTCGGCTGAGACTACATAGTCGATAAACTTCTTTGCCATTTCGTTTTGTTGGGCGCCATCTATTAAGCAAATGCTATTAGGTATTAACATTGCTCCGCTCTTGCCAATGCCTTGATCCAGATAATGGATATCTACCGCATAACCATTAGCAACTGCTTTGGCCGCATCGTCGGTGTCGGTGAAGCACCAATCGTAATCTCCTGCGCAGACTCGGCGCATGGCATCGGCGTTGCCAGCCGAAAATCCAAGGCCGGCAGACTTAACGTCGTCGAACCATTGCACAACCTCAGCCGTTGAACTTTGCTGAATAAGGTAAGCAAAGTTAGATAAGGTTGTGCCGGTTAGGGGTTGTGCCATGACACCGTTTTCGGCGTACTCAGAGTTGAGGAAATCATTAAGGTGCTTCGGATAATTTACCTCGATGTCAGTGCGATACATAATGACTCGCGCGCGGGCAGCAAAGCCGGTGTAGTGGTTGTCAGCGTCGATGAAAATGGCGGGTATACCTTCGGCTGTGGCTGGGGCATAAGGTGTCGTTAAGCCAAGACTTTTCAAGCGGATAGTGTGAGCAATTTCGTTGTTCCAGAACACGTCGGCTTGTGGGTTCTTTGCTTCAGCTATTATTCGCGATACCAGGCCGACAGTCTTATTGCGTTCGACGTCGAATTGCACGTTAATGTCAATGTCGTGCTGCTCTTCGAAATCGCGAATGATTTGTTCACTTAAATCTTGATCGAGCGAGCAGTAAATAACCAGGTCGGCTGGCTTGGAGCAGGCGCCAAGCAGCAGGATGCAGATAATGCTGTAAATTTTACTCATCGGTAGGGTAGTGCAACTAGCATGCCAAGTATAAAGCTACCCACGAGAGGCCTGATGTTCCATATCCGGAACGCCAAAATAGTCTACGGCGCAAGTAGAATAGGCATCCGAAATCATCAACATGACATCTACCTTACCACAGATTAAATTGGCCGAGCGTATGAGCCGTCTCGGCACTGAAACGGCCTTCGAAGTACTAGCGCGGGCCAAAGCTCTCGAGGCTCAGGGCAAAAACATTATTCACCTCGAAATCGGTGAACCCGACTTCGATACGCCTAAAAACATTGTAGATGCTGGTGTGCAAGCGCTGCGCGACGGCTACACCCACTATGGCCCTGCTAATGGCATGCCCGACGCTCGCGAAGTTGTTGCCGATTACGTGGCACGAACTCGCGGCATCGAATGCGGCGCTGATGAAGTCACTATTGTGCCTGGCGGGAAGCCAACGATGTTTTATGCGATGTTAGCTTTAATAGACGTTGGCGACGAAGTTATTTACCCGAACCCTGGTTTCCCAATTTACGAATCGATGATCAACTTCGTGAACGGCAAGGCTGTGCCATGCCCACTACGCGAGGTAAATGGTTTCGCCCTTGATCCACAGGATTTGATTTCTAGAATCACTCCTAAGACAAAAATGGTTATTCTTAACTCGCCTGCTAATCCAACTGGCGGAGTAACCGAACGCGCCGAGCTCGATGCAGTACTAAAGGTGCTAAGAGATTACCCAGACATCTGGATTTTGTCCGACGAGATTTACTCTCGCATGCTTTACGACAACATTGAGCACGTTAGCCCGATGCAAGATCCTGAAATACGCGATCGCGTTATTCTGCTTGATGGCTGGTCTAAGACTTATGCGATGACTGGTTGGCGCATGGGCTTTGGTGTGATGCGGCCTGATTTGGCCAAGTCCTTCACTAAGTTGATGGTTAATTCAAACTCTTGTACCGCATCGTTTAGTCAACGTGCCGGCATGGAAGCTCTCGCTGGCGACCAATCAGGAGTCGATGCAATGCTGGCCGAGTTCGATGTACGCCGCAAGCATATCGTTAACTTGCTTAATGATATCCCTGGTGTTAACTGTCATTTGCCGGTCGGTGCTTTTTATGTCTTCCCTAACATTAAAGAATTCGGTTTGTCCTCAATCGATATGCAAGACCGCATCTTAAGCGAGGCGGGTGTTGCTTGTCTTGCCGGCACATCGTTTGGTGCTGAGGGTGAAGGATACATTCGTTTTTCATATGCTAATTCCATTGAAAACATCGAAGAGGGCGTTGGGCGAGTGCGTCGCTTCCTCGAAAATATTTAATGTCGAATTACTCTGATTTTCGTTCTGATACTGTCAGCAAGCCTACGGCGCGAATGTACGACGCCATGCAAAAAGCGCGGCTTGGTGACGATGCTCATGGCGATGATCCGACCACCCAAGAATTAGAGAGACATTTTCAGGACTTATTCGGCAAAGAAGCCGCGCTGTTTTTCCCTAGTGGGACTATGGCAAACCAAGCTGCCGTTGCTGCGCATACTGTCCCTGGCGAAGAAATAATTGTCGACGACAGTTCGCACATTTTTCAATTCGAAGGCGGCGGTTTGTCACGAATTGCCGGAGTCCAAACCCGAACGCTTACTTCCAACAGGGGGCAGCTAAATTTTGGACACATTGCGCAGGCGATGCGGGGTGTAAGTGTGCACATGCCGCGAACCGGGTTGATTTGCTCTGAGCAGTCACATCTGTTTAGTGGCGGCACGATCTTGCCAATTGAGTATTTGCAAGAACTGCACGCTTTCGGGCTTAACCGTGGAGTTCCAATTCACCTCGACGGAGCTAGGCTGTTTAATGTACAGGTAGAAACCGAATTGCCTTTTACCGATTATGGCGATGTGTGTGACTCATTAATGATTTCATTGTCAAAAGGCCTCAGTTGTCCAATCGGCGCCATCCTGCTTGGCGACGGTGCCTTCATCGAACGCGCGCGGCGTGTGCGAAAATGGATGGGCGGTAGTTTGCATCAGGCTGGTGTCGTTGCTGCTTGTGGCCTTGTTGCTCTAGACGAAATGCCATCGCGACTCGCTCTCGATAATTCTTTGTGTCGCCAATTGGGCGGTATGGTGCTTGGTTTGCAAGGCGCGCGAATGGCCCAAGAAACCATCGATACCAACATTCTTTTCTTAGAAATCACTCAACCAGATTTAGATGCACCGATGGTCGAGGCAGCGCTTGCCGATTGTGGTGTGCTTGCTCTGGCACTTGGTGACCGTTTGCTGCGTTTCGTAACGCATCGACATCTAAGCTCTAGTGACGTTGAGCGCGCTGGCTCGTCACTTAATTCAATCCTAAACGCTTAATACGTAATTATGTCAGTTTTTAAAGCCTACGATATCAGAGGAACATACCCTGATCAAATTGACTCTGACCTTGCTCGTCGCATTGGCCGAGCATTCGCTGATTTCATGGGCCAGGGACCATTGGTGGTGGGGCGCGATATGCGCACCATGGCTCCTGAAATTCATAATGAAGTCATTGAAGGTATTCTCGATGGCGGTATCGATGTTATCGATATTGGTTTGTCGTCAACTCCGCAGTGTTACTTCGCGATTGGCCATCTTAAATCTTTTGGTGGCATGAACGTTACCGCTAGCCACAATGCTAAGCAATACATTGGCTTTAAGTTGTGCTCTTCAGAAGCTAAACCCATTTCTGGCGATAACGGCATTAAAGAAATAGAGCAAATGTCAACTACCGGCGATATGCCGCAGCCCGTTGCCGAGCGTGGTAATCGCACCCATGTCGATACTCTCGATGACTATGCGGAACACGTTGCGCAGTGGGCCGATTTGGCGCGCGATGTGAACATTGTTTCAGATGCAGCTAATGGTATGGCCGCACATAGCTTTCCGGCAGTGTTGAAGGCTGTTCCGCAAATTAAGCACCAAGGTCTGTACTACGAACTCGACGGTACCTTTCCGAACCACGAAGCAAACCCGCTTAAGCTAAGCACTTTAGTCGACCTACAGAAACTAGTCATTGAAGCCGGCGCCGAACTTGGTGCAGCTTTCGACGGAGATTCTGACCGCTGCTGTTTCGTTGACGATCGCGGACGCGCTATTGGTAACGATGTGGTGACAGCTCTTGTGGCGCGTGAGGTCCTTAAAATAGAGCCGGGCTCCTCGATAGTTTACGATTTGCGTTCATCCTGGATTTTGCCGAAGACGATTTTAGATCTAGGTGGAGTGCCACGCAAAGAACGTGTCGGCCACTCATTTCTGAAAGCAACGATGCGCGAACACGATGCTCCGTTCGGCGGCGAACTGTCCGGACACTATTACTTTAGAGATAATTGGTATGCCGATAACTCTGAAATAATTTTGCTTAGCGTGCTTAACCTTCTTTCTCGTAGCACTAAGAAGTTTTCAGAGCTGCTTGACGAATTAATGTGTTATCACTCCACCGGCGAAGTTAATTTTCATATCGACGACAAGCAAGGTGCAATGGACCGCTTGCGCGAAGAATTTAGCGATGCTGACTTAATAGACGACCTCGACGGGGTTACTATCTCTTACGGTGATGTTGAAACTCCTGGCTGGTGGTGGGTGAACGTGCGTGCTTCTAATACTGAACCTCTGTTGCGCATGACTCTAGAATCAGTCGATAAGGCTAAGCAAGAAGCAATGACAGCAAAGGTAATTTCAATACTCGGTGTCAACCCAGAATAATATGACTGACCTCAACGATCGTATAGTAAAAATAATTGGCGTGCCACTAGATTTAGGTGCGTCACGTCGCGGTACTGATTTAGGTCCAGGTGCGTTGCGAGCTGCTGGCATAGACAGCGCCTTGCGCCGATTAGGCTTTGATGTCGGATTGCAGTCCGACATTCCGGTTCCATCATGTGAATCACGTGAAAGCTTTGGCGATACATCTTCTCGATTCGAGCAAGAAATATTGCAAGTCTGTTTAAATTTACGTGACGCGGTCGAGCAAATCATGAGCGACGGTCATACTCCTTTGGTCTTAGGTGGCGACCACTCTATTGCCATGGGCACTATTCCTGGCGTTGCTAATCACTGCGCGGCGAAGAATAAAAAATTTGGCGTGGTATGGTTTGATGCGCATGGCGATATGAATACACCACAATCCTCGCCGAGTGGTAACATTCACGGCATGCCTCTAGCGCACTTGTTGGGTATTAGTGGCTCGTCAAATGCTTTGGCATCCTTGGCCAATCACTCTCCGGCTATTTCTCGCGAAAATGTAGCACTAGTCGGTATCCGCGATATCGATCGTGGAGAAGCGAAATTGATTCGCGAATCTGGCATCAACGTTTGGACAATGGCTGACATCGACGCCAAAGGTATGCCACAAGTCGTCGAAGAGGTGCTGCAAGTTGTGGACGTCGACACCGACGGCTTTCACTTGAGTTTCGATGTTGATGGCCTAGACCCCGATGTAGTAGCCGGAGTCGGCACCCCAGTTCCTGGCGGAGTTAACTTTAGAGAAGCACACTACATGCTCGAGCAATTTGCGGCAACACAACGTATGCTGTCAATGGAAATCGCCGAGTTAAATCCGTTGCTTGACAATTGTAATGAAGGTGCAAAGAATATGGTTGATCTCGTTGCTAGTGCATTCGGTAAATCAATCTTGTAATGTCAACTGAAACGCGCTTACAGGCATTATTACAAACTACACCTGCTTGGCTTAAAACAGGCGGCCCAATTGAAGATATAGTTGTGAGTGCTCGCGTTAGACTTGCACGTAATGCTGCTGATTGCGCATTCCCTGAACAGCTCGCTGACGAAGACGCCGAAGACATCCTTGCTGCTACTTCTAGTGTTTTGCGGCAGTGTGATATAGACGGTAACATCCTAGAAGTACGGTCGCTAAGCGACTCTGCTAAAGAATTTGTGCTCGAACGAAATTTAGCATCGCGTGAATTACTGAATGTCGAGCGCCCGACGATGTTGTTCTATGGCATGCGTGGTGCGCATTCCGTTATGATCAACGAAGAGGACCATTTTCGCATACAAGGCATTTCGAAAGGTTTAGACCTAGAGTCTGCCTTGCGTCGTGCGCAACGTGTCGAAGGTGTTCTGGCGGAGGCGCACGAATTCGCTACTAGCAAAGACTACGGTTATCTGACTTCATGTCCTACTAACACCGGTAGTGGCATGCGCGCAAGCATCATGCTGCATCTGCCAGCATTGGCTCGCGCTAAAGCTCCATTGCAGCGTTCACTGCAAGCCGCACGAGCGGCTGGCCTCGCAGTACGTGGTGTGCATGGCGAAGGTTCGCGTGCTATAGGCCACCTTTATCAGATTTCTAATCAGCGCACCCTTGGTTCTTCAAGTAACGAGCAGTTATTGGCTGTTTCTAATTACGGGCACGAAGTAGCGAGTTACGAACGCTCGATTCGCCAGCAATACAGTGACGATACGCGCGCGCGGGTAGCGTTGACAGTCGACTTGAAGCAAGCACTCAAGCAAATAAAAGAAGTGCAACAGATGACAACTCGCCAGTCCCTGACATTTCTCAGCTTGATCAATTTAGGTATCAATGCTGGCGTTTGCCAAGAAATTGGCTTTAGCATGAACCCGCATCGATTGTTGCAGCTTTCATTTGCTGTGCAGCCGGGTCATCTGCAAATGGCTGCGGCTGTCAGCATGAATGCCAATCAGCGCGATACCGCACGAGCAGATCGCATGCGCCTCGAACTCGGATTTAGTGATGGACGCAGCGCTTGACACTTTAAATCGGCCGCAACATAGCTTGCGTTTATCCGTCATTGATCGTTGTAATTTTCGATGCGATTACTGTATGCCACAAGATACTTATAAGTGGTTGCCGAAGGCCGACATCCTCAGCTTTGAAGAAATGGCTCGATTGGCGCGCGTTTTTGTTAAAGCAGGTGGACGCAAAATACGGCTCACTGGTGGCGAACCATTACTACGTAAAGACCTATGTCTTTTAGTAGAAGAATTAGCGGCTATTGATGGACTAAAAGAATTGGCTCTTACCACGAACGGTTATTTTCTTGAAGAGCACGCGCAGTCACTTAAAGATGCTGGTTTACAGCGATTGAATGTCAGTATTGATACTCTAATTCCCGAACGCTTTATTAGTCTCTGCAAAGTAGATGGCTTGCAAAATACTTTAAGGGGGATTAGCGCAGCCGCGGCCGCAGGTTTTGAAAAAACCAAACTCGATATGGTTGTTCTTCGTGGCCAAAATTGTGACGAACTTGTTGCTATGCTAGAATTTGCGCAATCACAAAACGTGCAACTTCGTTATATCGAATACATGGACGTAGGTGGTGCGCTTAATTGGCATGAGGACAAGTTAGTTACTGCATCAGAAATACTGGAGACTTTGTCGCAACACTTTGGTGACATAGAAACTGTTGACGCTGTTTCTGCTTCTGCGCCAGCGAAAGTTTATCGTCTTGCTAATGGCTATGAATTCGGCATCATCGCTTCAATGAGTAAGGCTTTTTGTGC
The DNA here is from genome assembly GCA_028821845.1 of Planctomycetota bacterium. Lineage (GTDB taxonomy): Bacteria > Planctomycetota > UBA1135 > UBA1135 > UBA1135 > JAPKEZ01. The sequence goes on along the minus strand of JAPKEZ010000018.1, from coordinate 6,818 downwards.
TGACTGTGACCGCAGCCGTGTGACGGCCGATGGCAATTGGTACTCATGTCTTTACGCAACTAGTGGCGAGAACATACGCGATGCTATTCGCGCCGACGACCCGGACAAATTGCTGCAACTTTGGCGCCAGTTATGGTTAACTCGAGATGCGCAAGCTGCCGTGAAGCGTAGCGAACTTGAATCTCGTCAAACGTCGTTTGATCTCGACGAATTACTCGCCGACCCGCATTTAGAAATGCACACCCGGGGTGGATAAAAAAATGGATTCTCTTCTTTTTACTAACGCAATAATTTTCGACGGCGACAAATTTGTTGACGCCGATTGCCTTCGGGTAGTTGATGGCGTGGTCGCTGAAGTAGGCGCCAAGCTGACAGCAAACGACGGTGAGCAAGTAATCGATGTCCAGCAAAAATGGTTGCTACCCGGTTTGGTTGATTGCCACGTTCATTTCCGCGAGCCAGGATTAGTGCGCAAAGAAGGATATGAATTCGGTTCGCGTGGTGCATTACATGGTGGAGTGACGACGGTTTGTGAAATTCAAAACAATCCACCACTGATGAGTACACCGCAGCTGTTGCAACAAAAGTTAGATGACTTGCGTGGCAAGTCCTTTGTTGATTACGTCCCGTATGGCTCGTTGGTAGAAGAGTCTCTCGAGCATTTGCCCGAGTTGGCGAAACTGTGTCCAGCGGTTAAATGTTTTTTGGGATGCTCCACGGGTGCTGGCGGAGTCGCAGATACAGCAACTCTTAAGCGTTGGTTCGCAGCAGCAGCGGCTGCCAATATTAAAGTTGTTGCTCACTGTGAAGACAACTCCATCATGGATGCTGCTACGGCAGAGCTCGGCGACAACCCACAATTAAGCTCACGCCACGATTTGCGTCGTTCCGTTGAGGCGGAAGTGGAGTCAGTGCGAGAAGCCATTGGCGTTGCTCTTGAAGTCGGATGCGAGTTGCATGTTTTTCACATCAGTACATTGGCGGGTGCGCAATTAGTTATAGAAGCTGCTGAAGCTGGTCATCCAATCACCGGTACAACAGCTCCGCATTACCTAGTCGCCGATGCTGAGCAGGCCCATGCCATTTCGCAAAATCGTTTTAAGGTCAACCCTTCAATTAAATACGCTGAAGATAACATCGGCTTAGCGGCATTAATCGCCGAACGTAAACTTGCAGGCATCGGCACCGATCACGCGCCACACCCGCTAGACGAAAAAGATCGCCCATACGCAAAGGCGCCATCCGGATTCCCTTCAGTTGATCTACTGTTACCGTTAACGGTCGCCGCTGCGGACAAACATAATGTCGCCGTCGAAGATATGCTGCATGCGGTAACGCTTGGCCCAGCTAATGAATTCGGGCTTAATAAAAAGGGACGACTTGCTGTTGGTGCAGATGCTGACTTGGTGATAGCTGACCCGCAGTTGACCGCGGAGGTCGATGCCGCAAAATTGCCGTCGCGTTCTCGCTGGAGCCCGTATGATAAGCAGTGTCTGCGCGCTTTCCCGCAACAAGTTTATTTGCATGGCGCATTGGCATTCTCGAACGGCGAAATAGTCGGCGAGGCTCACGGCCAACCACTCTTTGATGACAAACGAATTGTTCCCTAAAGATTATTTCGCGGCGCTGCAACAGGTTCCGCTTAATGATAGATATGCCGACTATTCGAATTCTGCGGCAGCTAGAGCTGCTCAACAGCGCTCAGTAAATCGTCGCGAATATCAACCTGGAGACCCTCGGCAATCAGTAGATTGGCGCGCTTCAGCACGGTCCCAGAAATTAATGGTGCGTCCTCAGCAAGATGCGCATACGCGTGGCTTGGTGTTGTGCCTTGATCGCTCTGCGTCATTTTTAATCGAATCGGATGACCGTGACTTCTCCCAGCGTAGGTTGGCGCTGGCACTCGGATTGCGCTGCCTGCAAAGTAAAGCCGAGTTAGCTGTTGTGGCTGGAGCGCAGTTTTGTACTTTTAAGTCTGTTGGTCAAAGCAACGACTTGCAAAATTTTCTAAGTGATCTTCCTACTCAACCCAGTACTGACGTGAACTTAGAGTTAGTACCTAAATCATTTAGCGCCGACGAATTGGTTTTTCTCGGTTCTCCATGGTCGTCGCATGAAGGTATTGCTCAAGCTTCTTTTTTCGCGACACGTTTGCGTTCACTGTTGTTGGTCTCGGGACGCGAATGCAACTTGCCTAATCAAAAATTTATGTTGCAACACGCGTCCACCGAAGAGCAACTAAATGTTGATTGGCTCTCTAATCCACCGCAATCACGCTTCGATAATTATGTCGAAGCCCAACTAAAGCAGCTACGGCAATGTGGTTTTGATAGCGCAAGCCTGGAGTGCCCACCTACTGCTGATGCCGCAAAGTTGATCGTGTCAAGCCATGAGTTTTTACTTCATTAACTCACTAATGTTGCTCTTGTTGGCGCCAGTGCTGGCAATTATTTGGCCGTGGCGAAAACGTAAACCTGTCCAATTCGTCATCGGCGGTTTTTTCGGCGAGCAAGCGCAGGGTGCACAAGCGGAAGTTCAGGCGATGTGGCCACGCTGGTGGCTGTTGCTGCTCGCTAGCTGCTGCTTGGCCATTATTGCCATGTCTCAACCGCGCTTGGTAACCGAAGGTAATTCTACACTGCAGTTTCCAACACCTTTCATCGTTAGTGCAGTGCCAATAACTAATAAGATAGCTCGCGCACAAATAGTTGATGCTAGTGGCGCCTTAAGTTTGCTCGACCTTCAGATTGACAACGACCTGTCAATTCAATTAGACGAAGCCAGTCACGTTTTGCATCGCTATCAATTTTCAAATCTGCAGATACATCTGCCGTCTACAGGTGAACAGTGGCGAAATATGTTTGAAGCTACTTGGCCTTTGGTCGAGATTATTGAGTCCGCTGATTTCGCAGTGATGTTAAATGACGAGCCACTAACTTTTGCACAAGAATTCGGCGTTAATTCTGCAGTTACTCCTGAAAAATCTGCCGAGTTGATTCACGACTTGCGCATTGCCGTCAATGACTCACATCCACTGCGCGAGTATGCAGCTTTGCTCAACCAAAGTGAAAAATATATAAAGTCGCACACAGTCTTGTTGGCACCATGGTTGGCCATTGCTGCCGCGTTGTGTGCGTTATTAAGTTTAGTGTCGTTAAAGCGCGTTAGTGTTTAATTCAGCAGCCACATCAGTGGCGCGCTTACCCACAAAGCGTACTATTAACAATAACGCAAGCATGCCCGCAGCTAGACACACGAAAGGGCTAGCCCCCCATAATGCCACCGGCAAATAAGCACACGTTATCGCCACTACAGCAGTTACTAGAGCATATGGCGCCTGAGTGCGTACGTGCTCGATGTGTTGGCAGTGCGAGGCAGTAGAACTGAGAACAGTTGTATCTGAAATCGGCGAACAATGATCGCCGAAAATTGCGCCCTCGAGTACCGCACCAATCGACAGTACTAGCAGAGTATGTCCGCCGATGTCAACTTGTTCACCTAGTTGGTAAGCGAGTAAAACTACATTGGGTTGTAGGATAGCCATTGTTGTCCATGAGCTACCTGTCGCGAAAGCAATCAAGCATGCTGAAGCAAATAAAATAACCGGCAGCCATAGAGGTGACATGATGTCGTAGAAGCAAGCAACTAAGAAATGGGCAGTGCCGATATCTTCACAAATTTTTCCTATACCCCAGGCCATCAATAACACCATTATGGCGTCTTTGAATAACACTCTTACGCCTTGGGTGGTCACTTGTGCGACTTCTTTGACACTGAGGTGCTTGGGACGCAAAGACATGATTACCGCTAAGATAAAGGCTGACAGCGACCCTAGGTAAATAGCGTAAGTGCTGTCAGAGGCGCCAAGAACATGCCGCATATAATCGAAGCCATTAGTCTTGAGAGCAGCGATGGCTTCAGCTCCACCGGCGGCGGCATCAGCCGCAATAGAAGATGCTCCGAGATAATAAATTAAAAACGCCGTGCCAAAAATCATTACCACAAGCGGTAGCAAGCCATTGCGTCCTTGTGGGACGACACCGTCTTTTGCTTCAATACGTTCTCCTTCAGTTGCAGAATCGTCGCGGGTACTGCCAGAGTTACGCGCGTTTGCTTCCACTTTAAGCATCGGCCCGAAGTCGCGCTGTAGCCATACGACAACACCGACCATAAATAGCGCCAATAAGCAATAGAAACGATAGGGAATAGTTTCCAAGAATAAGGCATATCCTTCTGATTCACTGTAGCCTATGGTCGGCAACTGCGGAGCGAAGGTACTGATTTGATAAGCCACCCAAGTTGATAATACAGCAACGCCAGCAACTGGAGCAGCGGTGCTATCTACGATGTAAGCAAGCTTGGCGCGTGAAACATTTTGCTTATCGAATAGTGGGCCGCATGAGTTGCCAACAACGATGGTGTTGGCGTAATCATCGAAGAAGATACCCATGCCCAAGAAGTAAGCTACAGCCTGCACGCTACGCGAGTTTTTGGCGAAGCGAGTCAGTGAGTTGACCATGCCGTCAATACCACCGTTGCGTGTGATTAAGGCGACTGTTGACGACAAGAAAATCACGAAGGCTAAAATTTCGAGGTGAAAAGCATCGAGCAGAATATCGTGATATAAAATATCGACAAATAATAAATTCACGGTAGCGATGATGTCGAGACCGCCCGAATAGGTGGCGATGAATCCGCCGAGGACGATGCCCGCCCCCAGCGACAGCAGAGTACGGCGCGTTACAAACGCCAAGAAAATAGCGAGCAATGGCGGCAATAGAGATAGGGCGGACGGCCGCATTGCAGCGCTCTGTTCTGGGTTGACGACATACGTGGCAACTTTCTCCTGTGAGTAATTTAAGGGTATGCTAAACACGCCATCGCCATATTCAATTGTTCGTTCTTGAGCGACCTTAAAGGTGCCGCGCAGCGCATCTTTGGCAATCGCGACATTTTCTATATCCCAGCTTAGCAGCAATAAACTTGCTGGATTCTCGTCGAGATTTAACTCGCCAGCGACGAACGGCGGCACCATCTGCGAGTCGAGGCGATTGACGTCAGGTTCTAGCCTGAAAATTGAAATCAACAGTACGGCAAAGGCAAGTAGGGCGAGGAGTCGCGTGCGCATGGTGGATACGTTATTCTATATGGGTCTCAAAGACAAGCATGGACTTCATCCTACTCGCATTACTCTGTCTCTCTTTAGTCGCTTTAGCGGTTATTGCGTGGTATTTGCGTAAGCAGTTGCGTCGCTTCGAGGCGCGATTTAACGATTTCAAGGCCTTGCGTTTCATGCCCGATCGTATTCAAGCCCTTGCCAAAGAAATTGAATCCATGCAAATTAGCGATGTGCGCGACGAGCTCGATAGTATCCAATCTACTTTGCGGCGCATCGAAGACTTAAGTGTCGTGCCCGTTGAGGGTGCAAGAGAATCAACATTGCCGCGGCATCAACAGCTGCGAGCTTTAGTGACTCGCGATTTGCTATCTCGCGACTACGTCGACATCGTGATTGATAGCTCCGATGAAGAATTATCGGCCGAGCAAGTGCAGGTTTCTTTGACTGCCAAACGCAATGGCGCCATCGTTAATGGTGTGGTAAGTGTCGACAACGACATCATTACCGACATTAATCTAAAGGCGCATTACATTACCTTCCCATAATACTTTTAAAATGGCGACAATCGTACGTATCTCTGAGCTAAAGGCTCATGACGGTGAAACAGTAACTCTTCAAGGCTGGCTCTACAACTCACGTGGTAAAGGGAAAATTATGTTTTTGCTGCTGCGCGATGGTAGTGGCATTTGCCAGTGCGTCACCGTTAAAGCCGAAGTCGGCGAAGAGAGATTCGCTGAGCTAAAGGCCTTAGGCCAAGAATCGTCGCTAACCATTACTGGTAAAGTAAAGGTCGACGAACGCGCTCCAGGTGGTGTCGAGCTAGATTTTATTTCTGCCGAGATTATTCAAAATGCTTCTGATTACCCGATTGGTAAAAAAGAGCATGGCCCGTCGTTTTTATTAGACAACCGCCATTTGTGGTTGCGCTCAAAACGCCAGATGGCTTTAATGCGTTTACGCCACCGCGTTATTAAATCATTCCGCGATTACCTCGATAACGACGGGTTCTTCTGCGTGGACTCGCCAATTTTTACACCTAACGCATGTGAAGGGACGTCGACATTGTTTGAGACGGACTACTTCGACGATAAAGCCTACCTAACACAGTCAGGGCAACTTTACGGTGAAGCTTCAGCAATGGCTTTGGGTAAGGTCTACTGTTTCGGTCCGACTTTCCGCGCCGAAAAGTCTAAGACGCGTCGCCACCTAACCGAGTTCTGGATGCTCGAGCCAGAAATAGCTTACGCCGATCTCGATCAAGTGTGTGATGTCGCTGAAGGCATGTTGCGCTATACCTTACGGCAAGTTCTTGAGCACAACCAAACAGATTTGGCTGACCTCGAGCGCGATGCCACAGTGCTCGAAGCTTACGACGTCGACTTTCCGCGCCTGCCTTATGCCGAAGCTGCAAAAATGCTAATGGCTTGGCAAGAATCAGGTGAGTACGAGTCCGACTTTAAACCTGGCGATGACCTTGGCGCGCCCGACGAAACGATGCTTGGAAAACATTTTGGTTGTCCGGTTATGGTTACACATTGGCCAGCAGAGATTAAGGCGTTTTATATGAAGCGCGATAGCGATGGCAATGCATTAGGAGTCGACATCATTGCTCCGACTGCGGGTGAAATCGTTGGTGGTGCCATCCGCGAAGATGACGAAGAGACTTTGCGCCAGCGTATTATCGAGCATGACTTGCCTC
>JAPKEZ010000116.1 GCA_028821845.1 Planctomycetota bacterium | reverse complement strand
CGAGCAAACTTTACCTGGCGATAAGCCCAAGCAAGCATGTGTTATTGAAAGCATGACCGTTCGCACCGAGGGTTAATCATGAGCGACGACACTTACAAATGCTTAGAGCTCGAGGTAGACGATAACGGTATTGCATGGCTGACCATTTCGCGCGAGAAGGCATTGAATGCCTTGAACGCCGAGGTGCTCGGCGAGCTTAGCGAAGGACTTCCTGAGTTGTTCGAATACGAAGATGTTAAGGCGATTGTAATTACCGGTGCGGGCGACAAGGCATTTGTTGCAGGCGCCGATATTGCAGAGTTCGTTGGCATGTCTGCGCTTGATGCGCGAAGCTTGTCACAGGCAGGTCAAGAAGTGTTCTCAATGATTGAGGCGTCGCCGATTCCGGTGATAGCTATGATCAACGGTTTCGCTCTTGGTGGTGGCTTAGAATTAGCACTGGCTTGTCACCTGCGCGTGGCAGTCGAAGGCGCAATGCTTGGCTTGCCGGAAGTAAGTCTGGGCCTAATCCCAGGTTTCGGAGGCACACAGCGTCTATCACGTTTGACTTCACCCGGAGTTGCGCGCGAGTGGATTTTAACCGGTGACATGTATTCTGCAGAAGATGCAATGCGTGTTGGCGTGGTAAACAGAGTGGCTAGTGCCGATGATTTGAAGGAGGTCACTATTAAGTTGGCATCTACAATCGCTAAGCGCGGTCCTATCGCTATCAATGCGGCACTCGATGTCATTCGTCGAGGACTTGAAGTCGGTCAGAGCGAAGGTGAAAACCTCGAGTCAGATGCATTTGGCTTGTTGTTCACTACTAAAGATCAGGTCGAAGGCGCAGAAGCTTTCCTTGAAAAACGTAAACCAAATTTCTCTGGCGAATAGTCACTTAGGAACATGTCAAAACAATTAGTAATCGTAAGCGGTGCACGCACCGCGATGGCCGAGTATGTCGGCACCCCAGGCTACGGCCTTTTCAATACTGTTTCTGCAAACGACCTTGGGGCACATGCCATTAAGGCTGCACTTGAGCGTGGTGGGGTTGACGCCTCTATGGTTGATCATGTGGTAATGGGTAACGCTATGCAAACTTCTGCTGATGCCATTTATGGTGCGCGTCATTCTAGTTTGAAAGCGGGTATTGCTAATGAAGTCCCGGCGTTGACTGTGAACCGCTTGTGTGGTTCTGGTATTCAGTCGATTGTTTCTGGTGCGCAAATGATTTTGTCTGGTGATGCCGAAGTGGTCGTTGCTGGCGGAATGGAAAACATGTCGCAAGCGCCGCATATTATTCGCGGTGCGCGTAAAGGTTTTCGTTTGGGCGGTTCGCCGAAGGTTGAAGATTCGTTGTTCGAGTCATTGATGGATCCTTACTCGGGTTTCTTCATGGCGCAGACTGCAGAAAATCTTGCAACTAAGTACGGCATTTCTCGCGAAGAGCAAGACGCTTACGCTTTCCGTTCTCACGAGTTAGGCGCGGCTGCAGTTAGTGGCGGTTTGTTTGCTGAAGAGATTGCACCGCTTACTGTAAAGGTGGGGCGTAAAGAAATAGTTGTTGATACCGACGACCACATTCGCCCCGAAACTACACTTGAAGGTTTGGCGAAGTTGCGCCCGGCTTTCGGTAAAGAGGGTACCGTGACTGCGGGTAACGCCAGTGGTATCGTTGATGGGGCAGCGGCGTTGTTGATCACTACTGAAGAACGTGCTGCCGCCGAAGGCTGGACAGTGCGCGCCAAGATTCGTTCTTGGGGGATTACCGGTTGCGAGCCAGAGATCATGGGCATTGGCCCGGTTGAGTCCATTAAGCAAGCTGCGCTTAAAGCAGGTGTCGCAGTAGGTGATATCGATTACATCGAAATCAACGAAGCATTCTCTGCACAATACTTGGCTTGTGAAAAGGTTTTAGAACTTGACCGCGATAAGTGTAACGTTAACGGTGGCGCGGTTTCTATCGGTCATCCGCTTGGTGCGACTGGTTCGCGTTTGGTACTAACGTTGATGCATCAGCTCGAGCGTAGTGGTAAATCTTTGGGTATGGCGTCGGCATGTATCGGCGGCGGACAAGGAATTGCTATGCTTATAGAGCGTAATGCATAACGCTAACCTCATTGCAAGTTAACTACTGGAAACAACGCTGGGCCGACGGCCGCACAGGATGGCATCTTAGTGATGTAAATCCGCGTTTGATTGAATACTGGCAGCACCTAGAGATAGATGCTGCCAGTCGTGTTTTAGTACCGTTGTGTGGTAAGTCACTTGATTTGATGTGGCTGGTTGAACAGGGCCATGACGTGATTGGCGTTGAAGCTTCTGAGATGGCGGTCGGCGATTTACCTCTAAGTGAAAAGTTGTCGATGCACTGCGGCGATTTTTTTGAGTTTAGCGACCCGACCGTTGATGCGTGGTATGACCGCGCGGCTTTGGTGGCGTTGTCGCCAGAATCACGCGTGCGTTACTTTGCACACTTAGCTTCTTTTTTACCGCGTGGTGCGCGTGGCTTGTTGGTCAGCTTTGAATACCCGGAAGGCATGCGCGAAGGTCCGCCGTTTTCGGTAGTTGAAGATGAAGTTAGAGCTCTGTGTGGCGATAAGTTTAAGTGCGAGTTAATTAATAGATTTGGTTCCTCTGAAATTGAAACGATATATGTTCTTGAACGCATTTAAAAATAAACTCGATAGTCGTCCGGCGTTGTGGATTTTACTCGCAGTGGTGGTGGTGCTCAGCGATATGGCTTTAGTGCATTTCGGATATGCCTTGAGCTGGCAGCGCTTGGTGATGCCGTTGATGTCGGCCGGCTTCTTTAGCGAGTACGCCGCTCCCGGCTGACTGAATAGGCGGCTAGCAGTTGCTGGCCTTATGGTGGTGCTATCGGTGATTGCGTTGTATTTATTTAGTGATAATGAAGAAGTTGTTAACGTGATTATCAACCGAGTCCTTTACTCGCCTTTTGTTGAAGAAGGTGTTTATCGTGTGATTGCAATGGGTGCTTTCTTGAGAGTAATGAATAAGCATGCCGCTGTGATCTTTAGCGCATTGTTGTTTGCGGCTCTACACTACGCGATATATGAGCCCGGCGTGTTTTATCCGATGCACCTCGCAGCTGGGGTTTGCATGGGCTATGTATTTATCTGGGGTAAAAGTCTAGGGTTAAACGCAGCCATCCACGGTTTGGGCAATTGTGCCTTATTGCTGCCGACAATGTTGTAAAATAGTGCATGACTGAATCATGGCCACCGTCATCGATTCGCTTGTCCGCAAATAAGCGAATTCTGTTTTTAACTAAAGACCTCGAGCTCATTCGCAAGCAGCTGCACGAGGGTTTGGATTTGCGTATGGAAGATTTGTCAATCGACGATTTGCTCGATGATATTAATACCGATGTGATGACTCCGGCTTGGGTATGTTTTCGTCACCGCCCTGAAGATATCGCTACCGATGCTTATGCCGGATTGCTTGATGAAAAAGGTAAGCGCGTTATTGACACTCGCGAATTACTCGACGGCAACTTTGAGGCTATCGTTTCAGGTTACCGCAAAGGTACTGGCTCATCGCGCGAGACCGCTGCCCAGTGTGAACGCTTCAGCGGGATTCGTTATGTGTTCGCGGCTAGCTTCGCGCCGATTCACGAACGCAATAACATTAACCTCGGCCAGCTGATGGGTGACCACTCGATGTTAAGTCGTTTACAAAATAGCGAAACGATTGGCCTCGATGAATTTACCGGCAAGTACGATGCGGTCACTAAAGTGATTCTAGAAAGCGGCGGATTGTTCCCGTTTTCAAACAAGGTGGCGGCTGACGAAATAAGTTTACCCGCGAATGAGACAGGCAAACGCGGCATGACGATGGCCGAAAAAATGGTGGCGGCGAAAATGCTTAACCCTGGTGCCGAAGGCGCTTTCGTTAAGCCGAACGATCCGGTGTTGGCAAAGGTCGATGGCGGTTATTCTCACGAATTTACTACTGCACAAGTGCACGAGTTTTTGCGCGCTGAGTACGGCGACGATTACCAAGTGCAGAACCCCGAAAAGCTGGCGGTGTTTGAAGATCACTTGCTTTATGCCGATTCGGTTAAGCGCTTTGCGCCTTTCGTTTCGCAAATTCAGACTTTGCGCGATTTGCAAAATGAGTTTCAGCGACATACTGGTGTGCGCGATTATCAAGCTAAAGACGGGGTGAGCCCTGGTATCTGTCATCAAATCGCTCGCGAAGAGTTTGTTGAACCAGGTGATTTCATTCAGGCCACAGATTCGCACACTTGCATGGGCGGCGCATCGAACGCTTTAACTTATGGCGTTGGCGCGACTGAATACGCGGCATTGATCTACTCTGGGTTTACTTTTGTTAAAGTGCCAGAGACTATCCGCTTTGATTTAATCGGAGAGATGAGCGATAGCGTTACTGCTAAAGATGTGATGTTATATATTCTCGATTCTTTCGCCAAGCGCGAAGACACGCTGAATCGTTCCATGGAATTCGGCGGTGCGGGCATGGCTTCGATGCCAGTCGACGAGCGTGCTACTTTGTGCAACATGGCAACCGAGTGTACCGCGCGAACAGGTATTTGCGAAGGCGACGAAAAGTTGGTCGAGTGGTTAATGCGTATGCGCCCCGAGCTGAGCGCCGACGCTATCCGTGCTAACTTTGTGATGCCTGACGCCGATGCCGAATATAGCGGCGGACGTCATACCATTGATTTGTCATTGATTAAGCCGATGGTGGCTACTCCGGGTGATCCGACTTATGGCGCTGACATTTCCGGGTTGGCTGAAACTAAAATCGACATCGCCTATGGCGGTTCTTGTACTGCGGGCAAGGTTGATGACTTCGCTTATTACGTGCGAGTGTGTCAAGAGGCCGCCGATGCTGGTATATCCGTTGCCGATGGTGTCGAGTTTTACATTCAATACGGTTCTTACAATGTTCAGGCCTACGTCGAAAAGATGGGCTGGGATAAAGTATTCGCCGCGGTGGGCGTAAAATTAATCCCTCCAGGGTGTGGGGCATGCATTGGTTGTGGCGACGGCGTTTCTGAAACCTCCGAACAGGTTACAGTGAGTGCCATCAACCGTAACTTCGCCGGACGTTCCGGACCTGGGCAACTTTACTTGGGCTCACCGCTAACTGTTGCCGCCTCTGCCTTCGTGGGCAACATTGTTTCTTACAAGCAAGGTATGTTTGCTCTAGCTACAAAATGAAAACACATAAAATCGCAGTAGTTGCCGGTGACGGCATTGGCCCTGAAGTTGTCGCTGAAGGATTGCGCGTGCT
>JAPKEZ010000115.1 GCA_028821845.1 Planctomycetota bacterium | reverse complement strand
TGTCTCTACCGTAAACGGCTGTGACAAGAAGTGAGACAAGCGAGGCAGTACTTGATACTTAATTTGATAGCGCTCCATGACACGGCACATCTCCTCAAGATCGTTTTCGGATATTAATGGACAGGCAATAATTAAGCGCTTGATTCCGTTAGTGCGCGTAGCGGTCAAGAGCTTATCGAAAGAACCAAGAATCGGTTTATCTCCTACCGCCGAAAGCAAGGAGTCTTCACTTTTATGAGTAATGAACCCACACAGCTTGTAGCTCAAGGTCGGGAAAAATTCCATTTTGCGATACAGCTTCAATGCTGTTTCTGAGGTACCAACAATAGCGATGTTGGTATTGCCATAACCCCGGTGATGCAATCTCTTCAAAAAGCTAAATGCAATTGCGCGTTGTAATGTCAAGAGCAAGTATGCGAACACAAAAATCAAGATATACATCACTCGAGAGAAATGGGCAGCGCCTTCAACCTCAATTGGCTTGTACAGTAACTGCAGATATTCGAAGAACACACTATTGCTCGGCACCATAGTCTCCATAGAGCGCAACATATACATACATGTCGAAGTAGCTAAAAACGATATTAAAATAGTTTTATAAATAGCACGGTATTCTACAACGTTCAATATAGACTTGCGCGAGTGATACAATCCCATCAACCACGAGCAAGCCAGAATTATTCCCGTGATAACAACGAATAGTTGGCGGTATACTGCTAGTTCCGCGGAAGCGCCGAAGAAAAAGGTGTAAGCAAAGAATCCCGAGAAACAAGCCAACAATATGACAAAACCATCAACCCACACCTGTAAAATGGTGTAGATGACGTCGAAGTTATTAGCGATGTATTTTTTAAGCATGGGCTTACAGCATCAGATACTTTAAAAATACCCTACTCAGAGGTGTTTAGCTACGAAGATTTCCGCCTAATTGCTCGGCTGCCTTCGACACCTTCTTGATGAATTTCTGCTCTTCCGAGTCACTCAAAGTGCGGTCGGAGCTACGCAGCTGGATAGTGAACGCCATGCTGTGCTGCCCTTCTTCTAGCCCTGGGCCAGAATAAACGTCAAACAACTCGATACTATCAAGCAAGTTCCCAGCTGCGGCGGACACAGCTTTATGTGCTGCAGCGTAATCTACAGCCACCGGCAGCGCTAACGCCACATCAACCTTCACAGCCGGGAAAGAAGGCGGAGCACTGAATTTAAACTTGGTTTTAGCTTCGGCATCTACCAGCGCATCTACATCAAGCAACAGTATTGCCGCGTCACTAGAATCAACACCAAGTGCGCTAACGATTGTTGGATGAATACGCGAGATCATGCCCAAGCTTTGTCGTGCAAAACTAATTTCCACACTTTGCTTCGGATGAGCAAAACCATAGTTTTCAAGCAAGCCTTCAGGGTTGACATGGTACTGTGAGTTAATATTCAGCAGTGAACACAAATCATCAGCTACTGCGCGCAATTGGCCGACTAATGACTGCTGGCCTGATTTAGGCAAGTCGCTACTACCCCAAACAAGCATTGCGAGTAAACGTGATTCGATAGCTTCGCCACCATTTGGATTGTTTTTGTACCCCTTAGTAAATTCGCATAAACGGCCGTCAGCGAATTCGCGCTGGTTAACTGCAACTTGCGACAACAACGACAGCGCCGGGTTCTGCCGCAACAAGCTCACAGCATCATTAACCGGGTTTGCGATCTGAATAAAATCGTAACAAGTTAAACCGACTAACTCAGCCCAGTCATCAGCAATGAATGAATACGATTGAGTCTCATGCGCCTGGTGATTATTTACTAAACGCATTAATAACTTAGATGCCAACTTACGGTAAGGCAATTGTTGTGGCACTTCAATAGGTGCGCTTAGCGGTTGCGGAACAATTTTGTCGTATCCCGCAATACGTCCGACCTCTTCGACGATATCTACTGCTGACTGGATGTCTTTGGTAGCACGATAGCTAGGAGCTGCCACACTCAATTCGTCGCCACTCGCTTCAACTTTGAAACCCAATGACGTCAAATTATCGATGATTTCATCAGTGCTGATATCGATGCCCAGCAAGGTGCGAGCTTGAGCTGCATTAAGTAGTAACGAGTCACTCGGTACAGCAGAATTACCAGCAAAAACTGGAGCGCAATCAACCACAATATCGTCGCGCATCTCACATAATAATTGACAAACCCGCTGGCTAGCCAGCGCGGTATACCCGGGATCTAGTGATTTCTCGAAACGTGAAGATGCCTCGGAACGCAGGTTGTGCTGCAAAGCACTACGGCGCACAGCTGTTGCATCGAAAGATGCGCTTTCAAGCAAAATCGAAGTGGTTTCGGAACAGACTTCGCTGTTTGCACCACCAATAACACCCGCTAAAGCAATTGCTTTGGCAGAGTCAGCAATCACAAAATCGCTAGCAACAAGTTCGCATGAGCTCTCGTCAAGTGCTACAAAACACTCTTTTTCATTAGCAGGGCGAACACTTAATTGCTTGCCACTAACTTTTGACTTGTCAAAAGCATGAGTCGGCTGGCCAAGCTCTAGCATCACATAATTAGATACATCAACCACATCACTTACGATGCGTTGCCCCACTGCTAGCAATCTTTTTTGCATCCAGCCTGGTGACGACTGCGGACCTTTACCAATCGACAATTCGGCTAATTGATAGCAATGTGAAAATTGTTGGCCATCTAGCTCTAAAGAGTATTCGGATGAATTGTCTGGCCAGCTAAATTCACTGGGGTACGCTTTCAGTGGGCGCTTAAGAATTGCTGCCAGCTCGCGCGCAAAGCCATAGTGCCCCCATAGATCAGGGCGATGGGTTAATGACTTATTATCAAGCTCTAAAACTGTATCTGACAATTTCAGATAGTCGATTAAACGTACGCCAACAGGGGCATCGGCTGGCAATTCTTTGATGCCATCAGAATCATCGCTAAGCTCAATTTCAGAGTCAGAGCAAATCATGCCTTGAGAAAGCTGGCCACGTAGTTTGGCTGTTTTTATCTCAAAATCACCCGGCAGCACACAACCGACAGGCGCCAAGGCCACCTTCAATCCAGCGCGAACATTTGAAGCGCCACACACTACTTGCACCGTTTCGTCAGCGCCGTAGTTAAGCGTAGTGACAGACAGCTTATCGGCGTCAGGATGCCGCTCACAGCTCAAAACTTCGGCGACTACTACACCTGATATGTTGTCTCCGATATACTCAATGCCCTCAACCTCTGCTGTGTGAATAGACAGCAAGTCGCTAATTTCTGTAGCGCTCTTGTCGTTGATGTCGACGAAATCACCTATCCAATTTAGTGAAATCTTCATGCTTGGAATTGTTTTAAGAAACGTAAATCGCCACTGCACATGTATCGGATGTCATGTATGCCATAGCGCAACATAGCCATCCGTGATAGACCAAGCCCGAAGGCGAAGCCTGAGTATTCATTAGGGTCTACGCCAGCCGCAGTAAGCACGTTCGGATGCACCAGGCCACCTGGCATAAGTTCAATCCATGTCGAACCCTTACACACTTTACAACCGTCTTTGCAGAACGGGCACCGCGCATCTAATTCAAAGCCTGGCTCGACAAACGGGAAGAATCCGGGACGCAACCGTGTTTCAAGTTTGCGCTTAAAAACACCTTCGAGCATACTGTTCATTACATGCAACATGTGTGGCACACCAATGTTTTTCCCAACTACCAAGCCTTCCATTTGATGGAAAGTGTGTTCGTGAGTTGAATCTTGCGCCTCTTGACGAAACACACGCCCAGGAGCAATAACTCGTAATGGCGCACCAAACTCGCGCAATGCACGAACTTGAACAGGCGAAGTATGGGTTCTCAGGCAACGACGCTCTTCTCCATCTGCGGATTTCATCCAGATGGTGTCGTGTGACTCTCGAGCAGGATGATCCCCAGGAATATTAAGGGCATCGAAGTTATTAACTTCTGATTCTAGTTCTGGGCCATCCCAAATAACGAAGCCCATCGACTGAAAGATATCTTCCAGCTCGCGCGCAATAGCCATCACCGGGTGCACCGATCCTAGTTCTACTGTTGGCCCTGGCAAGCTGCAATCTACGCCAACGGATGCCAAGTCGGCCGCCAACTCTTGTTGCTGAAGAGTCTCTCCAGCAGCATCAAAGGCTTGTTGCAGTTTCTGCTTAATTTCATTGGCCAACTTACCAATAGCAGGACGCTCGGCCGCTTCAAGCTTGCCGAGACCCTTTAGCTGAGCTGTAAGTGCGCCAGTACGCCCCAGAAAGCTCGATTCGATTTCTGCCAATTGTGTACTACTTTCGGCAGCGGCAATGGCTGCTAAGCCTTCACCGCACAACGCTTCAAGACGTTCACGCATAGCGCGCTTAAGCAGCTAGTGCTTCTTTTGCGGCTGCGACTACAGCTTCGAAAGCTGCGGGATCGTTAAACGCCAATTCAGACAAAGCCTTACGGTCAATCTGAACATCAGCCTTCTGGAGGCCGTGCATAAACTTGCTGTAAGACAAACCGCTCATTCTAGATGCAGCATTTATACGCTGAATCCAGAGGTTACGGAATGTACGCTTCTTAGTGCGACGGTCACGGTAAGCAAAGTTACCGGAGCGCAATAAGGCTTCTTTTACAGTTCGCAGTAAGCGATGGCGACCGCCCCAAAAACCTTTGGCACGACGCATTAAGCGCTTACGGCGACGAAGACGTGGAACTACGTTTCTTGCTCTTGTCATTATTCTTTACCTATTAGCCTTGAAGAAGCTTAGCAATGTTCTTTGCAGAACCGCCAGTCATGACAGAAGCACGGCGCAAGTTGCGGCGACGCTTCGAAGATTTGCCACACATGAAGTGGCCAGTGAGTTGATTACGGCGGATTACTTTGCCGTTTTTTGTTATCTTGAACCGCTTTGCAACGGCTTTTTTTGTTTTCATCTTGGGCACGGGTGCCTCCTGTGTCTTAGGGCCAAGGGAGAGAAAGTGGACGGATATTATAATGAAATACCCGACCACGTCTAGCCTGCTATTCGTTATTTTCGCTATCGTCGCTGTTTTCAGCTAGCTGAGGCTCAACTGTCTCTACAGGTTCATCAGATTCATCAGATTCAACAGGCTTAGCCGGAACCGATGGCAGATCAGCAAAATCGTCGTTATTTGTGACTTTTAGGTCGTCTACAACTAGTGTAGGTCCGCCCTCTGAGCCATCTTCGGCGCCAATATTGCCCTTTTCGTCGCTAACACGCGGCTTAGGCTTGCTACCCGGAGGCAACTTAGACATGACTAAATGCATGCGCCGCCCTTCCATCTTAGGCATACGCTCGACCTTTGC
>JAPKEZ010000114.1 GCA_028821845.1 Planctomycetota bacterium | reverse complement strand
AAACGCCTACAGGCGACACTCAAAAAGGTTTTGTCTTTACTTCCGTTGGCATCTCAGCGGGAGATGCTATTGGCGAGGCACGTTTGCCATCGCCGACTGCTGCGGGGCTTACATTCGGCCTTTTCGACGGAGAAGATTTAGGGATTCCATTCATCTTGAGAGCGGCACAAGCTCGTAACGACTCGAATATTCTTTCGGTACCATCTGTTTTGGTAGCAAACAATCAAACTGCTACCATAGAATCTTCTGACCAGATACCTTACCAAACGTCAAATGCCGTTCAGGGCGCAGTTTCCGCTGATGTGTCATACGCCGAAGCGGGCATCACATTGCGCATTTCGCCTTCAATCTCCGCAGAAAAGTATTTGCGGCTAGGTATCAGCCTCGACGTTAGTGCTTTCCGTGGAGAGGCGAATGGCAACCTACCTCCACCAACAGTTTCCCGCAAGATTTCGACGCAAGTGACTCTGCCGGATGGCGCTACTTTGTGGTTGGGTGGTATTATCCGCAATGACTCAACAGAAAATGATCAAGGCATCCCGTACTTATCAGAGATTCCATTGATTGGTTGGTTGTTTGGATCTAACTCGAAAACGGAAATCAAAACCACATTGTTTTTCTTCTGCACTCCTAGGATTCTTGAAGACTTTGAAGAGCTGCGAGACATATCAGAGAAAGGCAAGGCGCGCGCCGCTGATACTATCGGACTCGATCGTCTTCGCATGATCGACCCTGAATTCGAACTCGAATACCCAGCGGACATCATTCTGCCGCAAGACGAAGACGAAGACGGCGAGCCAGATACTGCTCACCTCAACTTGTCGTCTTTTGCTCAGCCTATTTACTCGACATCCGGCGGCATAACCGAAAACGTTTCTGCCGATTCCGAATAAAACATCGTGGCTGACCAAGAAATATCGACCGCGCGCCCTACTCTACACCAGCTTGTTGTAAAACATACTGGCCTAGACGACAACGACGTACACAAAATAACCGAGCAGTCTATCAGCTCTGGCAAAACTCTCGACCGTGTTTTGATAGCGCGAGGCGTAGATGATGTTAATGTACTCTCGGCTTTTAGCGAGCACTTGAACATCGAGCTAGTTACCAAGCTGGCGGGCACCAAGGTTCCTGCTCTTTTTGTCGATACTGTGCCGCTTGCCTTTGCGCGTGCTCATGACGTTATCGCTATTCGCAAAGATGATGATGGGGCTATTGTCATTGCCTGTGCACACCCGCTTGATTTTCACCCTCAAGACGACTTGTCCGCAATGATTCCTGCTGCGGTGCGCTTTGTGCTAGCTCCGCGACCAGAAGTAACCGAGTTAATCAACCGCGCCTTCCGTAATCGTTCCGATGGCGTAGATGATGCTCTCGACGATTTAGCCGAAGACGACATAATGGGCTTGGTAGCAGATCTCGACCAGAGCGAAGACCTACTCGATGTAGCCAACAAAGCCCCTATTATCAAGCTTGTTAATTCGCTGATTTTTCAAGCGCTTAAGTTGCGTGCGTCTGATGTTCACTTTCAGCCGTACACAGATCGAATGCAAATTCGTTTTCGTATTGACGGCATCTTGTACGACATGGAGTCCATCCCAAAAAATGCTCAAGACGCAATTACTTCACGTATTAAAGTTATGGGGCAACTTGATATTGCGGAGCGCCGTATGCCACAAGATGGTCGCGCATCAGTGCGTATTGGAGATGGCGAAGTTGACGTGCGTATTTCGGTGGTGCCGACAGCGGAAGGCGAGCGCTGTGTAATGCGTTTACTGGATAAGTCGTCGCGAGTTTACGAGTTAAACACTATCGGACTCGACGAGCAGAATCTTGCCACTCTTAAGCATTACGTGAAGTTCCCACACGGGATCATTCTAGTAACGGGCCCTACTGGTTCTGGGAAAACCACAACTTTGTACGGGTCGCTAACTGCGATTAGCACCGGCGACAAGAACATCTTAACCATTGAAGACCCGGTTGAATATCAGCTAGACGGTATTTCGCAAGTTCAGGTTAATACGAAAAAAGGGTTAACCTTTAGCGCTGGGCTGCGATCATTCTTACGTCAGGACCCTGACGTCATGATGGTTGGTGAAATCCGCGACGTCGAGACTGCTGAAATTGCTATTAGAGCTGCGATTACTGGTCACCTCGTGTTCTCTACTGTTCACACTAACGACGCGCCAAGTACTGTTACTAGACTCATCGACCTCGGCTTAGAACCCTATTTGGTCTCGTCGTCATTGGTGCTTGTTGTCGCTCAACGCCTGGTGCGTTGCTTATGCGATTCTTGTCACGAGTGGGTTACACCTGATGAACATCAACTTTCTCAATTGCATGCCATCGGTATTAACGCAAGCGAGTTAAAGGATGGCAAGATGGCTGTGGCAAACGGATGCACAGAATGTTTTCACTCTGGATTTTCAGGACGAACTGCGCTTTACGAATTAATGCCTATGACCGACACCTTGCGTGAGTTAGTCATGGACAACGTGTCGGCGACAGTACTCAAGCGCGCAGCTGTCGAGGGCGGCATGCGCACCCTGCGCTCTGATGGAAATCTTAAAGTGATTGACGGTATCACTTCTCCAGATGAAGTCTTAAGAGTTACCCAGCTTGATCTTATATAATGCCAATTTACGAGTGGAAAGGCTTCGACGCCAAAGGAAAGAAAACGAGCGGTATCATCGACGCCGACTCCGAGCGTGATGCTCGCACCAAGTGCAAGCGCAACGGCAATTTAGTAACCAATGTGGTCGAGACAAGGGGTGGCAAAAAAGTAAAGTCCGGCAGTGGAGAAAAAAATAAGCCTGTAAAGAAATCGAAGTTGCAGAAGCGCCTAGATGCGGCACGTGGCCGTGGAGCTGGGGCTCCGCGCTCTAATGCCAAAACTGAGGATGTTGCTACATTTACTCGTCAGCTCGCGACTCTAACCAAAGCTGGCATTCCTATCACCGAAGCTCTGCGGGCTATTATTGAACAAACCGAGAACAAACGTTTATCGATTTTGTTCCGCGATATTCGTGAGCGCATTTCTCAGGGCTCACCTCTTGCCGACGCCATGGCGGCGCATCCGGATTACTTCGACGAGCTTAATGTTTCAATGGTTCGCGCCGGCGAAGCGTCAGGACACCTCGATGAAGTACTGATGAAAATGTCTAATTTCATGCAAGAGCAGGCACGAGTTCGCAATAAAGTTTCTGCGGCAATGACTTACCCAATGGTAATGTTGGCAGTCGGCTTACTGGTGGTCGCTCTACTGATAGGCTTTGTGGTGCCAAAAATTACTGTAATGCTGGCCAACCAAGGCACTGAACTACCGTTGCCTACCCAAATACTTCAAGGAGCTTCTGACTTCTTAATTGGTTATTGGTGGTTATTGATTTTCCTGGTAATCTTATGCTTGCTGGGGTTCAACATGGTTTACTCATCCGACAAAGGTCGTTTGAAAATTGACACCATGCTACTACGAATACCTGTTGTTGGTGATTTAATTCGTAAGCAAGCCATTGCGCGATTTTCACAAACCTTCGCCACCCTTCTGACGTCTGGCGTGCCTGTTGTGCGCTGCCTGGAGGTGAATCGAACTGTTCTCGGCAACCGCTTGATGGAAAATACCATCACTGACGTGCGAGAAAAGATCCTTGAAGGCGCCGATATCGCTGGGCCGATAAAAGCATCCGGAGTTTTCCCGCCACTGCTTGGTTATATGATAGCGGTTGGTGAACAATCTGGCGAGCTGGACCTGATGATGGAGCAAATTGGAGACAGTTACCAAGAAGAGGTAGAGATTGCTACACAAAAATTTACATCACTGATTGAGCCGATATTAATTCTGATATTGGCAGTGATGGTCGGTTTCATAATTCTGGCTATTCTATGGCCCGTGTTACAGATGACACAAAACTTCTAATCATGAAAAAAACAAAACTTAAGAAATCACGCCGCGCTGGATTCACCTTAATCGAGATTATGGTGGTGGTGCTAATTATTGGTTTACTACTTGGCACAGTAGGTAAAAATATTTTTAGCGCTTTATTCTCGAGTCAACGTCAGATTGCGATCAATCAAATCGCTTTGTTCGAAGATGCCATTAGTACTTACTACTTGACGAATTCGTCTTACCCCGAGAGCCTTGAGGACATGACTGAAAAAGACAATAACGGTCAGGCTCTTATGAAGCGCATTCCGCTCGACCCCTGGAAGAACGAGTACATCTACGAAATTGATTCTGATGGCAGCCCTTTCTTTATATGTTATGGCAACGATGGCTCACCTGGCGGAGAAGACATGGATTCCGATATAGACTCGCGCACGATGCGCGACGAATAATGAAGCGCCGGCAAATAAGCACTGCTGGCTTTACATTAATTGAAATTACTGCTGTTGTAATTATTATTTCACTGGTAATGAGCATGGCAATCGTGCGTCTTGACAGCACCTTGCCATCTACTCGCAACGAATCGGCTGCGCGTGAGCTGATTGCCACTTTAGATTTTGCGCGATTGCAGGCGATTGGTCGTGGGCATCAATACGAAGTGGTACTCGACTTTGACAATCAACAATACGGGATTCGTATGCCGTTTGATGCCGATGGCCGTCTTGTCGCTGACGATGATGAAAAACTAATTCTACGCTGGCACAAAATTGCCGATGGAGTGGAGCTGCGCAGTGTGCTTGACCCACGCGGAGTCCGCATTCGCGAGGGTCAATATCCTGTGCCATTCGACTCGCAGGGCGCAGCTCGCGACGTTTATATTTATATTGGCGCACAAAAAAATACCGACTACGAGGTCACGATTAGAATTTTAGGTCTGACAGGCATTCCGAGTGTTGCCCAAGGCACTCTCGAGCCAGCAATACACACCGAAAGTGATTTTTAAACATCGAACAAGCGCTAGTGGTTTCACACTACTAGAAATCATGGCGGCAGTCACACTGCTGGCCTTGATTTTTACTACTGTGATGCAAATTCGCGCCGGTGCAATTGACAAAGCCGTTCGTGGACGCTCGCTTTCGATTTCTTCACGACTAGGGAAAAGCTTATTGCATCAAATAGAATCGGCTTTAGTTATTGATTTGGTCGACGGCTACACCGGAGATTTTTCAGAAGAAGGCTTCGGCCAATTTAAATACGTTATTGGTGTTGGCGACTCATCACAGTATTCAAGTGTTTCGGCAAACGATCTCGAGGATGTATGGCGCGATTACCGCAAGAATCAGGACGAAGATAATGCTAGTGAAGAAGATGTCAAGAAGCCTGAATTTACTCGTATCTTTATTACCGTTACTTACCCTACTTCCGCCAAAGACGAGACTGAAGACTA
>JAPKEZ010000113.1 GCA_028821845.1 Planctomycetota bacterium | reverse complement strand
AGTGCAACACGCGACTCAAGTACTTTAATTTCTTTGGGGACTCCTACTAACATGATGTGTATCCTAGGGCGAGAATTTTAGTCATGCCTACCGTCTCCGACAACCTAAACATTGTGAAACAGCGTATCGCCAGCGCTACCCACCGTAGTTCGCGCCCAGCAGAGGCGGTCTCGTTAGTTGCTGTCGCTAAAACTGCAAGCGCTAACGATTTGCGCGAGGCATATTCCGCAGGGCATCGACTGTTTGGGCATAATCGCGTTCAGGCGCTAGAAGAACACCGCTTGGTGCTACCGCACGCTGAATGGCACCTACTTGGCCCTCTGCAGGGTAAAAAGGTTATGCGTGGCGTGTCTGCATGCAACCTATATCAGGCTTTAGCCGATATGAAAACGGCGCAGCGCATCGAGCGAGTGCTAGCTGAAAATAGTCGGAAGCTGAGTGTCTTACTGCAGGTTAATATCCACCCAGAAGATGGCCGAAATGGGCTGAGCCTTGAACAAGTTGACGAGTTTTGTGATGACATTTCCGAATTGGAACACATCCAATTGGCGGGCGTGATGAATCTTGCTGTAGCCGATGCCAGCGATAAACAGCTACATAATGATTTCGCAGCAGTACGCGAATGCTTCGAGTCATTACATAAGCAGCAATTTATCCCTGATGACGCCATCCTATCCATGGGAATGAGTGGTGATTTCGAAATAGCAATTTCAGAAGGGGCTAATCTTGTCCGTGTTGGGCGCGCTATTTTCCCTGTCAGCGGTTAAAATACAGTTATGTCGGCCAAGCTTATTTGGAAAAGTGAAACGTCTTCAGGAGCTTTTAAGTTCTCTGATGGCAGTTTACATTTGTTATTAACCGGCAGCAGCCTCGACCGACTTGCCGTCTCGTCTCCAGCACGTAATGGCGTTAGCATTAATTTGCGAGACAATGGCTTATATGAAATTACGGCTTGTGGCGAGTGCCGCTTGCTGTTCGACGACGAGACCACTGACCAAATAGAGGTTTCTGCTAAACGTGGGGTAAGTCTTATTAGTGACGATTACGATGTTGCCCTCATTATTGATGCAGCCGTTACGGTCGACGATCCTTTGGTCGGCACAGTCATCGGTGGCCATAAAATAATCGAACGCTTAGGTCATGGTGGCGTTGGCATTGTTTATCGTGCGCTACAACTGGACTTGCAGAGAGAAGTTGCCTTGAAGGTTCTCAACCAAAAGTCAATCCTGCAAGGCTCTGAGACTATCGAAGCCTTCAAGCGTGAGGCGATTGCTGCTGGGCGCATGTCTCACCCTAATCTAGTTCAAGTTTATTCAGTCGGTGAAGACAATGGCGTTCATTTCTTCGGTATGGAAATCGTCGATGGCGGCGACGCTGAAGCCCATTTAGAGCGATTCGGTTCATTCAGCGAAACGCAAGCTATCGACGTAGTTTGCCAGGTTGCAGAGGCTTTGCAGTATGCCGCCAGCAACGGCCTAGTGCACCGTGACATCAAGCCAGAGAACTTAATGTTCTCCTCTGATGGTCGAGTCAAGTTGGCTGACCTTGGAATGTCTTCCACTCGCGAGTTGGTCGGAGGCACTGCTGTTGGCGGCACGCCTCACTTCATGCCTCCTGAAGCTATTGCAACACCGGAATCCGTTGATCAGCGCAGTGACTTTTACAGCCTCGGATGCACTCTGTTTCGCTTAATCACTGGTGCCACCCCATTCTCGGGCGACTCAGTTAAAGAGATTCTGTTAGCGCACCGCGACTCCGACATTCCGTTACTTAGTGATTACGTAAATAACTCGAGTAACAATGCTCAAGACATGGTCGAATGGTTGATGGCGAAGGAGCAAAGCGATCGCCCTCAATCTGCTACTGAAATAATTGATTTTTGCAACGATGTCTTGATACCCTCGAGACGGTCGCCGATTCTTTTGGCCGCCGTTGCTGTACTCGCTATTGGCGCAACAGCTTTCGTATTGCTTAGTCAGAACAAGGATTCTGAAACACCTATTGTTGTCGAGAAAGTTATAGATACTGGATTAGCTTCGGAAGTCGAACGCCTGCAGGCCGAGTTAGACGACGCCGAACGAGCGCGCCTCGAAGCTGAACAGACCCGGCTAAAGACTGTAGCCGAGGGCAACAACAATGAAGCATTGGCGCCAGACATTGTCGACACGGCTGACGCAAATAAATTGTTAGTCGATGCGTTAAACAGCAACGTCATCGAATTGATGGCCACACTTAGAGTCAATGAAGCACTCGACCTCGTTTCTTCAGCTAAAGTGGACGAGGTTGACAAGTCTAAAGCTCGACAGTTAGTTTTTAGCACATTCGATATCACGCTTAACAACCTCGAGGCAAATCATCAGAGACTCCTGGACGACCTATCTTTTGCTGAGGCAGAATCCGCTACCGTGGAACTCGCGGCTTTAATCATTGGTGACTACAGTTACCCGCCTTCGTGGCAATCACGTATAGGTGCATTGAATACTGCGCGCCTTGCTGCGATAAATGAATTCAGTCAGGCCGAGTTACTCAAGCATAGAAATATTTTTAGAGCGCAGCACTACAAGTTAGTTTGCGAGCCTTTGTCGGCATTTAATCTTGATGCTGCAGTCGCCGGGTTCAGTGAGCTGCCCATGCAGTCAGCCCCAGCGCAGTATTCAGCTAGCGCCAACGCTTACCAGCAGTTGTTTGCCAGCGCCGCGGAAGCGCACGCGACATTGTTAGACAAATTAAGTAGCGGCGACATACGCATCGAAGAGCATCTCGAAGGGAAACGGGCGTTCGTAACCAAAGCCGATTTGACTGGCATTGACTTGATGTTGCAGGTGCGTGGTGAACGCACACCACGGCACGACTCTTGGCAAGAATACCTAAAGGCCGATCAATGGACTGCACTTCTTCTAAGTGCTGAAATTGACATCCATAGCAACAGTGGTTTCCAGGCATTAAGCTTGCTGGTGGCTTGTTCGCGGACCGCAGTAATTCTTAGGAGCGCTAGTACATATAACAGCCAGCAAATAAAAGACGCCGTCCAGCAACTTCAACAATGGGAACTACTGCTCGCGCCTATCGATTTCAACTCGGTCGCCGCTATAGAATTGGCAGCCCTTCTTAAAGCCACTGCTATTGTCTCGAGCCTAAACGACGGCAAACACTATTCGGCACTGCAGCTTCTTGACTTGTTTGTGCAGCGCTTCTCACTGTTAGCTGTTTGGTCCACTAACGGCGAGATTGCTTTTAGTAAAAATGTGTAAGCTCGTAGTATTAGCCTCTGGTGGTGGACGGACTTTAGCCAACATTCAACAGCACATCCTCGATGGCAAGTTAAAGGCAAGCATAGCCTTGGTCATTGTGTCAAAGGCGAACATCGGCGCTATTGAGCGTTGCAAAGAGTTACAACTACCCTACCTAATTATTGGCCCGCAAAGCCACCCTGATGCCAAGCTTCGAAACAAACTAATACTTGGTGCTATTTTCGAATCGCGGGCAGATCTGGTGATACTAGCCGGATGGCTGCAATTACTGCCGATCCCACCCGAGCTTGATTCTAAGGTGCTTAATATTCATCCGGCGCTATTGCCATCATATGGCGGCAAGGGGTTTTATGGACACCACGTTCACCAAGCAGTCAAAGATGCTGGCGATTTAGTTAGTGGATGCACAGTGCATTTTGCATCGGACGAATACGACCGTGGTCCGATAGTGTTGCAAACAGCGGTTCAACTCCAAGTCGATGACACGACTGACGATATTGCGTCCAAAGTGTTTGCTGCCGAACTAATTGCCTATCCGCAAGCGATTAACTTAGTGCTTGACGGTGAATATGGCCTTAACGCCTAATTCAAAGTTCACTTCACTTTGATACACTTGCTTCGAGCCTTTAGAGCCTATCCAGACGCGGTCCTGGCTGTCGACCCACCACAACAATTGCGGACACTTGTCGATGCTCGGCACCCGCGAGATTGACATTGCAATCATGCCATCGGCTTCGCGGGCGGGACGCTCTTTGCTGATGTCGCCGAATTCGGCCAAGCGAGCTTGATTTATCAAATCTACAATAATATGATTCTCGTAAATTTCAGACTCAACAGCGTCACGCCATCCCTCGCTTGACTTTGCTAAAACAAAGTTGTCCTGACGATAGCGCACGACAACAGCCGAAAGATGTTGTGGGTTGAAATCTAAGAGGCGTTGGCTACGCAGCGCTAGCGGTGGCTGTTGAAAGACAGCGAAGCGCTGTGGTGAGACATGCAACACGAATGATCGCTCGCTTGACACCACTGAATCAGCGTAAACCTCAAGGCTAACATCTGCTCCTTTACCGCTCAAATACAATTGTCCCAGTTTTGTGCCAAGCAAATAATTAGAAGTAAGAGGCGCTCCAAGAGAAGATATTCGAGCTCCAAGAGCTGCATCAAGCAGAGCACTAGCGTTAAGATTGAACAAACCATCAAAAGGTTCTGAAAAGCGCCAAACGTTATCACTTTTGTAAGCGATAAAAGAGTATTGCGGATCGATAGATTGCCACTCGACCTTTTGCAGTTTGGCTCCGAGGCTAGACAAGCGCTGATCGCGCCAAGAGTCAATAGAGCGGGACAGGATTGAGACGAAGCTATTGGGTACCATGCAGGTTTTGCCATCGAATTGACCCACACCGAAGTCGGACTGTATAGATGGAGCTCCTATCAGCAAAATGTGCTTCATGCCATCAGTAGAATACGTCTCAACAACGAATCTTGGAGTATCAAGACCTAAGTCTTCCGCAGTTTGGTTATTAAGATTTGCCGGCAAGTCGCGCATACGTAAATCGCTAAATTCATTAAGCAACAACCTTAATGCACTCAGATTAATAGCGTCAATGATCGGCTCTCTAATCGACCACTTACCGCCATCAAAACTGAAACTGACACTATTGCCGTAAAGAGGTCGACTAATGACGATACGCTCTATATTGTTGATATCGCTAAAAAGCTGATTGGCAACTGCTGGCTCGATACGTATCTCTGGCGAGTTGACGGCAGCATTGAATTTACTCAACGCAGCAAAAGCACATATCAAGGCAATAACCATTAATAAAATTTTGGTTTTAGACATTACCTACGGCGCATCCAAACCATCAGGGAAAACAATAAGCACAGCCCTGGGAGCAGGTACAGTGTTAAAGATTTAATTTTCCCGAGAATCTCTCGAGAAGGATGAAACGGGATTTCATTAATACTACGCAAGCCAGACTTCTCGAGATCATCACCAAGCAAAAACATTATCGATGTAGCTAGCCAATCTTTATTGTAGCCAAGGTGTTCGCGCATAATTTCATCTGAACCGGACAACAACAAGTGACCGGCTTGCAACGGAGATTGCGGGCGCCATGCAGCACTTGCAATCGCAATAGCGTGAATGCCTGCTTGCTCATCGCCATCGCGCGCGAAACGAACTCCTTGCTGGGCGTTGTCAAGCCATGCGCCAGATGAAGTTCTCAGCAAACGTGATTGACTGTATTTATTTGTAGAATTACCAAAGGTTACAGGTCGAGTGCCTGCGAACAGTAAACTACGTTTACTCCT
>JAPKEZ010000017.1 GCA_028821845.1 Planctomycetota bacterium | reverse complement strand
CTTACCTTGTTCGGTAGCGAACAGTAAGTACTCGCCCTCATCGAAGTTACGCGTTGCAATAACTGAACGAATTTCTTCATCTGGCTGGATTCCTTCGATGAGGTTACGAATTGAACGCCCCTTAGCCGTACGATCTTGCTCGGGCAGGCGGTAAACCTTAAGCCAGAACAAGCGTCCACGGTCAGTGAACACCAACAAATAGTCGTGAGTAGAGCAAACGAACAGATGAGATAACACATCGCCATCTTTCGACTTGCCGCCAGTAATACCGCGTCCGCCACGAGCTTGGGCGCTATAAGTATCGGCGACGGTGCGCTTAACGTAACCAGAAGAACTGATTGTCACCACCATTGTTTCTTCAGTTATCAAATCTTCGGTCAAGAAGTCTTGAATACCTTCGCCAATCGAAGTGCGGCGCGGCTCGGCGTATTTGCTTTCAATGTCAGCTAGATCTTCACGAATGATGTCAAATACCAATTCGTCTTCGGCAAGCAAGCGCTTTAGCCATGCGATTTCGGTAATCAAATCGTCGATCTCTTTTTGCAGCCTAACGACTTCGAGACCAGTCAAGCGACCAAGACGCATATCAACAATCGCTTGTGACTGAATCGGCGTTAGAGTGAAAGTGTCCTCGAGTGTTTCGCGAGCTTCTCCGGTATTAGCAGAGGCTTTAATAATTTCAACGACTTCATCAATAGCCTGAATCGCAATCATCAACCCTTCGAGAATGTGCAAGCGCGCCTGAGCTTTATTCAGCAAGAACTGCGTGCGGCGGCGAATAACTTCGAAGCGGTGATCGCGGAAAGCCTCTATCAACTCTTTCAAAGTCAGAGTACGCGGCTGTCCATCTATTAGCGCAGTGTTACGAATCGCATAAGTAGTTTGCAGTGGCGTGTACTTATACAACAGGTTCTCAATAATAATCGGATCGCCATCTTTCTTAAGTTCGATAACCACGCGCATGCCGTCGCGGTCAGACTCGTCACGGATATCGAAGATACCCTCGATACGCTCGCTCTTTACTTCGTCGGCAATCTTCTCAATGATTGCGGTCTTCTCGCGCTCGTACGGTATTTCAGTGAACACAATCTTATTGCGCCCTTTACCATTCTTAGCCTCTTCATGATGGATGCGGCCGCGCAATGTAATCTTACCGCGACCAGTCTTGAAGGCCTCGGCAATGCCAGAACGACCACAGATGATTCCGCCCGTTGGGAAATCAGGGCCCGTGATTACCGTCAGCAAATCTTTAACCGTACACTTAGGGTTATCCATCACCAGGCGGATAGCGTTGATGACTTCTTGCAAATTATGCGGCGGCAACGCGGTCGACATACCAACAGCAATACCTTCTGAACCATTCACCAACAAGTTAGGGAACTTACCCGGCAACACCGTTGGCTCGGTTCTAGTTTCATCATAGTTGGTACGCTTATCGGTGGTGTCCTTATCAAGGTCAACCAACATTTCTTCGGCCGGGCCACCCATGCGCGCCTCGGTGTAACGCATCGCAGCTGGAGGATCGCCATCAATCGAGCCAAAGTTACCCTGGCCGTCAACCAGACAGTGACGCAAACGAAACGGCTGTGCCATACGCACCAACGTCGGATAGATCACAGACTCACCGTGTGGGTGGTAGTTACCCGAAGTATCACCAGCGATTTTCGCGCACTTACGATACTTAGCGTTGTGACGCAAATTAAGGTCATTCATCGCCACCAAAATACGGCGCTGAGAAGGCTTAAGGCCATCGCGGACGTCTGGCAAAGCGCGGTCATGAATAACCGACATTGCGTATGTCAGAAACGAATCACGCATCTCTTTTTCGATCAGCGCGTCGGGCATGTGGGTTAGGTTTGTGGGTAAAGAATCAGCCATATTACAAGGGGATTAGCCCCTAAAAAGGACGCCGTATTTTGCCATAGCGCACCCCTAAAATAAACGCTTTTAAACTAATTCTAAGTCGATATTTCCGGTTAATCTAGCCGCCCCACGCAGGCTGATTTTGCCATTCTCTAACTTGCTCAAAAACAGGCTTCCGCCCCAGGTTTTCACTGTTATTTCGCCTTCAAATCCGGCATTCCATGCGTCAGCTGCTAGCGCCACTGCGCCGGTTCCGCAGGCTAATGTTTCGCCAACTCCTCGCTCAAAAATTCTCGCCGATATTTCGCCGTTTTCATAAGGAAATTTGGCAAACTCGACATTGACCGATTGCGGAAAGTTCTCGCCATCAGATTGCAGCTTTTCAGCGAACTCTTGTTCGTAACCTGAATAGTTTTTTACGATAGCATGTGGGTTAGAAAAGTTAACCGTTACCACTTCGACACCATCTATAGTTAGAGAATCATATTCAAAATCTGAAGATGCGTAAGGCAGTTCAAGCTCTATATCGTCATCTACTTTGCTCCAGGATATTTGATGACCAGCCATTTCAAAAACGCCCCCGTCTAGTCCACTAGCAACGGCCGCCAAACGTAGGCCATTAAAGCAGGCGTCACCATCACTGCCGTCGGCGTTGTAGATGCTGAGCTTGACGCCGTCTAAAACCAATAAGCCGTCAATATCCATATCTCGGCATTGATGAAGGACTAAGCCTGGAGAAAGGTCCGAAGCAGCCATTGCGCCCGCATCGATTAAAGCGAAGCGATTCCCGCAACCATCACCTACTAACACCTTCATTACTTTTTATTGTAAGCCTCAAGACCGTCTTGCAAAAACTCCTTGAACTTTTGCGGATTTGGGTCATAGCCAGGGAAAGTGATTAAAGTTTCGTCGTTACGAGGATCGATAATCGCATAAAAAGGCTGGGCAATTTGATTAAAGCGCTCAATTTGCAATTTGGTGTTGCGCGTGCCATGAGGAGGTTTGTCTACCCACAATTCTCCACGAGTGAACTGCTCTAGCAGCGGCTTTACATCGGCGTGTGGGAATATCTCGTACTCCATGCGGCGACAGTTCACGCAGGTAACGCCGGTAAAATCTATGAAAAGCGGCTGGTTGTGCTGCTTAGCCCACTCAAACGCATCCTCATAACTTTCGATCCATGACAAATGCGCAGCACCCATTTTGTGACCATGTTCGTTGAACTCATTTAAGCCATAATCAGCTGGCGGCAAAAATGCTAACACAGAGCCATGGTACTTGTATTCACGATCGGCCGCGCCTCGGAACATACCAACTGCGAGAAACAATAACACCGCTGCAAAAACACCGCGCTTGAGTGTCGGCTTGGGTCGCTCGTAATCATAAGGCAACTTGTAAGCGCCAAGCATATAAGCCGCCCATAACAAAGTTATTACACCGCTGGCTGCGAGGAACACCGGCCATGTCAATATTTGTAGGTCCCAGAACAAATCGCTGTTCGAGAAAAATTTAAGTGCAGCAATAAGTTCAATAAATCCTGCGCAGATTTTAACAGTGTTCATCCAAGCACCGGCATTCGGCATCGACTGCAACCGAGATGGGAACAGGGCCAAAAAGAAAAACGGTAGTGCAAAAGTCAAACCGTAAACGAACATGCCGCCAATTAAATATGGTAATCCCATCTGCAAACCTAACACAAACACCGCCCCAACAAAGCCAACAGTGCAAGTAAAGGCCGTAATGCTAAAAGCAATAGCCATTAACGCTACTGGAAGATATCCGCTTTGCGTTTGACCGTCTGCTTGTTTCTTTGATGCCAAATTTGCCAGGAACTTTGGTGGCTGAATTTCGAAAAAGCCAAGCAAAGAAACCCCTAGAACCAGGAATAAAACGCCGATTGCGAAGTTTACCCATGGATTAGAGCCAATCATGTTTGCGCCACCTGGCCCCAACACTAGTGCTGCACCAACCCCAATACCGGCAAACGTAAAGACGATACCACTCGCATAAGCCGTAGCATTACCCAGTGGTGTGCCCTTACCTGCTTCAGCTCGTTTCGTGAAATAAGAAATGGTGACCGGAATCATCGGAAACACACAAGGCGTTAACAATGTCGCAAAGCCCGCCGCCATTGCCGCAAAAATAAATTTCCAGAAGTCGGTTGGAAGACCGCCATCACCGGGAAAATCTCCGCCGGAAATAGAGCTAGTAGCTCCAATCGAAAGTTCATCAAACACTTTAGTTTCTTGAGGAAGACAAACAGAATCATTACATGTCTGCCACGTCATCGCCAAAGAAAAATCGTTAGGTACTTCATCACCAAACATTATTTTGGCGCTGTACTTGAATTCGCCCTCCATAAACAAGTACTGCAATTTCATATTGCCGACACGCTCGAGGTGCACGATAGGTTCAGTTGCAGACGACAAAGCCTGACTTATTTCAACACCAACGCCTTCTACTATTAATTGCAACGGCACTCCCAACTCAGCGTCTTGATTAGTGCCGTAAATATGCCATCCGTCTTCTACTTGGAAATTAAAGGTTAGCCCAACCTCAGAGTTAGGGGCAAACTCGCCATCAGTCTCGGCACTGACACTAACCTGGCCGTGTAACAACTCTTTCAAACTAGGTTTGACAGTTATCTTAGCCAGCACCCTACTTGTCTTAACTGGCAAACACTGCTGATCGTTACATACCTGGTAAGTAATCTCAGCCACCAATGTCTTTTCGCCCTCTTCAGCATTAACCTTTACCGGCACCACAAAGGACGGCGACCCGGCCTGCCATAAGTACACTAATTCCATATCGCCGGCGCCTATAACGTGGCGCTGGGCTGCCTGGGATGACTTTAAGCCACCTGCGACTTCGAAGTTGCCGCCCTTAATTGTAATCGACACCGGAATGCCGAATTCAGGGTTTTGCAGTGGGTCATAAACATGCCAACCCTCTTGTATATCTGCAGTTACAACTAGGTCGACTACTCCACCAACCACAACAGAATCACTAGCAAAATGCGCGTCGAAAGTGGCTTTCTCGGACTGCGGAAGACCAAGCTGCGACGCAAACATGGTCGCTAGGAGTACTAGTGTGCTCATAAACTATTTTACGACCAAATATGCTAAAAGATAGCTAAAAGTAGGATGGTAGGCGATAAGGGACTCGAACCCCTGACCCTCTCGGTGTAAACGAGATGCTCTAGCCAACTGAGCTAATCGCCCTACAGGCCGGAGATTCTAGAATAGCCACCACATTTAGGGAAGACCTCCCGCTAACTTTTTCATGAGCAATCAAAATTCACTAGTCATTCGCTACGGCGAACTCGGACTCAAAGGCGGTAACCGCAACACCTTCGAACACGCTTTATGCGACAACCTCAAAGTTGCTCTTAAAGATGTGCCTGGTTTCAAAACTAGTCGCCAGCGTGGTCGCATCACTTGTAACGCCGACATAGATCTCGCACCATTTGCTGAGCGTGCTTCAAAAGTGTTTGGCATTACTTCGGTATCTCCAGCAACTACTACTTATCTCGACGCAGATTTAATTGTTGCGCGCACTATCGAATGTGTAGGAGAAGCACTAATCAATGATTTCGCCGGACGTGATGAAGTGCCGTTTCGCATTACCGTAAAACGTGCTAACAAACAATTTCCATTGCGTTCGCGTGAATTAACTCAAAAAATTGCTGAAGCCGTATTACCTCTGCATCCGCAGTTAAAAGTTAATTTGCAGAACGCCGAGCTAAATTTAGAAGTAGACATCCGCGAAGAATTGGCTTCCGTGTTTGCGCGTCGCCATAAAGGTTACGGTGGTTTACCAGTTGGCTCGATGGGACGCGGCATGTGTTTGCTTTCTGGTGGAATCGATTCGCCCGTCGCAGCATGGATGTGCATGAAGCGCGGCATGCGCATGGAATTTATTAGTTTTTATAGCTTCCCTCATGTTGGCCCGCAGACGCGTGAAAAAATTATTCGCTTAGCTGAAAAAATTGGCGAGTATCAACCACGTACTATCCTGCACATGATTCCATTCGCGCCATATCAAGAGGCCATCCGCGATAACTGCCCGGCTTCTTACCGCACAGTTTTATATCGCCGCGCCATGCAGCGAATTGCAACTGCAATGGCTAAAAGAAACCGTTGTAAAGCGCTAATTACTGGCGAATCGCTTGGTCAAGTGGCTAGCCAAACCATGCAAAATATTGCGGCAATTGAAGACGCGTCGGGGCTGCCAGTACTACGCCCACTTATCGGTATGGACAAAACAGAAGCAATAGAGTTGGCAAAGCGCATAGGAACTTTCGAGCTTTCGATACAGCCGGTCCCCGATTGTTGTACTGTATTCCAACCGGAAAGCCCGGTCATCCATGGCTCTGCTGAAGAGGCTCAACTTGCTGAAGCCGATCTAGACATAGCCAATTTAACTTACGCTGCCGTTATAGGTGCAGAAAAACTCGAATTCCCTGAAAGATAATGAGCTCAAATAACTTAGTTTACTTTCTCGCAGCAGCCATACTTGGCCTGACTGCTTGTGGTGGTGGTGGTACACCAACCAAAGCCCCAGATACTTCTGCTACCGTCGCTGGTACTGGCCCGCAAGTTTCAAACACTGCGCCGCCTCCCCCGCCTCCGCCAAAGCCAGGTGCTGACGAAACTCTATATGTCGCTCACGTCGTTGACTCGGCGACAGGCTACCCCATCGGTGGTGTGTTTTGTTCTCTTCTAAAAACAATCCCTGAACCTGACTATATGCGTAAGCCAAGGCGCGCTGACGTGGTTCACGAATATAAAACACCTAAACATGGTCAATATCACGCCGTGGTTGAAGCTGATGGTAAAGACAAGTATTTGTTAATTGCTGGCCATGGTTTCCAGCCATTCATTACCGAAATGGGTCCGTCTACACCAGGTGGTGAACACATCAAAATAATCAAGGCAACCATTTTGCCGATGGTGACTTTCGTGGTTCGCTCTCCCAATGGCGACCGCGCCGACGAAGGCATTTTCACTATGAAGCCCGCAGAAAGCACTGCGAAAATTGGCAAGCGCGGAGACAGTTCAAATGTTGGCACCACCGAGCGCCTTGATCACCTAGGAGAAGTGACGGTCAACCGACCGTACGGAAAGTACTACATGATCGTTAACGAGGCAGGAGGTAAGTTCAGGTACTACGGTATTTTCGATTGGAATGCGGAAGCTGCCAAAACCAAAAAACACAAGATTCAACTACCGAGTAAATCTATGGACAGGCCTGACTGGTACAAGTAGAATTTTATCCAATAAAAAAAACAGCTGTTTGACAAATCAAGCAGCTGTTTTCTGTTTTAAAGTGGCGAGGAAGACGGGACTCGAACCCGCAACCCCAAGCTCGACAGGCTTGTGCGCTAACCATTGCGCCACTTCCCCACCTAAGGACGAGAAGTATATATGCGACATAGCAGGTCGGTCAAGATTTTAGTTATTATTCTTTAGATTTAGCCTCGTCCCACAACACGTCCATCTCTTCAAGAGTTGCGGATCCCATCTTGTCACCGAGATGTTTCTCGACGTGATTAAAGCGTGAGGTGAAACGTTCAACTGTACCACGCAGTGCCATCTCTGGCTCTATCTTTAACTTGCGCGCCATGTTGGTTAAAGCGAATAGCATGTCGCCCATTTCATCACTGATACGCTGCTTGTCACCGATTGCTATCGCCTCTTGCAGCTCAATCCATTCTTCTTCAACCTTAGCAGTTGGCCCATCTAAATCAGGCCAGTCAAAACCGGAGTTCGACGCCTTTTGCCCAACGCGGTAAGCGCGCAGCAAAGCCGGCAAGGATGAAGGCACACCGCTAAGAGCTGACTTCGCCTCACCTTTTTCGGCTTTCTCTTGCTTTTTAATTTGTTCCCAGTTTCGTAACACATCATCGCTGTCAGCCACGTCAACCTCACCATAAACATGCGGATGACGTCTGATTAATTTATCACAAACATAATCGCACACTTCAACGATGCTAAAACTATCATCGTCTTGAGCAACACGAGCCACCATGAAAGCGCCCATCAGCAAGTCGCCTATCTCCTCGCAAGTGTTCTCATTATCCTTCTTTGCAACAGCGTCAGCAAATTCGTGACACTCTTCAATTAAATGCGGGGTAAGAGAAGCAACAGTCTGCTTGCGATCCCATGGACAATGAAGCCTTAATGTATCAACCAACTGCACCAACCGGGCAATGGCCTCCAACTGCTCATCAGGAACTTCTCTCTCTATCAAATCTGTCATGCCAATATTGTAACGCCTCCGAATGCAGTTTATTTTCTGCGCATTATGAAGTGCGGTCCTATTGGATATATATCAAACTCTTCACCCTCAGCGACAAATCCGCAATGTTGGTAGAACTTAAGAGCCGAGGTGCGGGCGTTGCACCAGACTCCGCCTGATTCTATATTTAGGAAGTAATCAATGATTCGTTCACCATGGCCCTGGCGGCGATGTGCTTCATCTATCGCCATTCCGCGTAACCGCCATTTAGAATCTTGGCTTGGCTCGGGCATGAAAGTAGCACAGCCGACTCCTTCACCGTTTTGCGTTAATAACAAATGAATAGTATCGGGATGCTCGTCGATACCCGGCATGCGTTCGGTGCCCACTGGTTGGCCGACACGCAAATTGCGATGACGAATACCGTAAAGCGCAGCAGCTTCGGTTCGGATAATTTCTAAAGACATAACTCTTGCTGTGCTTGGCTGCGGAGGCGGCAGGAGTCACACAATTCGCATGGCGTGCCGTGCTCATCGGGATCATAGCAACTGATCGTTTTATCAACGGGCACTTGTAGCTGATGCGCAAGCTTTAAAATTTCTACTTTTGTCATGTTCAGTAACGGTGTGTAAAGGCTAATCGGCCGCCCTTCGACTCCTTCTCGTGTAGCCAGGTTCGCCAACTCGCCAAACTTGTGAACGAATTCAGGACGGCAGTCGGGATAACCTGAATAATCTAAGGCGTTGACTCCGATGCCGATTTGGTAAGCACCAACAGCTTCGGCTAAACCTAATGCCAGTGACAAGAAAATCGTATTACGTGCTGGCACATAAGTGATTGGAATATCAGCATGCACGACATCCGCACCGTCTTCTGCTTTCGGCACGCTTAACGTTTCATCAGTCAATGCCGACCCGCCAAACGCACGCAAATCAAGCTTCATCACTCGATGCTCATTTACCCCGACTTCGTGCGCAATGACAGCAGCTGCCTTTAACTCGACGGAATGACGCTGGCCATAGTCAATACTCAATGCCGTAACCTGAAAGCCATCGCGAATTAAGCACGCAGCAACGGTCGCAGAATCTAATCCACCCGAAAGCAAGACAACTGCGCGTTTTTGGGACTCCTCCGATGTGGCCATTACTTTATACTAACGCCGCACCGGCTTTAGCCCAACCATTAACCATGTCACGCGACCAAGAAAAACAACTCATCCTCGATGCTCTCCGCGTCGTTCAAGACCCAGATTTGCATAAAGACATCGTCACTCTTGAATTTATCAAGAATTTGGCGGTTTGTGATGGCATCGTCAAGTTTGATCTAGAGTTAACCACTCCGGCTTGTCCGGTTAAAGACCAACTCAAAGCGGAAGCGGAAGCGGCCGTCATGGCTCTCGATTTTGTCTCGCAGGTGACGATTAACCTCACGGCAAATGTAAAGACTTCGCTGCCGCCCTCAAACAAGCTTGGCGGCAATGTGAAAAACGTCATCGCTGTTACCTCCGGCAAAGGTGGAGTCGGCAAATCGACCTGCACGGTAAACATCGCCACCGCACTCGCGGCGACGGGTGCTAAAGTTGGCATTTTAGATGCCGACGTCTATGGACCAAACATCCCAGTAATGATGGGAGCCACGCGCCGTCCAGAAGGCAAAGGCAAAACGCTTTACCCGATTAAAGAGCATGGAGTAAAGACGATGTCGGTCGGTTACCTAATCGAAGACGGCCAGCCGGTAATGTGGCGCGGCCCGATGCTGCACCGCGCGCTTGAACAATTCTTGCAAGATGTAGAATGGGGAGAACTTGATTATTTATTGATAGATATGCCTCCGGGTACCGGCGATGCACAACTTTCAATAGCACAATTGGTACCACTAACCGGCATCGTAGTTGTGACCACTCCACAAGAGGTTTCGCTGACTGATGTGCGCCGCGCAATGGGAATGGCCATTGAAGTGAAGACTCCGGTGTTGGGCGTAATTGAAAATATGACCGGAGAAATGTTCGGCAAAGGTGGCGGCGAACAAATTGCGGATGCATTCGATGCGCCATTTTTGGGTAGCGTGCCACTGCAAGTTGAATTGCGCAAAGGTGGCGATGCTGGCGTGCCAACTTTTGTTTCTGACCCTGATGGCTCTATTGGCATGATGTTCAGCGATATTGCAGGCAAAATAGCTGCTGAGGTTTCAAAGCGCCAAGACTCCGTATTACCGATATTAGAGGTTTAATTTAACTAACCTAGTAGAGAATAACGCGTAACATATACACATGAAGCGCATTCTCCCTTTGCTTGTCATAGCTGCCGCCGTTATTGGTGGCGCGATTTTCCTGTTTTCTGACACCCCACAGCCTGTTGATATCCCAGACGAGATAGCAGTCAGCGGACGCATTCAGATTGAAGCTGCCGGGCAGTTAAATAATGTCACCACCCGCGTCGCCGGTATTGACGATGAATGGCTTGATTACCGCGCAGAAAAGATTGGCGCTGGCGATTATGGCCTGAACGGACTAGTCGTCGATGAAGACGACAAGCCACTCGCTGACATCTGGATCGCAGCTTACTCAACACCTTACCCATTCTTCGATTACGAGCTCAATATGTCTGAGGCACTGGCAAGCCCATTGAGTCTCGACCTCGAGCCTTTGGCCTCTGTAATGTCCAACGAAAATGGCGAGTTTAATTTACAAGGTGTCCCTGGACGAGTGATTTATGTAGTTGCTCGTGGGCATAAGTATCTTACAAGTGGACGCCAAGAAGTTCGCACTTCGTCACTGACTAGCGAAGAGCCAGTAATCATTAATACAATGATGGGCGCAGAAATGAGTGGCCGCATTATCGATGATAGCGGTTCACCCGTTGCCGGAGCAGAAGTTATTGTATTACCTAACTTAATGTACGCAATGCAAGCTGTGCGTACTGGCAACATTTTCTTTGAGCGTACCTTTGCCGATAGCTCTGGAAATTTCAAATTAGATGCGGTTCCTGCAGGAACCAGGTTATCCGTTTTGGCTCTAGGGGCGCCAACCGAACCCGGCATTAAAGACATTGGCCCCTACTCTAAAAATGCCTCCGCCTTCGAGAGCATTAAGTTACTCGACACCGGCAGTATGTCCGGCTTCGTGGTCGACGAAGATGGCCTTGCTGTTGCAGGCGCTGAGGTACTAGCTATACCGATTGATTTGCGGTTATTGCCTGCAGTGGCACGCAACATCCCAGGGTGGTTTACGATGACAAGCGCTAGTGGCGAATATAAGTTTCCAGATCTACCGCGTCGTGCATATGTCCTCTTCTCTCAAAGCATTGAGGGTCGCGCAGCTCCAATAAGCGCTACCCTGAGCGGAGATTATATAGAAGTCACATCTGACTTAGTAATCAAGTCTAAAGAAAAGATTAAAGGCCGTATCGTAAATGCCGAAGGGGATCCGATCGCCAATGCGCGCGTATTCCTCAATAGCATTCCTTCCCTCGAAAACGAAAGCGACGGGTCACGGAATGACATTCCTTCTGCGAGCTCCATGCTCATTGGCATGGCTAAAGAAGTGTTGCCCGAATTGTTACCTAAAGATATTTTCGTCAACACCGGCAGTGACGGGCGCTTCGAGTTATCGGCGTGGCAAGGCGCAAGCGTTATGGTGATTGCAAGCGGCTATCCAAATGCTACTTTTGATTTGCCAAGATTAGATATAGAATCTGACCAGGAAAGCTACTTATTAGCAATGATGGTGCCAGGTTCCATTAAGGGTAAAGTCTTTGATTCTAAAAGCAATAATTCACTCGAGTTCTTTATCGCTAATGCTAATTTGCAATCACATGCGCTGAGTGTTATCGCCGTAGATGTCTCGACTGAAGCGCAAGAATTGAGATGGGGTCCGACCGGAATCGAGGACGCCGTCCACTCAGAAGAACATGAACTACAAAATGAAAAATTTGCCTCTATTTTGCAGCCTGGAGAAGTTCCTGTCACGCCCGAACAAACCGCCCTGGATCAATTAAAGACTGTCAATTTAAGCGACTCACGCAATGGAACGTTTGAAATAAACAACTTAATGCCCGGCCAATGGGAAGTTAAAGTTAGTTCAAATGGGTATATACAGGAAAGCCTTGATGTCAATGTCGTATCTAAGGAAACTACAGAGATCTCTGTAGGCATGTCACATGGTGCCTCCCTAAGCGGTAAAGTAGTCGCGCATGGCAGCCTCGACCCTATTCAAGGGGCGATTGTCAGCATGGGAAATAGCAAGGCTAGCGGGTTTGACGCCATCTTTAAGAACGGTTTGTCGGGTGCGAATGTGACCGCCTCTGACAAAGATGGAAATTTCACCTTGCAAGGTATCGCTCCCGGAATGGCATGGTTATCCGTAACGGCCGGTGGCTACTCCGACACTGCGATTAAAGGCAAGCCACTAGAAGAAGACGAGGATAGAAGTGACGTTACTATTAAAGTCCGTCAAGGAGCGATCATTCAAGGCATTGTTTACGATCGCCATAACCAAATTTTGGCACAACGTATGGTCGGCGGATTTTCTGCCGATAGCGAAGATTTTTGGCAAACCACCACCGACGAAAATGGGTCCTATCAAGCCAAGAACATCAAACCAGGTAATTACTTTGTAGTGTCCGCAGCTCTTGATGCAAACTCGCTGATGCAAGGCGACATGCTTGCCGTCCTCAATGGCGGCCGAGTCTTGAGTGTCTTTGCCAAAGAAGGCGAGACGACCGAATTAGATATCGTCGACTTGTCGGCAGGTGGCTGCAAACTTAAGGGTAAGTTAACGGACAACGGACAACCCGTGAAAAATGCTGCTCTGTTCTGCATGGCAGGCGGCGCCTCAATGTTTGATTTGCGCATGGCGTCGGCAAAAACCGACGAGAACGGAGAGTTCGAATTCCAATCATTGGCGCCCGGTGAATACACGTTGCAAATAAATTCAGATGTTTTCTCAGGCACTGTACCTTTCGAGGCACCTGATGCTCCTGAAGATTATCAACTTCTAGAAACGCCACAGGGCGTGGTGCGTGGGCAGGTAGTTTCTGAAAGCAGTGGGCAACCTCTTGAGGGCATCAATGTTCGACTCGAAAAAGAAGATGGGCCAAGCGGCATGATGGGCATGATGTTCAGTCGCGGCGATTGGGGTAATACTACCGATGAGAATGGTCAGTACGAAATAACCGGAGTCTCGCCTGGAAAGTACCACATCAATGCCGAGCAAGGTTGGTGGGGACGCGACGAGAATAATAGCTCAGGCTCGGTCGGTAAAAAACGTTCGGCTTCATTTCAAGTAGGAATGCATGCCACGGTTCAAGCAGAAACGCTAGCATTACCTATTGCCGCAGCCATGCGCATCAGCGTCACCACAAGCGACGGCAAGGCCTTTGGCAGCGGATTCCAACTGGAAGCTAAGAATATCAATGGTGATGAGTACGATGGATGGGGATGGAACGGCGAAGGTCGTATTGAGGGCATGAACCCCGGAACCTATTCTGTTGTAGTGAGCCCACGCGATGGATACGCCCAGCAAACCATCGAAGGTGTGACTGTTGGCGGAGAAGAAACTGTCGAGCTTTCTGTGGTTCTGGTTGCAGGCTCTAAATTAGCCGCTCGCGTTCTTGATGCAGGCAACCAGAATATTACCGCGCAACTCAAAGTACTCGATAGTAGTGGCAATCGCGTCGATGCCGATGGTGGCATGCGCATGTTTGCGGCAATGGAAAATGGCACGACACCGTTGGGCACTTACGAACCTGGCACTTACACTGTAGTTGCCGAATTCGAAGGACGAAACCAAAGTAAAACAATCACCCTAGGCGCAGACGACAGTCAAACCTTAGAGTTTGTTTTCTAGCATCGATTGAGCCCTGCCATCACCGCGATTATCGGCGATGGCATGCCATTTACCGTTGTAGTTGAAAATAGCATTCACCAAACCGAGTCCGCTTACTTGTCTAAGAGGTTGGTTGAATTGGCGTAGACGATTGCGACTAGCCATATCGATACGGTTCCATTCGTGTTTGATATAGATTGGTAAGTCCTGGCGATGAAAACGTGGCGCGGCGATAGATCGTGCCGGGTTCATATCGAATACGTAGCGGTTTAGTATTACCTGTAACACCGTACTAAGAATAACTGGCCCTCCAGGAGAACCAATAATGGCATCGACTTTCCCGTCTTGCAAAACGATGGTGGGTGCCATCGAGGAGAGCGGACGGTTACCGGGGACGATAGCATTTGCCGAGGATTGGACTAAGCCGAATTGATTTGCTTTTCCTGGTTGTGCAGCGAAGTCATCCATTTCGTTGTTGAAGATGATGCCAGCGGCCATGACTTTTGCGCCAAAATTACTGTTGAGGGTAGTGGTGCAACTTACCGCTCCACCCCACTGATCGATAACAGAAAAATGCGTAGTTTCAGTTGATTCGCTAGTTTCACTAGCGTTACCAAGGTGAACGTTCGAGCGAGATGTTGACGACATTTGGCGACGACGCTCACTCAAATACTCTGGCTCTAGAAGTTGACTAATATCAGCCTGTAAGTTATCAGGGTCGCCAAAATAAGCGTTGCGATCACGAAAACTTGCCGCTGTTGCTTCGCCTATTAATTGAATCGTTCGCGGGTCGTTGAACCCCCATACTTTCAATGGTGCCCCACTGAGTAATGACAGGGATTGTTGCAAGAACATGCCACCACTACTAGGTAGTGATGCACATATCACTTCTTTACCTTGCCATTCAAAACGGTGCACTTCTCGCCACTGCGGTTGATAGTTTTCGAAATCGGAAGCACGTAAAATGCCGGTGGGTGAGCTTATGCGTAATATTTCATCAACGATATAACCGTTACGCATGGCTTGATCGCCACGTTCGGATATTAATTCTAGACTATGCGCCAACTCGGCTTGCTTAAACATTACGCCACTCTGCATTTTTTGCGAACCAAAAAATGTAGTGCTACACCCAGGATCTATCTGTAATTTGTCTTTGTAACGCTGCAATCTATCGCACAAACTTTGACTCAATGTGAAACCGTCTTTAGCCAGGCGGTATGCCGGATGGACTAAATCTCTCCAAGCTAAATTTCCATACTTCTTGTGTGCTTCCCACATACCCGGCACTGCACCTGGAACACCTACGGCCAGCCAGCCGAGTGTTGATGAGTCGGGGTTGGCGCTGTACATATCGGGACTCGCTGCGGCTGGGGCTGTCTCTCGAAAATCAAGAAAGGAGTCACTGCCATCGGGAGCATGATAAACAAGAAATCCGCCGCCGCCGATGTTGCCAGCATTAGGGTAAGTAACTGCAAGCGCAAAGTGAATCGCTACGGCAGCATCAACTGCGTTTCCACCTTTAGCCAAAATGTCGAGTCCGACTTGGGTAGCGTTGCTCTCGGCAGTGGCGACGGCGCCAGATTGCGGATTGGCAAAGCTCGCGAGGCACAGAATTGCTAGTTGAAT
Source organism: Planctomycetota bacterium (assembly GCA_028821845.1). GTDB lineage: Bacteria > Planctomycetota > UBA1135 > UBA1135 > UBA1135 > JAPKEZ01. The sequence goes on along the minus strand of JAPKEZ010000017.1, from coordinate 8,586 downwards.
CATGGCGATAATTCTAACATATGCATGCTATCCTATACGCATGCCTCCGTTGTTACATAGCTTGCGCATTCGTCACTGGACCAAGAACATCGTGGTCTTCATTGGCCTCGCTTATTCTGGTCATGCGCTAGATTCAGCTTACTTGCAAAAGAGTTTGCTTACTTTTGTAGCATTTTGCTTGGCATCAAGTGCTGTTTATTTATTGAACGACATCCTCGATCGCGAACGCGACCGCAATCATCCAACAAAGAGTTTACGCCCTATCGCCAGCGGCAAGATGTCAGTTGGCTTCGCTATCGCTTTGGCAGCCGTTCTGGCAAGTATCGCGCTATATATCACGTCTGGACTATCAGATGCCTGGATGGCTATCGCCTTGTATTTTGCTTTACAGGCGCTGTACTCACCATGGCTTAAGCATGTGTACTTGGTTGACGTATTCTGCATCGCCGCCGGCTTTTCACTACGCGTACTGGCAGGTGTCTGGGCAATCGATATTCCGGTATCGCCATGGCTTATAGCGGTTACCGTGCAATTAGCTTTGTTTTTGGCGCTGTGCAAACGCCGCGCCGAAGTTAGCTCTCTAAGTGAAAATCATGATGCCATCAGTCAGCGACCAACTCTGGCTACGTACAATTCGAAAGCTACAGATTTAATGGTAGTGATAATGGCATCTTCAGTTCTGCTCACTTACACGCTTTACACTTTGCTGCCAGCAAAGGTCATCGCCGCTGGCAACCCCGACTTGATTTCACGTGCGGGCATGACAGGCATGGTCGCCACACTACCCTTCGTTTACTTCGGAATTATGCGCTATCTGCACCTAGTTTACGGTGAGGGCAAAGGCGAACGCCCCGAACGCTTGGCGACCATGGATTTACACCTGATCTGTTGCGCACTTGGCTTCGCGGCTACTGCGGGTTACTTGATTTACTTTAGGTAAATGAACGGCAAGTCTAAAGTCGCAGTGGTGGTAGCCAGTGCTGACAGCATTCAGCAAGACATAGCGCGCGTTTGCGATTTAGGCGGAGCGGCAGAAGCATTGCCAAGTAACTCGACTGTTATTCTTAAAGACAACATCACTTGGCACAAACCTTTCTTGTCAGCCAACACTACCCCGTGGCAACTCGAAGGCGCGGTAAAGTGGTTACAGAATAACAATCGCCAAATGGTGGCGGTACATAACGATACTGTTGTAACTGATCCGCACGAAGGTTTAATTAATCTCAAGCTGCAACCGGTTTACGACAAATATAATATCGAACAGTTTTTCGTCAACAATCCAGAAAGCGTTAAATGGAATAAGTGGCGTCCACAGGGTGAGATACCTTGGCTGGATAAAGTGTATCCAGAAGGTCCCGAGTTTCCTGAAATGTTTCTTGGGAAAAGCATCTTACATTTGCCGACGGTAAAGACACATGTTTACACTACCACCACTGGCGCGGTGAAAAACAGTTTCGGAGGTTTGCTCAACACTCGCCGTCATTACTGCCATACTCACATTCACGGAGTTCTGGCCGACTTAATCGCCGTGCAAAAAGAATTGCACAGCGGCATGTTCGCAATCGCTGATGGTACACTCGCGGGTAACGGAGCAGGTCCGCGCACGATGCGCCCCGTTGAAAAGAATGTGTTAATAGCCTCAGCCGACAGCGTAGCCATGGACGCCGTCGCCGCGCGCCTAATGGGTTTTGACCCTTTCGGGATTGGGTATTTGCGTGAATGCGCCGAACGTGGTTTAGGCAATGTCGATGCTGCCGATATCGAAATTGTCGGCGATGATGTTGAAGCCGGTTGGGGCTTTTCGGTAAAGAATAATTTCGCGTCGAGTGTCGGCAATTCGATGTGGTTCGGACCGATGCGTTATATCCAAGATTTGTTTTTCAAAACACCGCTGGTGAATTTATTTATCAAAGGTTCAAGCGTTTACCACGATGATTATTGGTGGGAGAAGCATGGCGTTAAACGCATGCAGCATGTCGCTAAAACTAGCCAATGGGGCAAGTTGTTTAGTGAATATTAATTGCGACCTCGGCGAAGGGCTTGACAATGATGCCGAGTTAATGCCCTACCTACACTCGTGCAACATTGCCGGTGGCGGGCACGCTGGTGACGCGCAATCAGTGTCTTCAACAGTCAGCTTGGCGATTGCCAACAATGTACGGATCGGAGCGCATCCGTCTTTCCCTGACCGCCAAAACTTTGGTCGCGCAAAGATGTCGATAAGCGCTGGCGATTTATTCGATAGTTTAGTGGCGCAAATAGAATTGGTTCGCGACGAATGTTTGAAGCAAGGCGTTCAGCTAAACCATGTCAAAGCACACGGAGCACTTTACAACTTAATGTGCGAAGATACTGAGTTGCAAAAAACTGTCGAAGATGCGATTTGTTGCGTCGATTCTGATTTACCAATCTACGCCCCACTGCTTTTCAAATCTACGCGCTTGAAAGTTGTTCGCGAAGGATTCGCCGATCGCGGCTATCAAGAAGACGGGAGGTTACTGCACCGTGGCAAAGAGGGTGCGCTGATCACGGATGCCGCACAAGCGTTATCGCAGTCACGCTTATTATCAAACATTGACACACTGTGCGTGCATGGCGATAACCCATCTGCGCTTGAAGTCGTCAAATCCTTAAGTCAACGCTTAGTCAAATATTTATCCTATGGCGATGACCATTACTTAATTCAATGGCCACAAAAAATACATCCCGATATTCTGTGGGCGGTGCTGGCGGCCAAAGAGGCCTTGCGAATTGAATTTCCGGATGCAAAACTTGTTCATGCTTATTGTTCATTATTGGTCCAGCATCGTGACCTAGACAAAATAAAACAAGTCATTGAAGCAAGCGAGATTATTGAAGTGGTAGGCAAGATTCATCACGTCGAAGTGGATTACGCGGTCGCTGAATTAGCCGCGGCAGTAGAGCTAAGCGCCGATGATGTTATTAGCCTGCACAGCGCGCCAGAATACCTGATTTACTTCTTAGGCTTCTTACCCGGCTTCCCTTATTTAGGCGGATTAAACCCGCGGCTGCACCTACCGCGCCTCGCGCAACCCAAGCAAAACATCGACGCCGGATCAGTAGCAATCGGTGGTCAACAAACCGGCATTTACCCTCAACAGTCTCCGGGGGGATGGCACGTTATTGGCCACACCGATTTTGAATTATTGCCAACTCCGTTTGCGGCTGGCGATCGTATAAAATTTATTGCGCGATGAAATACCCCTGCGAAATAATTAGCGATGGCGCGATGACCTTTCTCACAAGCGTGCCGCTTGATATTAAAGCAGCACACTCAGCCAACAGCCTCGTCGGTAACACCGCCTCAAATCAAGTATTTGAAATAGCGCTGCACGGCCCCAAGATTAAAGTCACTAGTGAATATGCCATAGCCATTTGCGGCGCCGACCTCTCGCCTTGCATAAACGGCGAAAGGATTAACAACGGGCAAGCTTACGTCGTTAGCGAAGGCGACATCATTAGCTTCGGTGAAAACAAAAGCGGCATACGCGCATACCTAGCTAGAGGAGAATCCGCTAGCGAGGGGATCCCTTATTCCCTGCCTACGAGTAACGTGCTACGGGTTTCTCCAGCACCTGAGTTTGAGCAATTATCACAGAATTTGGTGGCGTCGCTGTTCAGCCATAAGTTTACTGTTTCGGAGTTAGCTAATCGCATGGGCGCGCAGCTTGAACAGCGAATGGCCAACAAGCTTGATGCAATAATCACTTCACCCGTTATCCCCGGAACCGTGCAGTTAACCCCCGAAGGGCGGCTGATTATTTTGCTTGCCGACTGCCAAACTACTGGTGGATATCCGCGGGTACTGCAACTTGGTTTTGAGGCGTTGAGTGTTATGGCACAATTAGGCCCGGGCGCAGAGTTACAATTTTGCCGATGAGTGATTCGCAAATAACAGTGTGTGTGGTGGGCGCCAACGGTTTAGTTGGTAGCACATTGGTGACATTGTTAGCCGAGCGTAACTTTCCTTGCAATGAAATTCGCAAGGTTCGCGCGAGTGAGGCGACATCCGCGTCTTTCGCAAATATAGATTTGGTTTTTTTGGCGGTAAGCGACGAACGCGCGGCTGAGTTGGCACCGCTAGCTGTGGCTCAAGGAGCGACTGTAATAGATCATTCTGGTGCGTGGCGTTTTGACAATGACGTGCCTTTGGTGGTGCCGGAAGTTAATGGTGAATTGGTCACTGAAAATACCAAGTTAATTGCGGTTCCTAATTGCACGATACCGGGGTTCACTATGGCAATCGACGCGCTTAATTCAATCGCTAAGGTAAATGATGTGGTTGTAACGACCATGCAATCCGCTAGCGGTGCTGGACGCGATGGCCTTAAAAGGTATAAAGATTGCGGAGATGTCATAGCGCAGTGTGAAACGTTTTTAGAGAATGGTTACACTACCGAAGAAGAAAAAATGTTGTTTGAAACACGCAAAGTTTTGGATAACAACGATATCAAAGTAGCGATGACATGTGTGCGCGTGCCCGTAAAAATTGGTCATGCAGCGAGCATGTTGTTAAGTTTTGAAACGCCGGTGTCGCTCGACGATGCACGCTCCGCATTAAAGAATTATTCTGGCATCGAGTTACTCGACGATCACGCCAACGATATTTACCCAACTGCTAAATCAGCAGCCGGTAAAGATAGCATTCAAATTGGTCGCTTGCGGATTGAGCACGACGGACAACGATTATGGCTATGGCAGGTAACTGACAACCTGCGCAAAGGTGCCGCTCTTAATTCAATTCAGATTGCAGAGCAGTTATTCGCTGTCTAGCTTTCTAGGCAATTTCTCGCCGCTTACTGAACAATTCGCGTCTCGCCATTTGACAATGCGCCACTGATAACATCCACGGCCTGCAACCAAACCTGTCGCCCGGATAGCGATGAATTAATAGGCAGAGTTAAGTATGCCGTGCCCGCTGCACTAGCATGTAAACTCGGCAAAGGAGCAATCGGCGGGGTAAGCTCAGCCACTCCGAACGGTGAATTTGTCGGCCCCCCACCGCTGAGACTATAACCAATGAACACTGTTGAAGAAGGTGAAGCTCCAGCAACACTAAACTGAGCAGTGTCACCAGCGACAAAATCATTCACGAACAACGTAAAGCTGCTCGAGTTAGAGCCAGCAAGAAGGCCATGACTATCCCAGATAAAAATGCTTTCGGTGCTACGATAATTTCCATCGTAAGGCCCTACAACAAAATGCGACTCGCCGCCGGTAGGTGACTGTGCCCGCCCACGAAATGCTGCGATGTCAGGCGAGAGGTACAACTTGTCGCCAGCCGCCATCACTGTTCCTGGTGCGAACACAAAAGAGATTCCGCCCGTAACAGTCCAGCCACTTAGGTCGGTGGACTCACCGGTGATGTTCTCTAACTCGATCCATTCTTCATCGTCATCGCCGGAAGACGGGTCTGGCTCGGTATTACTAACCAAAATCTGAGAAGGAAACTGCCGCGGTCCAGGCAATACTTGTGACTGTGTGTGCGTCTGAAAAAGATGGGTGCGCCTTGGGGAGAAATACCCATTTTTCATTTGATCGATACCCTGCTGGAAGTTCCTGTAAGAGCCCCATGTAGGCGAACCCCATTTGATGACATCAAGCGCGACCTCGTCAGCGACTTGTATCTGCAAAACGTCGATTATGTTTTCGAATTTCAGCTCGCCGGCCGCAGTGTTCGGAGGCTGCAATTGCTCCTCCATCAGAGACCACATTCGTCGTACATACATTTCGCGAAAACGCAAGTTGCGATAACATGCATCTATCAAACGATTGTATTGATAGTCAATTTTTTGATGATTAATATCGCCAAAGAGCGGGTGGCATTGCGGATCTGTGTTAGCCCACATCTGATCATTAAGTACACCACCTGTCATGGTGTAATTTCGGCCAAGAGTTAAATCTTTATCCCAAGGGATGAACATCCACTCTTGGTCACCATCAGAATCGCGATACATATAATAATTTTTTGAAATATGGTCATTGTCGTTCATCAAGCAGGTAGCCGCAAGATAACCGATGACAGCTGGAATGTCTAAATTATCGAACAAAAATTCTTCTAGAGCTGCGCCAGTCAATTGGCACCCGGCTACGAGATCTATTAAATCTTGAGAGTCTTCCCACTCGCGAGTTTTTTTCTCAAACGAGAAACTACCTGATGTCATGGGATTATACATTTTGTACAGCGCACCCTCTGGGTCGTAGTCCAAACGTTCGAGCATTTCGTCATCAACCTGCTCAACGAAGGTGAACAACCCGCCAAAAGCGCCATTTTGGCGTACATGGATCATTGCCGACATTGATGATGCCACACCGGCCGCTGCATAAATATCCCAGCAGAGCTTTTGTCGCAAGTAAGACTTATCAGACCACGTCGACTGGAGATTAATCTCTTCCATCTTCGAAACCCCCTCAAACATACGTATTTTTTCACTGGGGTTAAAATCTATTTTATAACTCTTCTTCGGGTAACTCGATGTGCTGTTACCACGCCTACGGCAAAACTGATTATCATAAAACTCTCCGTTATGCCAAATCGAACAACGCGTGCCGTTATTGGTGTTTGCTGCATTAGGGTCTTCAACGAACCAATTTAAAATAGGTATCTGGCTAGTGATTGCTGGGTCGTCAATCATTGTGCCATAGTATTCGGCTGACTCATTGCTTAGATTCAGCGGCGATTTGCTTAAATTAGAGAAGGCGTCGATTGTTTCGACACGCCAGCGTAACATTTCTGAGGGGCCAGCTGTACCAGAAAGTATCAGCGCACTAAAGACATCGTCGCCGGCAATGGCGTCTGGTGCAACGCCGTCATCATGCAAAGACAAAGTAAATTCAGTGCCGTACATCACGCGACAAATTAAATTACAAGTTACAATTGGTGTAGAGGTACTCGGAATTGTAACTTCAACAAGAATGTCATCGGTGGCGGTCGGTAATGCCGGTGTGCTTACCACGTTATTCACATAAGCTGAGCCTCCACCATTACCAGACAGAGGAGTAGGACTCGAGAAAAAAGATTCACGAGTTGTGATGTTGGGGTCAAAACACAATCCGTAAGAAATATCTTGGTACTGTGGCGGGTATTCAGGAGTGTAATCATGATCGATAGTCACCCCGTCTTGCTTAACGATTGCAAGATATTCGCCACTAGCAGTCAACTTAAAATTTGTGTGCAGAGGCTGCCCCGATACAGCGCGGTCTTTATCTGAGGCATATACGATTATGTACGATTGTGCATTCACCACAGTCAATGCCGGAAACTGCCATTTGGTCAAATCAGAACTGTCGTCAGTCAGATAAGAGCCCCCGATATCTATATTTGTTGACAGCGGATTATATATCTCAATCCAATCCGTTTTGTCGCCATCTTCATCAGAGATAATGCTTGAATTCAAAGCCATGAATTCGGAAATTATCGGACCCTGCTGAGCTGCAGAAGACAAAACAAGCAAGGTGAGCAAAGATAGCATGCCTTTATTTATACACTATAATAGGCTAATCTGCGGCTATTTAACCACAAAACATCCTGCGGAGGGTGCAGGTTTAGTTAGATTCTGATTGCCGGAGAGGTATTCTGCCGCCGCCTTTGTCAGTGATTAACTGATTAAATATTTCGACGTCCTTGCCGGCGCTAAGTGAAATGACTCCATGCCATCCGCGTGCTGTGAATTCGCCATCAAATTTAATCGACAGGCACTTTGCCTCGAGTTCACTGCGTAGCCCCGTTAACTCAAAAGGAAGTTCGACTTCGAACTTCACTCGCTGCACTACTTCGAACAACCCAGCATCCTCAACAGCGAGGCGTGTAGCGGCAGAATAAGCGCGCGCCAAACCGCCAGTGCCGAGTTTAGTGCCCCCCCAATAACGTACGCAAATCACAGCGACATCTGACATCGTGCTACCGTCTAAAACTTGCAGCATTGGACGCCCCGCAGTGCCCCCCGGCTCGCCGTCGTCATTAAACCGACAATCATCACCTGTCTTATACGCCCAACAATGATGGCGCCCCTTAGGATGTTCACCCTGCAACTCGTATAATCGTTGAGTGAAAGTTTCTTCACTAGGACAATGAAAGACCCACGCCAAAAATCGCGATTTGCGATCTTCGTACTCACCGTAACCTTGTTTAGCGGGTATGTAAATTGTCATTGCACCTCAATCGTAACAGACGCACCGAAACGAAACTGCATCGAGATTCTTGGGGTCGCACAAGACGGAGGGCGCCCGCATCTGGGTTGTGAAAAAAGTTGTTGCGCTGAACTGACTGAAAATAATTTAGTGGCGGCGCTGGCAGTACATGGCGAAAGTGAGTGGCTGTTAATTGATGCGACTCCGGACATGCCGGAGCAGATTAGAAATGCCGGATCTATGCCGGCGGCGATAATTTTGACGCATGCGCATATTGGTCATTACACTGGATTAACGCACCTGGGTCGCGAAGTGATGTCCAGCGATAAACTTCCTGTATGGTGCAGCACGCGGATGGCTGATTACTTGCGCAACAATGGCCCATGGGGTCAACTCGTTGCATTGAACAATATCGAGTTGCATGAGTTCGAGTCT
>JAPKEZ010000016.1 GCA_028821845.1 Planctomycetota bacterium | reverse complement strand
TTGTGCCAATACGAGTCAATCCCACCAAAGTTGGTGGTTCGCGCCAAGCGGTGACCTTCGAGTAAAACTTTCACGAAATGAGCTGTTTGTAATGAGACAGCAGTTGCGTCCAGTGATTAGGCGGGTCGCATTCTATGTGAACCCATTTTTGCATATTCTCACCTTTGACGGCAAGGATGCCAAGGTCATTTGCAATCGCACTTATTTTGTTCGCCAAATCAGGCGAACTTTCAGAGATAAATGTCCATCCACGAGATTCTGGGATTAGTTCAGGCACCCCGCCGGCATGAGAAGCAATTGAGGCTCGCCCTCTGATGCCGGCCTCAAGTACTGTGAGCGGTGAGTTTTCAGGCACTCGCGATGGCAGAACCTGTAAATTTGCTCGCTGGTATGCACCATTCATCTCTGCAGCAGAGAGGTGCCCGAGAAATCGGGCTTTATCCGAAAGACCATAGTCGGTGACTTGCTGCTGTAGTGTGCCTAATTGATCGCCGCTACCTGCTATTTCAAGCTCGAATTCAATAGTCGGCTCGAGCATGGACAGCGCGTCCAGCAAAACATCGACGCCTTTGGAGCGAAACAGTGTGCCCGCAAAGAACATGCGGAGCTTATCAGTGGGCAGCTCAGTCTGAGTGGCTGGTTGAATCGGAAGCCGGTGTATAAGAGATTTTGACACTGGCAGGTTAAGGCCATCCATAATTGCTTTTGTCGGACATAGAAACATGTCAACGGAATCAAGTAAGATTTTCCTAGACTTGTTGTGCTGTGGCCGATTCGCCAAATTCGCCAAAAATGACTTTAACCCGCCTGTTTGCAGCTGAGGAGAGGCATTCCAGTTAAGCGAAAAATCGTGTACTGTCATTACAGATTTCAGCTCACTATAAAGGATAGTGGAAAAAACGGTTTTCCTGAACGTGGCGCAGTTATGAATATGGATAAGATCGGGAGCGATTTCTGCTATCACAGCATTGAGCTTATCCGCCAACGGCTGATGTATGCCAAAAAAGTCTTTACGGCGCTGTATCGGCGATTTCGCCCATTTGTACTCAAAAGCATGGTGATGGGCAAGATTGATGCTCTCAATGCGGGGACTAATAGAAAATAAGTGATTCTGGTGACCAGCATCGCTGAGAGCCGCCAATACATGGTTAAGGTATTGCGTAGCCCCTCCGTGAATGTGCGGCGAGTCGTGGAAGTGCAGTATTTTCATGTGTTAGCGTTCTAATTGGTATTATCGGCATAATAATGGGGCTTAGCGGAGAAAAAGCCAGAAAAATTAGTCAGCCTAAAGCCTTGCCATATATAGAGTTATACAGCTAATGGAAGATATCCCGCAAATAAATGGCAACAATACGTAGGTTCTTCCGATTGTATTTCCATGGGCTTAATGCTCATGGTTGAAATATTTCCTCTTTTGGGGGTTGCTTAACCTTGCCGCTAAGGCAAAATGTTTCACCGTTATCGTTCAGGTCTACCTTGTGCGATAACAATAATCAAATCATCTCTCGCCGACATGGGCAACTCCGTCCAGTCAGCTGTGAACAACTAAAACCGCCCATTTGGGCCACATACAGGAAGTTTAACATGAAGGTTCGCCTTTTTACACTCGCAGCAGTAGCTGCTACCACTCTGCTTTCACAGGGTGTTGCTCAATCTGACAGCCTAGAGCGTGCTCTAGCTGATCTTAACTCTGGTCTTGTTGCTCCATCTGGAAACGCAGGCGTAACATGGGGCGGCGATTTCCGTCTACGTAACAATTGGGCCGACGACGGCGTCAATGATACGAACAACCGTGACTTTGATACACGTATGCGTTTAACTGCATCATTCAATATCACAGAAGACTCTTCAGCTTTTGCTGGCTTCAACGGTACAGAACACTGGGGTGACGCTGCTTCAAACACAGCTACAGCTATTGACCGTGCATACGTCACAGTTAACAACTTAATGGGTGACGGCGGCTCAATGAAAGCCGGTCGCGATTACTACACATTCGGCTCTGGTCGTATTCTCGGCTCTTCTGATTGGAGCGATAACCCGGGCAGTGCTTCGGGTGTTTGGTACAACCACGATATGGGTGGCCTGAATATGCATTTCGCAATGCTTAATCAAAACTTTGGTGAAAACGGCACTACCGCGACTGATGATATGAATTACGTCTTGTCAATGGACTACGCTCTGGATACAGGTGCGCTAGGAACTATTAACATGACACCATACATTATTCGTCACGAGTCTCTCAATGCCAATACTACAGACTGGAAGGGCGCAGCTCTTGCTGGCTCTGTAATGGGCTTCGGTTACGATGCTGAATACTCTAAGTACGATGACGGGAGTGGCGGCGATAGTGCAACAGCTTGGGCTATTTCTACAAGTATCGATCTAGATGTGCTTTCATCACTCCCTGGCATCAGTAATGGTGGCGTTGATATCTCTGTATCTGATGCAGATGCAGGTTTTGACGCTTCGAGTGGCATTACACATGGTGTAGGTGGCTTCGGCGATCGCACAGGTGGAGCTGCTTGGGCAAACGCTAACAACATCACTACAATTGGTCTAAACTTCAGCCCTGCTGAAGGTTGGGGCGGTCGTATTGCAATGAACGATGTTGAATCTGCAAGCGGAGACTACCGTGAGACAGACGTTTCTGTAAGCCACGACTTCAGCGGCAACGTTGCAGGTTGGTTCGGCTACGCAATGGTTAACCCTGCAAATGGCAATGCTCCCGACGAAGTAACATTCTGGACAACATTGTCAGTAAGCTTCTAAGGAATAATATTTCTTAACCTAAGACAGGCGCTTTCGAGCGCCTGTCTTTTTTGTGATTTTGTGGTACTATTACTAGATGCTATTTATTTTACTATTATCCTCACAAATTACGGTCAGCTTAGAGCCCACATCACAAGTGGTACGCTTTGGTGATTCATTCGAATTAATAACAACAATATCTAATGCACAGCAACTTACTTTAGCTGGCTATCAGATAGGGTTCGGCTGGGATGCTGATTCCTTGCAAATGCCCGCCGCGCCATTTGTAGCGCCTACGGATGTATTGCAAGACCTCTTTATGTTTAATGCCCCGCCATATGGTTCTGGCTGGGCAAGCACGCCCTCGGCAGGTGACGGCATTGGTCGCGAATATGCATTTTTGCTAGGTATAGCATTGACCGCTAGCAGTCAATTCTCTGGGACTTCTGGTGATTTATTTAGAGTGCCGTTTATTGCTAGCCAAGCGACTCAACAAGCTCCAGTAAGTTTCAATATAGATGAGTTTGCTAATGATATTAATCAGAGCACCATAGTCAGTGACAGTTCAGGCGGCTCATTGTCTGTGACTTTGATTGATGCCAGTGTGGAAATAGTGCCAAACATTTCCGTTTCTGGGACTTATCAAATTGGCTCATCATTCAGCTTAGAATTGCACGATGAACCGAGCCACGCTTATTGGATATTAGCTTCACTTGCTCCAGCGTACATAAACCTGAATAGCGTCATAGGCACCCTACTGGTAGATACGACCAGCCCAAGCTTTCGAATTCTTGGCACGGGAGTGACGGGTGTTGCGCCATCTGTCATCTCGCGGACTATTCCAGGCAATGCAAACTTGGTGGGACGAACTGCATATTTTCAGGCAGCGTCCGGGACTGGCGCAGATCGGCGCCTGAGCAATAGTTGTCAGTTTGCTATTCAGTAGCAGAGCCTGGAGCCCGAATCGCCTCTACCATTCTTTGCGTCTCATTTGACGGTGGAGGCGCAAATCGGTGAATGGCGCCAGCTACCAAAAAGTTGAGCAGCATGCCGAAGGTGCCTATGCCTTCGGGTGAAATACCGAACCACCAATTCTCCGGAGTAGAAGACTCTGGGCTAATGAATTTAAACCACAGGATATACCCCGCAGTAAAGCTAATCCCCGCAATCATGCCGCTAATTGCTCCGAGGCGGTTCATCCTTTTACTGAAGATCCCCATTACAAGAACAGGGAAAAAGGATGACGCGGCCAAACCAAAAGCAAATGCTACCACCTCGGCTACGAAGCCAGGCGGGTGGACGCCAAACCATCCGGCTAGACACACTGCAAAGCCAGCGCTAATACGCGCTGCACGCAGCTCATCGCGCTCGCTAATGTCAGGCTTCAGGCAGCGTTTTAAGAGGTCGTGTGACACCGCTGACGATACAACTAGCAGCAAACCCGCGGCCGTAGACAGAGCCGCAGCGAGGCCGCCAGCAGCTACTAAAGCAATCACCCAATTTGGTAACCCGGCAATCTCAGGATTAGCCAACACCATGATGTCTTTATGAACGGTCAATTCATTGGGCACGTCAGAGTTAGGCCCGGTATATTGAATCAAGCCGTCGCCATTGAGGTCATTGTGTGCCAATAAGCCGGTTGTTTCCCACTTACTGAACCATTCAGGCATATCATCATAGGCTTGACCCGAGACGGTCTGTAACAGGTTTGTACGGGCAAAGGCAGCAATAGCCGGCGCGGTAGTGTAAAGAATCGCAATGAATACTAGAGCCCACCCAACGCTGCGCCTGGCGTCTTTGACTTTAGGTACTGTATAAAAGCGCACAATCACGTGCGGCAGACCTGCCGTACCCATCATCAGGGCGGCGGTGATGAAGAATACGTCGATAGTGGCCCGCGAGCCACTGGTGTATGAAGCGAATCCGAGATCTTGGTGGAGGTTGTTCAGATTGGCTAGTAAAGGGGTGCCGTTTTCTAGGGTGCCTCCCAGTCCTAATTGAGGGATCGGCGTGTCGACCATGTGCAGGGCCAAAAAAATAGCCGGCACCATGTAGGCAAATATAAGCACGCAGTACTGGGCGACTTGTGTGTAAGTAATACCCTTCATGCCTCCTAGCACCGCGTAGAAAAACACGATTCCCATGCCAATTATCACTCCAGTAGTAGTGTCCACTTCTAAAAACCGTGATAACACAATTCCGACGCCTTGCATTTGACCACTCACATAAGTGAAGGATACGAAAATAGCGCAGATAATAGCTACGATTCGGGCAGCTGAAGATTCGTAGCGGTCGCCGACAAAATCAGGGATAGTAAATTTGCCAAATTTACGCAGATAGGGTGCGAGCAATAATGCGAGCAGCACATATCCGCCGGTCCAGCCCATTAAGTAGACGGAGCCGTCATATCCCATAAACGAGATTGCGCCGGCCATTGAGATGAACGATGCCGCGCTCATCCAATCGGCGGCAGTGGCCATGCCGTTCACTACTGGGTGAACGCCGCCGCCAGCGATGTAGAACTCTTTAGTAGAACCCGCACGTGAAGCAATCGCCACGCCGATATACAGCGCGAACGACAATGCAATTAAAAGAATAGACCAGCCTTGAACGTCCATGTTATTCCTCTTCCAAGTCGAATTCGCGATCTAACTTACTCATCGCGTGTGCGTAATAAAATACGATAACAATGAAAACAAGTATTGAGCCCTGTTGCGCAAACCAAAATCCTAAGGGGTACTCTGAGCCTGGCAAGGTGTAATTGTCGAGGAAATGGTGCAGTAATATCCCGCAACCAAACGAGACCGTCGCCCACACCACAAGTAGTCCAAGCAGAAGACGAATGTTACGCCGCCAATATTTCGAACTGCGCTCCTGTAATTCACTTGGTGGCGGTGATGTCATTGCCTCAATTGTAAGAACGCTGTCAGTAAAAAAATATTTATTTGGCTGGCAATAAATCTAGCACTGCAGCGGTCATTGCTAGCACACCGGTGCGAATTGCGCCTAAGGGGCTAGGTGCGAATTTATCACTATGAATGTTCGGCAGTGCGGTACCGTTCAAGATGTATTCTTGATACATTTCCTTGCTCGAGACGCCGAGCCAAAAAATACTACTTGGGCAATCTGCTGCCGGGCCAAAGCGTCCGAAATCTTCGCCGCCCATAACCGGCGGGGCGTCGTGAACGCTGTCATCTCCGAGCACAGACTTCATAGCGGAGGCAATTCTTTCAGTAAACTCTGGATCGTTGTACGCAGCTGGTGTGTGCTCGTCTAATAACTCGACAATCGGCAGCAAATCTTCGGGGAATCCAGCTGCGCGCCCTTCATTTGTGGCACAGCGCTCGATGGCCGCTAACACTTTTTCGCGTACGCTCGCCTCGTAAGACCTAACGGTAATCTGCAAATCAACGCGATCGGAAATAATGTTGTGCTTTGAACCTCCGTGTATAGAACCGACTGTCACCACGGCCGGGTCGAACGGGGAAATTTCTCGGCTGACAATATTTTGTAAGCCCATGACGATGCGCGCGGCCAAAGCTATGGGGTCGTGGGTGACTTCGGGCGTTGAACCATGTCCGCCCTTGCCGCGTACGGTAATGTTTACCGAGTCGACATTTGCCAGAGCATATCCTTTGCAGAGGCCTACATTACCAACGGGTATCATGCCGGTTACATGCAAAGCCAGGGCAAAATCTGGGGTCACTGTTCTTTCATACAAACCATCGGCGAGCATAGCGGCCGAGCCCGCACCACGTTCTTCGGCTGGTTGCGCAACGAATAGTAAAGTACCACTCCATTGAGATTTGTTTTGCGCCAAAAATGACGCTACGCCAGACCATACAGTCATATGAACGTCGTGCCCGCATGCATGCATAACTCCGACTTCATGTCCGTCTTGCTCTATCGCGCGCACTTTGCTGGAGTATTCGAGTCCGGTGTTTTCTACAATCGGCAAAGCGTCAGTATCGGCACGCACTAAAACAGTCGGGCCTTCTCCGTTACGCAGGACCCCGGCGACCCCGTAGCCACCTATATTTTCTATCACTACGAATCCATTTTCTTGAAGGATGACGGCCATTTCCTTGGAAGTTTCTTTCTCCTGAAATGACAACTCGGGGCTTTGATGTAATTTTTCGTACAGAGTTACTAGCTCCGGAAGTTTCTGGTCAACCCATGCTTGTTGCGCGGGCAATTGACCACAAGTTATAATGGTTAACAGTAGGGCGAGGTTGTTTATCATTGCTGCAAATTAGCATAATCACTGCTATAGCAGCAGCTAAACGAGTGCCATTAAATTCATCGGCATACCTAATTTATTATTGAGCGGTTGCAGCGCCCTTAATCAAAGCGTACAACATTTTATATTTTCCATGACAGGCGTATTCAAGAGCTCGTACAATTCAAGTAATGAATCCCATGCGCGCAGAAATTTCTGAAGGCCGAGCTTCAACGATTGCCTCCGAAATCTTTGGCCTAGACAAAGCAGCCGAAGAACTAAATGGTGAGCTTGACCGCAACTTCATTGTCAAAAAGGGGCAAGAACGCTTCGTCTTAAAAATCGCTCGCTATGGGATTAACTCGGAGCTCATCGACCTTTGGGAGAAAACACTCCGCCACTTAAAAAAATATGGTCTCCCCGTTCCAGACATATTGCCTTCACTTAAAGGGAATCCGTGGGAGGATGTCATCGCAGAAGACGGTCGTCGGCACTTAGTGTGGGCAACAACCTGGCTTGAAGGTGAACCTCTTGTCAATTATCCCAAGAAGCCTCTTTCATGGATGCTTCAAATCGGAGAGATTCTTGGAAGAGTGCAGCTATCAATGCGAGAGTTCAAGCACCCCGCGTTACAACGCAATTTCGAATGGGATCTACGAAATGGCGAGGCTGTTTGCCAAAAATATTTTAATCAATTACCCAATCCAGCAAGCAAAAGAATAATTCACGAGACCCTAGGCGGAGTTAGCGTTGTCCTAGACAACTTGCGAGACAAATTATCCATTGGCCCTATTCATGGCGATGCAAATGACCACAACTGGATTATCCAAGCATCAAGAAAAAATAGTCCGGTCACAGGTTTAATCGATGTAGGAGACACAAGCGAAGGATGGGTTATAGGCGAAATCGCTATCGCATGTGCCTATGCCATGCTAGACGAAGATGACCCGGTCGCTGTTACAGCGGAAATCGTTCGAGGATACAACAGCGTAAACCCAATACCCGAATCAGAGCTCCCTGCACTATGGGAATTAGCCAGGCTAAGGCTATGTGTCAGTTTTTCAATGTCCGGACCGCAACAAAAGTGTGATCCTGAAAATAATTACTTGTCCACATCAGCAAAACCAGCGATCAAATTACTTGACCGCTTACTGCGAATTTCAAACTCGTCCGTTCTAGAAAGATTGCATGAAGCTTGCAACCTCCCGACACCGCACTCTCTTGACGTCAGACCCGAAGTTAAATCCTTACAAAAAAGAAGGAAAAAAATCCTGGGACCCAACATGTCCACCTCCTATCAATCCCCACTGATAATCACACGTGGAGCAGGGCGATTTTTGTTCGACGACAAAGGGCAAGGATACCTAGATGCGGTAAATAATGTTCCGCATGTTGGACACTGTCACCCAAAAGTAACAGAGGCCGCCATTGCTCAAATAAAAACGCTAAACACCAACAGTCGATATCTTAATGAGGATAGGCTGATTTTTGCGGAAAGACTTGCAAACACTTACCCGGACCCTCTCTCAGTTGTCTACCTTGTCAACTCTGGAAGTGAAGCAAATGAATTGGCCTTAAGATTAGCGAAAGCTCATACTGGAGGAAGCGATGTAGTAGTCATAGATTCGGCCTATCATGGTAATACTGGAGGACTCGTCGATTTATCTCCTTACAAATTCAACGGTGAAGGAGGAGCTGGGAAAAAAGCTCATATTCAAGTTGCTACATTACCGGACTGCTATCGAGGGGAATTTGGGTATGACAATCCAAACTCGGGACCACTTTATGCTGAAGATGTCAAGAGATGTTTTGATGACATACATCAGCTTGGGCATAAGCCAGCGGCTTTTCTAGCAGAATCAATTTCTGGATGTGGCGGGCAAGTAATCTTTCCCAAGGATTACCTGATGGAATCCTTTCGTTACGCAATAAAAGCCGGCGCGGTAACCATTGCCGATGAGGTTCAGGTTGGATTTGGACGCGTAGGCAGCCATTTCTGGGCTTTTGAAACACAGTGCGTAATCCCAGACATCGTCACAATGGGGAAACCAATTGGCAATGGCTACCCTCTTGGCGCCGTTATCACAACCCCCGAAATCGCCTCGTCATTTGATAATGGGATGGAGTACTTCAACACGTTTGGAGGAAACCCCCTTTCATGCAAAATAGGTAATGCGGTGCTAGATGTAATTGAAGAAGAAGCGCTTCAAGAAAACGCTAAAGAAGTTGGAGAATTTCTCCTTAGTGGCCTGCGTGAACTACAAAAGAAAAACCCTTCGTTTGGCGACGCACGCGGACTAGGGCTATATCTTGGACTGGTTTGCGTAAAAGAAGGCCGTGAGAAAGAGCCGAATCCGGCATTAGCTTCAGGAATTGTAGAAGCAATGCGAGAGCGTGGGGTTCTGCTTTCCGTTGATGGCCCATTACATGATGTAATAAAAATAAAACCACCATTAGTTTTTCAAAAAAACGACGCCAAATTCCTACTGCACTGCCTCGATAGCACAATGCGAGAAATTCAATAAGAAATATGAAGGACACAATGAAACACATCGGCATACTTACTTTATTATTAAGTAGTTGCGCAGGGCCCCTCAATCACTCTGCCGCTCAAGATACTTTTTCGCCAATCTTTAACGGCCGCGATTTTAGTGGATGGCAAGGATGGGATGACGGTGCCGCACATTGGACTATTTCCGATGGCGTCATAGTGAATGACGGCGGCGGAGAGTTTTTGACTACCACTACCGAGTACGCCGATTTTGATCTACATTTAGAATACAAAACAGTTGCCGGCGCAGATTCCGGTGTTTATCTCCGCGGTTGCCCTCAAGTGCAAATATGGGATACCACAGAAGAAGGTGGTAAATGGGGAATCGGTGCTAATTACGGGTCGGGTGGGTTATGGAATAACCAAAAGTACTCGAATCGCCCAGAGAAGTTGATGGACAAGCCATTCGGTGAATGGAATCATCTTCGCATGCGCATGATTGGTGAGCGAGTATCGGTATGGCTGAATGACCAGCTAGTTGTTGACCATGTGCCATTAGAAAACTATTGGGACCGTAGCCTTCCAGTCGCGAGGAAGGGCCCTATTCAATTGCAAACACATGGCGGAGAAATATGCTGGCGCAATATTAGAATTCATGAAATCGGCTCAACTGAAGCCAACCAAATATTGGCAGCTGTCGGTGACGATGATTACACGCCTATTTTCAACGGCAAAGATTTTACGGGTTGGAGTGGGCCTGTCGACCAGTACCAAATTGTCGATGGCACCCTGCAATGTCGTAAAGGCAGTGGCGGAACCATTTACACTGATAAAGACTACTCTGATTTCTCTGCGCGGTTCGAGTATAAATTGCCAGCAGCTGGTAACAACGGGTTGGCGATTAGATACCCACGCGTTGGTAATCCTGCTTATGACGGAATGTGTGAACTACAGGTCCTTGACAACTCGGCGGAGCAGTATGAAGACCTTAAGGATTACCAATTCCATGGTTCAGCTTATGGAATGGTTCCGGCACACCGCGGCTACCAGCGCGCTGTCGGCGAATGGAATTTCCAAGAAGTTAGGGTGTACGGATCCCGCATAGAAGTCGAATTGAATGGCACAGTAATTTTGAACTGCGACTTGTCTGAAATTGAACAAAGTATCGATGGACGGGATCATCCTGGGCGTACTCTTTCTACTGGCGCATTCGGATTCGCCGGACATAACGACGCCGTAGAATTTAAGAATATAAAAATTTACTCAGCGTCTGGCAGCTCAAGCTCGTCGGCGTCGTCCCACAAAACATCGAGATCGTAGAATTCGCGTGACTCTTCGGTTAGCACGTGAACCACCACTGATCCAAAATCGGCGAGCAGCCAGCTTGAAGATGCTTTGCCTTCAATAACGCCTTTACTGCTGGTTAATTCTTTAGCAGTAATTTGTAACGCCTCGGCAAGCGCTTTGGTTTGGCGCATAGATTGTGCAGTAATAATAACAAAGTAATCGGTGATGTATAAAAACTCACCGACGTCTAAAACGCGAATGTTTTCGCCTTTCAAACGAAAAGCTTCATGCGCTAACCCCAAGGCTAGCACACGAGCATTTTCTTTACTGTCGGTTGCTTTCAACCTAAACTTACTTGTTGAATTCGATGAAGAAAGGCAACAGTAATACAGATACTACAGACATAAGCTTAAGCAAAATGTTAAGCGCTGGGCCTGAAGTGTCTTTGAACGGGTCGCCGACAGTATCGCCGACAACCGCAGCTTTGTGAGCATCAGAGCCCTTGCCGCCGTGTTCGCCAGTTTCGATTAACTTCTTAGCGTTGTCCCATGCACCACCCGCGTTTGACATGAAGATAGCCATCATCACGCCAGCAGCAAGTGAACCTGCAAGTAGGCCGCCGAGCATTACCACGCCGCCGAACATGCCGACTAGGACTGGAGCTGCGATAGCGAGAACGCCAGGCATTACCATCTCCTTCATGGAGCTCGCAGTAGATATCGAAACACACGCATCGTAATCAGGGCGATTTGGCGCTCCTTTTTCACCTTTGTATTCCATGATGCCAGGGATTTCGCGGAACTGACGACGTACTTCGTCGATCATTGCGAACGCTGCTTTACCTACAGCTTCCATGGTCATGGCAGCGAATAAGAATGGCAACATAGCGCCGATGAACATACCGATAACAACCTGTGGGTTGTCGATGGATAAGTTAACGTCGCCCGCACCCGCAGCATAAGCTGAGAAGAATGCGAGAGCGGTAAGCGCAGCAGAACCAATTGCGAAGCCTTTGCCAATTGCAGCAGTAGTGTTGCCTACAGCGTCAAGCGAGTCAGTGCGTTCACGAACTTCTGGTGGGAGGCCAGCCATTTCAGCCATGCCACCCGCGTTGTCAGCCACCGGGCCGTAAGCATCTACGCCGAGTGAAATACCCAAAGTAGAAAGCATGCCAACTGCAGCCAGCGCAATACCGTACGTACCACATAGTGAGTATGAAACGGCGATCGTGATGCAGATTACGATGACGGGTAGAGCTGTTGACTTCATGCCAACGGCTAGGCCCGAGATGATTGTAGTAGCTTCACCTGTCTTTGCTTGCTCAGCAATTGTCTTTACAGGTGTGCATTCCATTGCAGTGTAGTACTCGGTTATTTTTCCGATAGCAACACCAGAGGCTAGGCCTACTGCGATGGAGTAGAATAAATCCATGCCGGTGAGGTTTTCGCCAAAGTTGGCGCCAGCCATGTTTGTTAAGTAGTAAGCAAAAGCTAACAAGATGATTGAAGCAACGATGAGGCCTTTGAACAACGCGCCGTGAATCTTGCTTTCGTCATTTGTTGAAACAAAGAAAGTACCGATGATTGAAGCGATGATGCCAACAGCTGCGATGGAGAGTGGCAGGATGACTAGTGGTTGATCAACAACGGCAACGCCTTCAGCGCCCAAAGCTGCGCCCAAAATCATCGTAGCGATGATGGAGCCCACAAAAGATTCGAACAAGTCAGCGCCCATACCCGCAACGTCGCCAACATTATCGCCAACGTTGTCGGCAATAGTAGCAGGGTTACGAATGTCGTCTTCAGGGATGCCAGCTTCAACTTTACCTACTAGGTCGGCGCCTACGTCGGCAGCCTTAGTGAAGATGCCGCCGCCTACGCGAGCGAACAAAGCAATCGCAGATGCACCAAAGCTAAAGCCAAGTACTTGTTGCAGATTGTAATTAAGACCCAATAAGAAGACGGTGATGCCAAGTACACCAAGGCCCACTACAGTCATTCCCATTACGGTGCCGGAGTTGAAGGCAATGCGTAGAGCACCAGCTAAACTTTCACGGGCAGCCTCGGTGGTACGTACCGCAGCGCGAGTAGCCGTGTGCATGCCAATCCAGCCAGCAAGTGCCGAAGCAAATGCGCCAGAGAAGAAAGCGATCATGGTGTGGAGTCCACCGCCTTCAGGCAAAACGTAAAGGCCGGCGCCGGCTACTACTACGAATATAGATAGTAGCTTGTACTCGGTGATAAGAAAAGCGCGTGCGCCATCTTGGATAGCACTGGCTAGACTTTGCATGGTGTCATTGCCTGCAGGAGCAGCCATGACTTTCTTCTGGATGACGAAGGCTGCTACTAGAGCTATGCCTGCACAAATCCAAGGGAGGTTACTTGTTAGAAATTCCATCGACTAATTTGGTCGGAGTTTTAAGGGTTTGCACCACTCCGTAAAAGGGAGGGTGGTCAGAATGAAGCGAAAATTCTAGCGTTGCGCGTCGTCTTCGGCGCGTTGTTTTCTTAGATGTAGCAAATTTCGCAATTTAACGCGTCTTTTGCGCGCCATCAGGTAAATAATGACTGAAAGCCCTAGGACTCCTAAGATCAACAGCGGGAATTTGAAATCGTGGATAAGCTTCATCCAAGCGTCTTGCTCCTCGACAGCCAATGAACCTAGCCATATGGAAACAGGTACCGTTAGGGCGGCGCCAATAGAGTCAAGGGTCACAAATTTTAGATAGGAAAAGCGCATATTGCCCGCTACAAAGAAGGCGATCATGCGAAACCCAGGAAAGAAGCGCGCTAGGAAGGTCGCCTTGGTCCCATGAGCGTGAAAACGGTCCTCGAAGCGCTTTCTTTTGATCGGCAAGAAATGCGAGCGCAGAATAGGCCAAGAATAGACTCGTTCACCGACAAAACGGCCTAAAAGATAAATAATACTGTCGCCAACGATAATCCCCGACCAGCACCATATTATTGCCTCTGTGAAGCCGAGCTTACCTATTGCAACAAAGTATCCAGATCCCAAAATGACGATTTCTTCGGACCAAGGAGGGCCACCTAAGCCGCATGAAACTAACAGCGCAAAGGCCCATAGGCCCGGCGCAGTTTCTAGAAGGCTGATAATGTCGATGACAGCGGTAATTGTAAGTTATTCAGGTACCCAAGTTTGCTGTAATTGACCAAGGATGTAATTGTCACGGCCCTCGTGGTCTAATGCGAGGTAATCTTGGTAAAGCGTTGCTGAACCATGGTTAACGCTGCCCGATCCTCCACCTGAAGCTAACCAAACGGCGTAAATTTTCAACATCTGCTCGCGGACTAATCGTGAAGAGCTGTGTGGGAGAATGCGGTCAGCATAGATATAGGCGGCCAGCTGAAGGCCAGTAAAAGGCTTATTGCGAGTGCTGACCGAAGACTGAAGCCACTCCGCACCAGTTTCAGCCCAATGCAGCGCGTCGCGCCCAGTTCTCTTGTGAGATTCGGCACTTGTTGAATAGCCGGCCATGTAAGCGCTAAATTCGCTAACATCAGAATCACCGCTCAAATATTCAATTTGCTTCGCTACCGCCCCCATCATCAAGTAATTTTCTTCGAAAGAAGCGTTATTGAAATCTAGATACATGTTGAAGCAGCGAAAGCTGTCGACGGCGTCTTGACCTACTGCGCGCAAATTGCCGTTTGCGATACTGACCACACAAAACGCAATAATCAATGACACAAATGCGGACGGTAGGTTGCGTGTCATTTTTTATTAGCGACTGGATTTTTACAGCTAAAGTAAATTAAAATAGCGCCAATTGCGAGCCAAGTAAATAAAGCGATGTTGCTGGTGGTAAGAGCCGTGCGCTCGAAACGTAAACCACTAGCCACTAGTGCGCCAACATCGGGGAAGAGGTAGCTTCCTTTTATGTTAGTCAAACTCGAGATAGCTAGTGCCCCCATTGATGCGAGATTGCCATTCACTTTTAAGCGCCTGAATATAAATAAACACAACGCGATTACGGTAAAGAAAAACAATAGTTGGTTAAGAAGCAAGCGTGGCAGCGCGCTAATTGGTGGTCGCTCAATAACTAAACGCGCGATTGGCCGGATCAAACTTATGTTGTGTTCTGCTGGAGCTTCAAGGGTAATAGTCCTATCTAGGACATTGTCGGCGGATAGCGGCCAATAAAATATTTCGCCGGCGATTACTGGCGCAGAGAGTTCTTTAACTGCAATATAACTTTCGAATACACCTTTCGGCGAATTCTCGAAATCAAAAGTTAAGCATAACTTGCTGCCAGCCGGGATATTGTCATCCCAGGCGAAAGACCAACTGTTATCACTTTCAACGCGTGACATTACTATGTGGTGCGATTCGCTTTGCACGTTAAGCCTTGGGCTTAAGGCCAAAACAATTAATTGAGAGCAAACAACAAGCAGTAATAGCGCAAACATGGCGGCCACGGTCTCTGAAATCACTGCGCGAGCAGTAGTGCCCCGCAATGAATCTTGTCGCAACCATCCTTGTTGACGACGCTGCTGGAGGACGTAGCCGAAACGCAGAATGAGCGCGCTTAACGCGAGAACGATATAACTTAAAAAGGCTCCGAGTGATGCTGCGCCGAGGTGTTCGTCGAAGCTGAGGTTGTAAGCAAGCGCTAACCACAAAGCTCCAGACAGCAGCATAGGCCATGAGAGTAACTGCCGAAAAACTGCCGTGCTTAAATTCAACATAGCTCACTGTAATTAATATGAGTATCGACTAAAGTTTCACATCCTGTTTGCGGTGGTGAAAAAATTAAGACGCAGGCATTGCTGTCGGCGATAACGTTTCTCAAACTAGTCATGCCGTCAGGGTCGAGAGCGGTCTGAGGTTCGTCGAGAATAATCAATCGCGGATCGCCTAGCCACGCTTGCGCCAAGTTGATGCGCTGCTGCCAGCCACGACTCAGGTCGCCAATCTTGCGTTTAGCATATGGCGTCAAGCCAAAGAGATTCATGCATTGTTGAGCGTCGTTTACGACACTATCTGCGCAGAGCGAAACGAGTTGTCCAAAATAAGATTCTACCGAGATAGTTACGGGGAGCTTAGGCTGCTGCGCGACATAGCCTAGTCGTGAGCTACGCCCGACGGTGCCGTTTGCGGCCTGCAGATAGCCACAAATAGTTTCAGCCAAAGTGGTTTTACCGCAGCCGTTTGAGCCCAGGACCAGTAATTTGTCCCCGACTTGCGCCTTAATGCTAATCAATGGCGCATCGGCGCCTTGCCAGGCAAGCCGCACATTTTCGAGAATCAAAGCAGGTGGAGTAGTCATCGTCTTCTAAACTATCTTAGCGTTGCTAAAGTATGGCGATGCAGCTACGTAACACTTCCACTAATGAAATTGTTCAACTATGCGATGGCCTCATACTCGGGCGCCACCAGAGTTGTGGTTATGTGGTGGATGACAATTCGGTGTCGCGTGTGCATGCCAAAATTGAATGGAAAAACGAGGCATTCTCTTTAACTGACCAGAAGTCCTCTAATGGTTCATTTGTTGATGGACGCAAGCAAAATACTATTCGTTTGCGCGGCGGCATTCTTGTTAAGCTTGGCGAAGTCGAATTCGCTGTCGTTGACGAATCTAAAAGTGCCGAGCAAGAAGACATTACCAATCGTCAAGACCGCCAAGAGAGTGCGCGACAACGCCGCGAAATTATCGAAGAACAAACTGGTGGGCTCGGCGACCTTAGTCAGCAGCCGTTCACTATCCGCGCATTGGCTTTTGCTTTAGGGATTGGCGTAATGCTTGGAGTAATTTATTTAGTACGCAAAGCCGGCGAAGTCTTTTAAACCCACTTAGCTATTTTCGGCTTCGTAGGCTGCGCTCACTCGCCCATAAGCGGCAACAGTTTTGCGAGCAGTTGCTTCCCAGGTGAATGTGGTGGCACGTTGTAATCCGACAGCAGAAGCTTGAGAGCGCCATGCTTTTTCACTGACGATGCGCTCGATGCCAGCAGCGATTGAATCAATTTCAGTAGCGTCTACGCGTAATCCAGAATTGCCAGCAACCCACGACGGAGCTGTGTTATTGCCAATAATAGCCGGAGTCCCACAAGCCATCGCCTCGAGAACAACTAAGCCGAAGCCCTCGTTTAATGATGGGAACAGCAAAGCCATCGCGTCTTGATAGTAGCGCAACAATTCGGCGTCTGACAAGTGTTGAACCCACTTAATGCGATGCGCGTGACGCGAGTTTTGCATTTCGCTAACAAACTTTTTATAGCCCCATCCTGGGCGACCAATGATTACCCAATCAGGAGCGAGGTCGTGATCCCAGCATTGTTCGAGTGCTTTAAGGGTGCGGCGATAATTTTTGCGTGGTTCGAAGGTGCCAACAGTTAAAAGATAGCTATCAGCGGTGGAAGACTCTTGGGCTGGTTTAAAGAACTGGCTAACCCCATGTGGAATCACATGGATATCATCGCGCTTAGCACCAAGTAATTCAGCGTCACGAATGCCTGGCTCAGAAACGACTAATACTTCGTGCGCATTTTGAATGTTTTTGCGCACGCGGTCGAGAAGCTTCGAAGTGTCCCAGCCGTGAAACTTTGGGTCAGCGACAAAGGCCGCATCATGAAGAGTCATTACGCGACCAGCAGACCGCACCGACGGATAGTTGTAGTCGGTGTAATGGAAAGCGCTGACTTTAGCGGGCATACGTCCAGCATCAAGGTAGGGCAATTTATGCAAGTGGTCCATTAGGCGGCCGGGAAGCCATCCGAGATTCATCTTGTGACGATCGGCTGCTAACCCAGGAGGTATGTGACGTCCGCCGCGCCACGATGTGGCGAACAGTTGCAAATACACGGCCTCTTCTTCTGGAAGATGCGTTATTGCCGTAGCTAACTCTCGAACGTAGCGGCCAATGCCAGCGTAGTCGAAGAGTGCGGGGCGAATGTCGAAGCCAATGTTAAGCATGCACAAACCTTAACCCATTTCTGAGACAACTGCCTTAGTAAATTGCTCGGTATTTAGCGACCCACCAAGGTCACCGGTAGTGTTGCCCGACGAAATCACAGTGCGCACAGCGGCGTCGAGCTTGGCGCCAAGTTCGCACTGGCCAACGTGATCTAGCAACATGCTGAATGCCCATAAAGCTGCGGACGGATTGCATAAACCTTTGCCCGCGATGTCTGGTGCGGTACCGCCCGCTGGGTCGAACATCGCTAACAGGATATTGCCGTCGTTGTCGAAAGAGTATGAAGCGCTTGCGCCAAGGCCGATTGAGCCAATCATGCCACACGCGGCATCAGATAAAAAATCGCCATATTCATTTGGCGTAACGACAACGCGGTACCCCTCTGGGTTCATAATCAACTTGGCGAGTAGCGCATCGAATAATTCACTCTCATGCCCTACATTAGGGAATTTTTCTGCAACCCCGGAAACGACCTCTTCGAACAAGCTATCGGTGTTTTTTTGAATGGTGTGCTTAGAAGCACTTGTTACATTTGCGCCAATTTTCTCAGCGAGCTTAAAAGCGAACATAGATGCTTGAAAGCTAGGGCGCCGCTCAATCAAACGAATAGAAATGGCAGAGTCTGCCCCGATTCGACGACCCGGGTCTTCGTAGGTGCCGCCAGTTGCGATACGCACCACGTGCAAATCTACAGTGCCGCGAATACGCGTCTCAACACCTGGGATTGTTGCCACAGGACGGTGAATCACTGCAAAATCCAAGCGATCGCGGAGTACCTTATTTGGGCTGACATCTTCGGTCACCGTCGGGTACTTCATTGCTACGCGGTATTTACGCATCGCTTTTTCGGCGTCGTCGTAAGAACCTTCAGCGTCGGTACGCCGACGCTCGAGAGTCAAGTCGACGTCGTGAAAATTGATGTCGATAGGCAAAGCATCAGCAACGGCGTGGACGGCTGCGGATAGTTCACTAGAAATGCCATCCCCGCGGAATTCGGCGATTTCAAGAGGTGAGGATGTGCTCATTTTCGCCGGTATATTACCATCTATAGAGGATCAGCATGTACGGTAATGGTGGCGTTTGTCAACTTACGACTAATTGCCTCTCCGACGTCTTCGCTAAGGTCGTGTGCCTCTACGAATGATAAGTCGCGCGCTAAGTCTAAATGTAGCTCGATGAAAATATCGGCGCCAGAGCGCCGCGAGCGCAAGTCGTGAAAACCTGAAACGCGCGGTGCGAAGTTTTGCACGGACTCAAGAATCGAGCGCGACTCTTTGGCTTTGAGACCGCGGTCCATAAGCATTTCAATAGCGCTTAAAAATGTTTCGCGGGCGCAGTTGAGAATAATTAATGCAATACATAAACCAACAACTAGGTCGGGCCAGCGCGCATCGAGAAAATGCCCGGTGCTTAATCCTATAATTACGCTTAAATTAATAAGCAGATCACTGGTGTAATGTTTCGAATCGGCGGAGAGTGCCGGCGAGTTGGTCTTTTCCGCAGCGCGTTTTAGATTACGCACCAGCCAAAGGGTGGCGGCAGATGAAATGATCATCACCGCAATGCCAATGGGGGCGAAAATAAAACCGCTGTCGCTGGTATCGAAAAAGCGCGATACCGTGTGAGTCACTAGGGTTAGTCCCGTTGCCAAAATCAAGATACCTTGAAACAACGACGCTAGGCCTTCGGCTTTGCCGTGACCCCAAGGATGGTCAGCATCTGCGGGGCGCTCGGCTTCGAGAATTGCCCATAGAACCAATAACGAGGCACAAACATCAAATAAAGAATCAGCAGCCGAACCAAGTATTCCGGATGAATTGGTTACCAAGAAAGTGATACCCTTTATAACTACCAAACCTAAAGCCACTTTCACCGTCGTCTTGGCGGTGAGCGAACGCAGGTTCTTTGGCAGTGGGTCGGGTGGCGTTGTCATTTACTTAAAGATAGACTTTCCTTGTGATTAGACCAACACACATTTTGCTGTTAGTTGCCGTTTTGGCGACCTCGGTGATGTTTGTGCTTTTTTCAGGTCCTGAAGTTGCCACAGCACCTGAAGTCGCCGAACCCGAAGAGGTGCTGCAACCAGAGATTAAAGGTGCCGAACTCGAAGAGGTTGTACTGCCGTTACCAGGTAGCGGTCCCCTGCAAGTGCACCTTGAATATTTGGGTGACGATAATTATCAATCACCAGCTTACGATGGCAACCTCAGCGGGAAAGTTCTAGACGCATATGGCAAGCCACTACCCTTGGCACGCATCGAAATAGTTGGGGGTCCGCAACATAAAAAATTTGCCATCACCAATGGCGAGGGTGAGTACCAATTACGCGGGTTGCTATCCGGAATGCACGTCTTTCGTGTTTACTCCGGCACGAGTGCTGAAATGGTACGCATGCAATATGTCGCACGTAAAACTACCCGCGACTGGTTTATCGGGCAATCCATCTCAGTGACGTTCGAAATACGCGATTACCAAAACAAAGTTCTAGAAAACGCTAAAGTGCGCAGTGACTTTGGCTTACGCGAAGCGACATCCGATGAAAAGGGTATTGCGGTACTGCATGGTGTCCCGAGTGGCGGGCGGGTAGTTATAGATGTGTTCGCCGAAGGTCATGTTGCGACACGTCATGAATTGAATCTCTATGCTGCCAACACCACGGATGTTGTTAAATTGTCGCCACTAGAAAAAGGTGGACGAATCGCTGGCCGTGTAAAGTCATGGCCGGGTGGCGATTTGCCGACGGTTACGATTGTGCCACGCACAGCTGAAAGCCGTAGCGGCATGACCGTGTGGGAAAAGTTTCAAGATGTTCCAGTCAGTAACGAAGGTTATTTCTCATTCGATGATTTACCGACTAACCAGTTGTTAGATATTCGCGTTAGTCATGCGCAAGGTATTTGTGAACCACGTGGGCGAGCGCTGACTGCTGGTAGACAAAGTCCGACGCGTTGTAATTTCATAGTGCGCTTGTCGCAGGCGAAAGTTAGTGGTCGCGTAATCAACGAAAATGGCAAATCGATAGCAGGCGCCGAAGTCGAATTACTTGCTGAATCACCATTAAAGGTTTTGGCGGCTATATATCCTTCAATAGGTAGTCAGAGGTTGTCGGCACGTTTGCCGATACCGTCGCAGCTGAGAAGAACCACGCACACCGACAAGCGTGGCGAATTTAACATCGCCTTGGGCGATCACATCCAAGGTACCGGCAGTCTGCTGCTAAATGTTGATATGAAAGGCATGGTCAGCGCTCAGCGGATAATAAAGAAAGTAGGCACTATGGTCGAGGTGACTCTGCGCAACCAACGCGGCGGAGCGTCGCTTACTTTGTCGCGACGACTTGACGGAATATTGCCGACGTGCGAATGGCCGACATTGCCGGCGGCGTCCGAAGCTGTTGGCGAGAGCGCTAAGGAATTGCTTGAAGGTTATTACCGACTGCACATCGCTCGCGATGGCCAAACGATTTTCCGAGAAGACAAGTATTGGGTATCTGGCGAGACTAAAATAGTCTTATGATAACCATCAAACTCGGTGAAGATTTGTCGGCAGATGTTTTGCGGGCAGTGGCGCGTGGTGCAGAAGCTAAGTTAGTGCTGCCGTCCACAACTTTAGGGAGGATTAAAAAAGCTCACGCTGCAGTAGAAGAAATCCTGAAAAGATCAAATCCAGTTTACGGTGTGTCTACGGGATTTGGCGCGTTGGCCAAAGAGCGCATTTCGCCAGAAGATAGCGGCACGCTGCAGAGCAACTTATTGCTGTCACACGCGGTTGGCGTTGGCGATGACATGTCAGCCAATGAAAAGCGATTGGCTTTGTTGCTGCGTATTCAGTCGATGTGCCGTGGGGTTTCGGGGGTGCGCCCGCAATTGGTGCGCTGGTTAATGGCAATGTTTCATTCTGGTTGGTTGCCGCGCGTTCCCGAGCAAGGTTCGGTTGGCGCCTGCGGAGATCTGGCCCCGTTGGCACACATGGCGTTACCTATTATTGGCGCAGGTGAAATGGTCAGCCCTGAAGGTAAAATTGTTTCTAGCAAAAAGGTCCTCAAGAAAATTGGTTTAGAACCACTTGAGCTTGGCGCGAAAGAAGGCTTGGCGCTAATTAACGGCGTGCAAATTTCAAACGCTATTGGCTTAGCGGCATGGGCTGCAATGTGCGACTTGTCAGTGACAGCTGACATCGCCGGCGCATTGTCATTAGAGGCGCTAATGGGCAGCCACTCTCCCTTTGACGCGCGCGTGACAAAAGTCCGCCCGCATCGCGGCGCTGTTGCGACGTCGGCGAACATGCGAAAGCTGCTGGCAAAATCTCAAGTTAAAAAATCGCATGCTGAATGTGAGCGTGTACAAGACCCGTATTCGTTTCGTTGTATTCCGCAGGTGCATGGTGCAGCTAAAGACGCACTCGCCCATCTTGGCGACGCTTTGATTTTAGAGGCAAACTCTGCTACCGATAACCCGTTGGTGTTCCCAGATGAGGGCGACTCAATTTCAGCGGGGAACTTTCATGGTCAACCTATTGCAATGCCGCTTGATTATGCCGCCAATGCAATTTGCGCATGGGGTAACATTTCTGAGCGTCGCATGAGCACATTGATTCACCCTTCGATGTCAGGGTTGCCGGCATTTCTTACGCCACACCCAGGTTTGAATTCAGGATTAATGATTACTCAGGTAGTGTCTGCCGCTTTGGCCAGTGAAAATAAGAATTACGCCAATCCAGCAAGCAGTGACACTATCACTACTTCTGCTGACCAAGAAGACCACGTCTCCATGGCTAATTTTGCCGCGCGTAAGCTACGCACGGCGGTGATTAATGCTCAACGCGTTATCGCGATTGAATTGCACGCAGCTGCGCAAGGCCGCGAGTTTAATAAAACATTAAGGGCCGGAGTCGGCGCACAAGCTGTCTATGAATTCATTCGCAAGAATGTTCCGCCACTTAAGAATGATCGTTATATGACTCCAGAGTTGGATCGCATTACAACTTTAGTCGCAGATGGTTCAATTCGAGTCGCCGTTGAGCGCCAGATAGGTAAGCTGCTTGAGTAGCAGCGGCTCAAAGTTCGTTATTTGGGCGGCGCTAATTGGCAACAGCGTGATCTCAATTATTAAGTTTGCTGCGGCATTCATTTCAGGTTCGTCGGCGATGTTGTCGGAGGGAATTCACTCTTTAGTTGACACTGGCAACCAAGTGTTATTGCTTTACGGCATTAAACGCGCAGCCAAACCAGCCGACGAAAAATTTCCTTTCGGTCACGGCAAAGAAATATACTTTTGGTCATTCGTGGTGGCGATTTCAATTTTTGCGGTAGGCGCAGGCGTGTCCATTTACGAGGGCATACACCATTTGCGTGACCCACGTCCGCTCGGGTCAATGACGATGAACTATATTGTCCTTAGCCTGGCATTTGTTTTTGAGTCCTTCGTTTGGTTTTTTGCGGTTAAAGAATTTAGGCACGTAAAAGGTAGCCACGGTTTTTTAGACGCCGTTAAGCATAGTAAAGACCCAGCACTGTTTGTGGTGCTATTCGAAGACACTGCCGCCTTGCTCGGACTGGTAGTTGCGCTGGTCGGAATCTATCTCGGAGACGTTCACGACATCTGGTGGGCTGATGGCGGCGCATCAGTCGTTATAGGATTAATATTGGCGGTCACTGCAGTGTGGCTAGCATACGAGACTAAAGGTTTGCTCATTGGCGAGGCGGCGTCTCCGGACGAAGTACAGGGTATTCGTGATTTGGCTAATACGGTGGATGGTATTGAGCATGTCAATGAAGTGCTCACTATGCATATGGGCCCGAATTACGTCTTGGTTAACTTAAGCGTTGATTTTAACGATGACGTACCAGCGGGGCAGGTCGAAGAAATTATCGCCGCGCTAGATTCCGCTATCAAGCAACGCTATCCTGTGGTTCAGCGCGTGTTCGTGGAAATAGAATCTCGATGAATAAATACTTGTTACAAGCAAAAGTTTTAAGCCCGGGCGGGTCTACCGCCGCGGTGCTTAAGCGTCGTCTAGAGCTGGTGACAGAAGCTGTTAGCCAGCGTTATTCCGACGTGTTGGCATGCGACATAAGGCTTCTCGATGGCAAAAATTTTCTTTGCGAGTTAAATCTAGGCGGTGAAGACAGCCTAGGAAGAAGCGGACGCCTAGTCGAGATGATCTGTGAGCTGACTTTGCGTCTGACTCCTGTGAAATGCCGCTTTGCCTTTGCGCAAACCGCAACTGAGTTATTGGCTGCTTTCGAAGAGGCGCAGCGCAACCGTTTGTTCTTCGCCGCGCGTGGCTTTGACGAGTTGTCTAATAGAAGTTTGACGGGTGCCGTTTCGTCTATTGGCGGATTGCTCTGGGATTGGACAGAGCGTCAATCACAATTCGTACGCGCCTTGTTGCGTGATGGGGTAGTAATGTTAGACGCCAAGCAGCAGCTACAATTTGTAAAAGAACGCAAACGGCGTGAGCTGTCTGCGTTCTTTAAAGTTAGCCCTTCGGTTATTACCGAGTGCTTG